>DATLEB010000046.1:0-20559 GCA_035525615.1 Kofleriaceae bacterium | reverse complement strand
ATCTGGCGCGACGTGTGGCTCGTCGACAGCGGCCCGGTCGTGCTGCGCGCGCCGTTCGTGACGTCGCGGATCGAGGCGAACGGCGAGCGGGCGAAGCTGACGATCGCCGGCGACCTGGTGAACGTGAGTGACGACGTCCAGGTCGCGGTCGTGCACGCGCAGATCGCGGAGCTGCCCGGGCGGATGGTGCGAGCGACGTTCGAGCTGGCGCCGCGGCAGGAGCTGGCGTTCGCGCTGAGCGCCGACGAGCATGCGGCGCTGGTGGTGGACCAGCCGCGGCTGTGGTGGCCGCGCTTCATGGGCGAGCCCGCGCTGTACGGGCTGCAGCTCGACGTGACGATCGGCGAGAACGGTCACGGCGTCGTCAGTGATCGGGATGGGTTCGCGTTCGGCATCCGCGAGGTGAGCAGCACGTTGACGGAGCGCGGGCACGCGCGCTTCGAGGTGAACGGCAAGCCGTTGCTCGTGCGCGGCGCGGGCTGGGCGCCCGACCTGTTGTTGCGACGCGACCGCGCGCGCGACTTCGCGCAGCTCCAGTACGTGAAGGACATGAACCTCAACTGCGTGCGCTTCGAGGGCATGCTCGAGCGCGCCGAGGTGCTGGAGTGGTGCGACCGCGAGGGCGTGCTGGTCATCGCGGGGTGGTGCTGCTGCGACTGCTGGGAGAAGTGGGACAAGTGGAGCGAGATCAACTACGCGGTGAGCGCCGAGTCGCTGCGCAGCCAGGTGCGGCGGGTGCGGCGACATCCGTCGATGCTGACGTGGTGGTACGGCAGTGACTTCCCGCCGCCGGCGCGCGTCGAGCGCGCGTACCAGGACGTGCTCGCCGAGGAGCGCTGGCCGAATGCGTGGCAGTCGAGCGCGGCCAACAAGCCGACCGAGCTGACCGGGCCGAGCGGTCTGAAGATGGAGGGCCCGTACGAGTACGTGCCGCCCGGCTACTGGCTCGAGGACACCGTGCGCGGCGGCGCGTTCGGGTTTGCGACGGAGATCTCGCCGGGCGCGGCGATCCCACCGATCGAGAGCGTGCGGCAGATGGTCGGCGAGGATCACCTGTGGCCGATCGACGCGGTGTGGAACTTCCACGCCGGCGGCCAGGAGTTTCACACCGTGATGCGGTTCGTGGATGCCTTGAACGCGCGCTACGGCGAGGCGGCGAGTGTCGAGGACCTGGCGATGTGGTCGCAGGTGATGACCTACGAGGGTCAGCGCGCGATGTTCGAGGCGTACACGCGCAACAAGTACGACGCGACCGGCGTGATCCAGTGGATGTTGAACAACAGCTGGCCGTCGATGATCTGGCACCTGTTCGACTGGTACCTGCGTCCTGGCGGCGGCTACTTCGGCACGCAGAAGGCGTGCGAGCCGCTCCACGTCATGTACGCGTACGACGACCGCACCGTGGTCGTGACCAACCAGTGGGCGCGCGCGTTCCGCGGGCTCGCGGTGCGGGTGCGCGTCGTGGATCTGGATGACGATGGGATCGCGCAGCCGGCGGTCGTGCCCGAGCAGATCGTGCGGAACGTGTTCGTCGAGGCCGACGGCAAGGCCGTGGTGCTGGAGCTGCCGCCCCCGGAGTTTGCGGTGCGCGTCGTGGATCTGCGCCTGACGGACGGCGGCGGGCGCGAGGTGAGCCGGAACCTGTACTGGCTCCCGAAGGAGCCGGATGTCGTCGACTACGAGCAGGCGAACTGGCTGAATGCGCCGACCGCCAAGCATGCGGACGTGAGCGCGCTGCGCCGGCTGCCCGTGACGTCGCTGGCCGTGCGCGCATCGCGCGATAGTGGCGTCGTCGCGGCGACCCTGACCAACGTATCCGACCGCCTGGCGTTCTTCGTCGAGCTGCGTCTTGTCGACGCGACCGGCGCCGACGTCCTGCCGGTCCTGTGGAGTGACAACTACGTCAGCCTTCTCCCTGGTGACGTGGTGTCCGTGCGCGCGACTGCTCCCTCAGGCCGCGCGCTGCCACAGGATGTGCACCTCGAGCTGCGCGGTGTGAACGTGCCGCGAATGCAGGTGCGAATCGCGCAGGACGCCGGCGTCGAGCGACGCGACGGACGCCAGGCGGGAGGTGTTCTCGATATCGGCGGAGCCGGCGCAACCGCGGGCGGCACGGGTGCGACGCCGGACATCGGCGGCGGCGGCGTGCCGGAGATGCCGCTCGACGAGCGGGAAGGCCCCGCGGCCGCGCTCGGGCACGAGCAGACGGCGCGGATGGTGACGTCGATCGTCGACGAGTCGCTGCTGCGCGCGCCATGGGCGCACGGCCGGCGCTGCTGATTTTCGGTTTCGGTTTCGGTTTCGGTTTCGGTCTCGGACTCGGACTCGGACTCGGACTCGGACTCGGACTCGGACTCGGACCCGGACATCGATCCGCTTCTGGTTCTGGTTCTGGTTCTGACCCTGGCTCTGGTTCTGGTTCTGACCCTGGCTCTGGTTCTGGTTCTGGTTCTGACCCTGGCTCTGGTTCTGGTTCTGGTTCCGGCTCTGGTTCTGGTTCTGACCTCGCTCTGGTTCTGGTTCTGAGCCTGAGCCGCCCACGTGGGCGGCATGGGGCGCTCGGCGACTACCGCCGCGGATACCGCATCCGCCACAGGACCGCCTGCAGCTCGTCCTCGGCGCTGAGCATCACACCGAGCAGACGCTCGGGCACATAGCCGGCAGCGACGGCGAGCCGCGCGACGAGCGCCTCGGCCGCCTCGGCCGACGCGACCGTGAACGGGTGACGGCGATCGCCGCCGCGACGGCGGCCGCCCTCGGCGGTGTTGAGCGCCGAGATGTTCGAGGCTTTGCCTGCGATTCGCACCTCCGCGGCCCGGCCTCGCGCGAGGCGAGCCGCGGAGACATCCCCGGCGACATGACGACGACCGACCACGACCTCAGCGAGGTCGGCCGCTCGCCCGCAGCGCCGCGGCGATCAGCTGTTCGAGGGTCGCCTCGTCGCCCACGTGGGCGGCGGCGTGCTCGACGAAGGCGGCGGCGTCCCGAGCACGGAATCCCAAACGGACGAGCGCGCTCGAAGCCGCCCGCTGGTTCGCAGCCAATGGCAGCGGTGACGGAGCCGGTTCGCGGGGTGCAGCACCTGCTTCGCGCGGCGTGGAGCCACGTCGGTGCGGTGGCAAGACCGGTTCGCGCGGCGTGGCGACCGGCTCGCGCGGCGTGCCGTACGGCCGGCCATCGGCGTGCGTCACCACGATCGCGCCGCCGACGCCACCGATGCAGATCACACCGTCATGGTGCAGCGTGTGATGGAGCTCGCACAAAGCCGTGAGGTTGCTCATCCGATCGTCGCCGCCCTGCTCGCGATGCACGATGTGGTGCACGTCGAGAAATGTCGACGACGTGCAGCCGGGCACGGGACAGCGGTGACGATCGCGGGCGAGCACCGCACGGCGCCGGCGCGGCGCGATCGTCCATTTCGCCTTCGGCGGCGTCTCGCCCAGGTCCACTCGCCCCAACTCCACAGCGTCGCAACGAACGCGCTCGATCTCCGCGGCGGAGAGCTCGACCGAACGCCCGGGCGCGTCGTGCCAGCCGCGCTTGCAGTCGGGACACACGACGATGGCGACCTGATGCGGCGGAAGGTTTGCCGACCGCGTGACGTCGGCCGAACCGGGCCGCCCGGCCGCGTCGGCCGCGTCGGCCGCGTCGGCCGCGTCCGTCCCGTCGGCCGCGCGTTCTGCGTCAGCGGCTTCGCAAGCTGCATCCGGCGTTCCGTCGACCGTCGACCGGACTTCTGTCGCTGCACCCACCGAAGCCGCGCCGCCGAGCACTGCGCGGCACGCGACCGCCAGCAACTGCGCGTCCGAGATCGCATGGCCGACCTGCGTCTCGTAGTGACGGCGCGCCTCCAGGTACAGCGCATAGGTCTGCGGGGGCAGCGCGATACGCAGGATCCGCGGCTCGAGATTCGGGTCCGGGCGCTGGTTGGGCGAATCACCCTTGCGCCTACCACGCACCGCCTGCTCGACCTCGCGCACCGTGAGCCCATCGATGTACGCCAGCCATTCCTCCTCGGTTTCCGCCGTCGCGACGCGTGTGATCTCGCGGACCGTCGAGAACGATGCGACACCCTGCTCCATCGCCGCGCGGATCTGCGGCAGCTGCTCCAGCGCCTCTGCGACCCGTACGCGATCGCGGCCCGTCGTCGGCGCATATCCCAGCGCCCGCTCCAGGTACTCGTCGAACGAGCCATACCCGAGCTTGCGGTGGATCTCCATCCGCCTCGCCGCCATCAGCAGCCGCGCCTCTTCGGCATCGAGCGCCGCACGCCGCGTCGCGAGCCGCCGCATCCGTCGATCGATCATCCGCCAGTCGTCGTCGCCCACGTGGGCGCCGCCGCCCTGACCGCCGCCGCCGCCGCCGCCGCCGCCGTCGCCGCCTTCTCCACCGAGCTCCTCGTCGAACATCGTCCCTCTCGCTCCTTCCACGCACTCCGCGTTCGACACCTGTACCACGCGATTTTTCGGCCTCGCAGAATGCCCGTAGCGCGACGCGACGGACCTTTTCCGCGCGCTTCGCCGCTGACATCGCGATCGTTCGACCACAGGCACGCCGACGCGCGTACGCGGCGATCATCCTGCGGTTCTCGACGACGACCTCGCCGCGCACTCACGATGCGTCAACAACAATCAGCGAGATCCGGACAGAATCGCTGACCTGCAACACAACAATCAGCAAGATCGTCACCCTCGATCGTGTGGCCGCCGTGTGGCCGCCGTGTGGCCGCCGTTTGGGCGCCGTCGCCGACATTCCGGCTGAGGTCGAGCAGCTCGAGCGACGTCATCCCTCTCACGACCGCCGCACCCTCGATCAGGCCGAGCGCGTACCGAGCATCCGGTGTCGCGGCGATCGCGAGCTGATCCACGTCGCGGAAGTCGATGGGAGACATTCTCGTCGCCTCCACGAGCATTGCCACCGCTTCGTCGAGCATTCCAGAAGGCGAGCTCGGATCCCCCATGGTCGAGCTGCGTCTCTAGCCTTGTGCGAGCGTGGCGTAGCGGTCGTACAGCAGCGCGGGCAGCGCGTGCGCGAGTCGCCACACGATGCCGATCGGTCGATCGCCGGCGTGCGATTCGTACTCGACCGGGCCGGCGTATGCGTAGGGCGAGTCGGGGTCGATGCGCACGAACAGATGAAACGACCAGCCGTTGCCAGGACTCTCGATGTACCGGCGGCCACTCGGTCGCGTGACGCTCGCGGCGGTCTGCGTCTCCCAGTGAAATCGGTCACGGCTCACGGCGTAGTCGCGATAGCGCGTCGTCGGAGAGAAGTCCTTGCCCGACTTGTCGAGCGTGACGAACAGGAGCTCGCGCTTGCTGTCGCCGACCTTCATGACGCCGCCCACCGGCGTGGAGACCTTCCCGCCGACCTCGAGATGCCCGACGGCCGCCAGGATCTCGCGACGCGAGTAGTGGCGATGCAGCGCCAGTGGCCAGTCCGGCACGGGATACACGTCGGCGGCGATCGCGACCTGCTCCTCGAGTAGCCCGGTGAGCTCTGCGAGCTCCTGCATGCTCTCCTTCCGACCGCCGAAGTAGCGAATCGTCTCCTCTGCCGCACGGATGACGCCGCGCTCGTGCAGCTGGACGTCGAGCATCATGCAGCGACGCGCGACGAGCGCATCCGCCGCCGCGTCCGCCGCTGCATCCGCCGCCATCGCGAGCTCACCGCTCGCCAACGCCCGGTATTGGCGCAGCCGCGTCGGCTCGTCGACATGGAGCAAGCGCCCCAGCCGCCGGCTCAGCTCCTCGGTGTCCTCGTCGCGCGCCGCGACGCCCGCGAGGTTCTCGATCGCCGCCCAGCCATGGCCGCCGTCATACACGTCCTCGAGCTCACGACCGGTCTCCGCGAGGAACCGCGTCAACGTCACACGCCCCGACGCCGCCGTCAGCTCGCGCAACTCCGCCGCGAGTCGCTGCGCGCCCGCGACCGACCGCCGCAACGACGTGAGGATCTGGTCACGCGCGATATGATCCAGCGCGAGGCTGCATCCGCTGGGCAAGAACGGGAATCCGTCCCGCACCGCCGTTGCCAGCCGCGCGCGCGGAAGCCCGGTCAGCGCCGCGAGCGTCGTGTCGAACCGGAACTCCTCGCGATGCTGACCGATGAAGTCCAGCACGAGGCACGATGCCTTGTCCTTGTGCAGTCGCAAGCCGCGGCCCAGCTGCTGCAGGAACAGCGTCGCGCTCGTCGTGGGTCGCAGCAGCAGGATCGTGTCGACGAACGGCAGGTCGACGCCCTCGTTGTAGAGGTCGCACGTGAAGACGAGGTTGACCTCGCGATCGCGCAGTCGCCGCGGCGCGTCCCGGCGCAGCTCGACCGGCGAGTCACCGTGCAGCGCGATCGCGGGAACTCCGGCCGCCGCGCAGAACGCCGCCATGAACTCGGCATGCTCGACCGTCACGCAGAACCCGAGGCCGCGGACGTCGCGCAGGCTCGTGACGCGGCGTTCGAGCTGCTTCAGCACGAGCCGCGCACGCGCCTCGTTGCCGGTGTAGAGCCCGGCCAGCGCGCCAGCGTCGTATCCCGTGCGGCTCCATCGCACCGTGCGCAGATCGGTGCCGTCGGCGAGACCGTAGTACTCGAATGGCACGAGGAGCTGCTGCTCCATCGCGTGCCAGATGCGCAGCTCCGCGGCGACGCGCCCTCCAAAGTCCGGGAGCAGCGTGCGTCCGTCGGTGCGCTCCGGCGTGGCGGTCAGGCCGACCAGGATCTCGGGCTGCAACCTCCCGACGACCGCCTGATACGACGACGCCGGCAGGTGGTGGCACTCGTCGATGACGACGTGGCGCCAGTGATCGGCAGGGAACTTCTCCAGCAGGCCGCCGGCGCTCTGCACCGTCGCGAAGACGTGCTCTCCGCGGAACGCCTCGTGCCCGCCGCCGTGTAACTCGCCGAACGCGGCATCGTGCAGCACGTGACGGAACGTCCCGATCGCCTGCTCGAGGATCTCGAGACGATGCGCGACGAACAGGAGCCGCGGCCGCACCCTCGCCGCCGCGGCCACGCGCTCGTAATCGAACGCCGCGATCACCGTCTTGCCGGTGCCCGTCGCCGCGACGACCAGGTTGCGGCGGTGGCCCAGCACCGCGCGCTCGGCTTCGAGACGATCGAGGATCGCCTCCTGGAACGGATACGGCCGGAGCGTCAGGAACGTGAGCGGCGAGACCGCATCGGCCCCCCTCTCGCGCCGCAGCGCGACCGCGAGCCGCGTACGCTGCATGTCGTCGTTCGGGTCGTAGCGCTCGAACTCCTCGTCGGCCCACAGGGTCTCGAACGTGCCCTCGAACTTCTCGACGACGTGCGGCAGGTCGGCGGCCGACAGCTTCACCATCCACTCGTGTCCGGCGCCCAGCGCGGTGGCCGTCAAGTTTGCCGAGCCGACGTACGCCGTACTCAACCCGGTCTCGCGATGGAACAGCCACGCCTTGGCGTGGAGGCGCGTGCGGCGCGTGTCGAACGACACCTTCACCTCGGCGCCGGGCAGCAGCGACAAGATGTCGAGCGCCTCGATCTCCGTCGTCCCCGTGAACGTCGTCGTCAGGACACGCACGCGCGGCACGGCCCCACCCGCGCGCGCGGCGAGCTGTTCGAGCGCGTCGCGAATCTGACGCACGCCTCCCGTCGTGATGAACGCGACGAGGACGTCCACGCGATCGGCGCACGCGATCTCGTGCGACAGCTCGTTCCCGAGCCCCGGCTCGCCGCGACTTCGCGTGAACAGGGTCGAGCTGCCGAGCGGTGTCTGCGGCCGTGGCGTGGCTGCACCGACGTGCACGGACACGAGGCGCCGCGCCGGCGGCTCGAGCTGCGCCTCGAGCAGTGGCTCCGCTTCGACCGGTGCGACCGACTCGCCGACCAACCCCGGCAAGGACTCGAGCAGTCGATTCGCGACCACGAGCGCGTGCTCGACGCGCTGGTCCTGCGGCAGTGACGCGATCACCCTCGTGATCTCCGCGGCAATGTGCCGACCCAGGCTGGCCGCGATCTCGGAGCTGCCGAGCTCGTCGAGCTCCACCTGCGCCGGTGCCTCGACCTCGCCCACGGCTCGCGCGAGCGCCCGCGTCAGCGGATGATCATATGCACCGTGCGGCAACCCCTTCGGCACGCCGCGATCATCGCACGCCGCCCGCGCCGGCGGAGTAAGGCTCAGCGCGCTACCGCGGCGGCCCGCCGGCCTTCTCGAAGTCCCACTCGAACGCCAGCATGTCGCACGGGCCGCCGTAGTTGACCTCGCCGTTCGCGGTCCCCGTCGTCGCGCCGGTGCCGCGCTTCACGTCGCCGTCCCACGCCAGATCCGTCTTGGCCTGCAGCGCGACGACGCACATCTCCTGATCGCCGATGCCCCAGCCGACCTGCGCCGCGCGCGGGTTGTTGAAGCCGCAGGTGAAGCGCACGCCCTGCGCGCCCGCCGCGCCGAGATCCACGGGCGGGTCGAGCGCGACGCCGAAGTTCTCGCCGTAGCCCTCGTGCCGCATGATGACCTCGCCGTCGCGCGGCCCGCCCGCGATCTCGAGCTGCGTGTACGACCCGAGCCCGTGATAGTGCGACAGCACGTAGTGGAGCTCGTACGACAGCGGGCGCCCCAGCTGCGACTGGTGATCGTCGGCGAACAGGCACTCGGTCGTGAACGAGGAGCGGGTCATCGGGTCGAGGGTGAGGTCGTGATACTGGATGCGCGCCGGCGCCATCTTCGCCGTCACGTCGGCGGGCGGGATGGTGTGGAGCTGCAGGTGCATCGTCGTCGTCACCGGATCGCCGCTCGCGTTCAAGAGGTGGCTCGAGCCGACGATGCGGCTGTACGGCGGGATGCGGATGCCGCTGCCCGCCGGCAGCGCCTGCGTCTCGAGCTCGCTCTGCGTGCTCAGCGCGAACAGGTACCCGCCCACGACCGCGGCGTTCAGCTCGACGAAGCCCTGCTCGTCGCACGACCACGTTCCATCCGGCAGCGGGTACAGGTTGTCTGGAACGAAGAACCAGTTGGCGTGGTGGTACGCGCCGTCGTTGCTCTCGCCGACCGCGTTCACCCACAGCTCGGTGGGATTGTTGAGCGTCCAGCTCTGGCACGTGTCCTCGTCCTCGACGCCGCCGCCCACGGTGATCGTGCTGACGTCGCGCTCGATCACGCACGGTTCGCGCATGGGATCGCACGCGCCGCCGTCATCATCTCCGCCGCCGCACCCGGCCGCGAACGTACCCAGGGCCACGGCACCGATGGTCCAGCAAGCGCGCATGGCGTGACCCTACCTCATCCCGGTCGCGCCGCGCGCGAGGATCGTCACGACCCGGGACGAGGCGGCGTCGAGATGACCTGCGTCGGCTCCGACTCGTCGAGGTCGCGCAGGGCGGCGTCGACGGCGGCCTCGGCCGCAGCCACGGACACGCGCGGCGGCGGCGGGGCCGGCGGAGTCGGCGGCGGCGGCGGCGGCATGGTCTTGCCCTTCGACCGCATCGGCGGCGGGTTGGTCCCGCCCGTCGAGAGCGGCGGCAGCGGCGGCAGCGAGCCGGGACGGACACGCACCGGCGGCAGGTCGGCCTCGAGCGTGATCGACGGGCTCGAGCTCTCCTCGCCCGCCGCGTCGGCAGCCGCGGACTCCGTCGGCGCCGAGCTCACGATCACCGCCGGCGGCGACTGCGCAAACGGCGGGCCCTCGGCCTCGATCTCGACGTCGTTCGACGAAGACACCATCGACGCCATCGCCGACGACAGCATCGACGACGACGACGACGCCGCCACTGAACCCGACGACGCGACCGGCGACGGCGTCTGCGCGCGCGCCACGGTCATGCCCATCACCACGGCGCCCGGCGCCTCCTCATCCACGCTGCTCGCAGCAGTCCCGCCCGCGGCCGGCGGCGCCGCCGACGGTCGATGTGAGCGCGGAGGTTGTCCCATCGCCGGCATCGGCCGCACCGGCGCGTCATCCATGTCGACCTCGACGTCGCGCGACTCGATCGTGATCGGCGCGACCTCGACGATGCCGAGCGGCACGAACACGCGCTGCGCCTGCGGCGGCAAGCCCTGCACCTTCTTCTCGAGCTCGGCGCGCGACAGGAAGATCTCCTCGCGCCGATCACCGCCGAGCAGCCGCTTGAGCACGAGCTCGCGCGGCGACAGCGAGTGCTTCGCGATCTCGTTCACGACCGGCGCCATCGCCGCGACCAGCCGCTCCACCATCACCGCCGGATGTTCGTGCGTCGCCAGCGTCTTGCCGTCGAGCACCGCCGACACGAGTCCGCCGCGCGTGCTCTGAAGCCCGTCGGCGGCGGCCTCGAGCTTCGCGGCCAGCCCGCGCAGCCCGGCCAGGTCGCGCTCGTCGGTGTCGAACGGCACCTCGTTCTCGGAGCGGCCCGCGCGCTCGACCGTGACGTCGCCGCGCTTGCCGACGCTGATGTCGAAGCCCGCCGCGCCGGCCTCGGGCGTCGCGCGCACGCGCATGACCGTGCCGCTCGTCGCGACGGTGACGTGGTTGACGTGGAAGCGCCCGAGCTTGTGGGGCACCATCTTCACGTCCTTCTTCAGCCAGCCCGCGGTCTCCGGCGCGTGCACCGTGACGCCGTCCATCATCTTCTCGACGCGCAGGTCATGGCCGAACGGCGACGACGGCGCGATGTCGAGCGCGACCGTCACTTCCAGGCCCCAGCCCACGCGCTGGACCATGCGCGCCTCGTACGCCGTGCCGTTCCACTGGATGACCAGCGTCTCGTCGGCGTCCGGCAGATCGTGCGTCGCGAGCAACGTGGCGAGCGCGCTCACGCACTTCTCGCGCAGCCGCTGCAGCTCGCCCACGATCTGATCGGTGTCGGTGCCTTGCCCGCTGCGCACCTTCAGGATCTCGCGCTTCACCGCGTCACTGATGGAGGCGGCGACGGACGCCGCACACCGGTTCACCGGTGCGTCTCCCTGCGTGAAGGTCTCCACCACCTCGAGCGCGACGCGCCCGAAGTGCTCGACGGCCCGAGCGGACTCCTCGGCCGACCGGTCCCGATGCGTCTTGCGCTCTCGGGACTGGACCAGACCGTGCTCTGCCTGCAAGACCGCGACGCCAAAGTCGATCGCGTCTCTCAGGAAGGCCAGGTAGTTGATCTCGAGGGTCGACTCTGAGGAATCGCCGTAGAGATACCGCATCGTCACCTCCAGCGAACATGGTAACAGCCTCCGCGGCCGACTGCGTCGTTGTGCCCGAAACCGTAATGTCCCACACGTCGACCACTCGTAATCGTTGGGCTGAGGAGCTGGAGTCGCGGGCGCGTGCACACTGGACCCAGGCGCGCACCGACGAGCTGCTCCAGGGCAAGAAGGTCCTCATCCGTCCCGGGGACGCGGCGCCGCTCTTGCGGGCGCTCGGTCTCCTCAACGCGGACGCGTCGCTTCCGCCGGCGCAGGTCCGCAAGTATTTCCAGATCAATCACATGGTGGGCGTGCTCGGGCCAGCCTTCGCGGAGCTGAGGTCGCGCCACGAGCGCATCCGGCTCCTCGACGCCGGCTGCGGCCGCTCGTACCTGACGCTCTTGCTCGCGTGGTGCGGCGAGCACGTGTGGCGCCATCGCATCGAGGTGCTCGGCGTCGATCGCAACGCGGATGTGATCGACGAGTGTCGCCGCCGCACGGAGATCGCCGCGCTCGCGCACGTCGCGCGCTTCGAGGTCGGAGACCTCGCCGCGATTCCAGCGGTCGCCACCGACGCGATCCACGGCGTGATCGCGCTGCACGCCTGCGACTCCGCGACGTGCGACGCGATCGCGCTCGGCGTTTCGCGCAAGGCCGAGCTGGTGGCGGTCGCGCCGTGCTGCCAGGCCGAGCTGGCGCGCGGCTGGGAAGCGCTCGCCGACCGCGGCACCGTCGCCGACGACGGCAACGCCGGGCTCGCGCCCATCTGGCGCACGCCGCACCTGCGCCGCGAGACCGCCGCGCACGTCACCGACGCGATGCGCATGCTGCTGCTGCGCGCCGCCGGCTACGAGGTCGCGGCGATCGAGTTCATCGGCGCCGAGCACACCAAGAAGAACACGCTCATCCGCGCCATGCGCCGCATCGACGGGGATGACGCGGCTCGTCGAGAGTACGAAGCCTTGGTTCGCGCGACGGGCGGCATCGGGCTGCGACTGCGCGACCGCCTCTGGGCCTGAAGCCTGTAGCCCGAGGCCTGAGGCCTCTTGTATCGTGCGGCGTCATGTCCGCAGCCGTCCCTCCCAGCATCCCGTCTCGCGCTCGCGTCGTCATCATCGGCGGCGGCATCATCGGCACCTCGGTCGCGTACCACCTCGCCCACATGGGATGGAAGGACGTGGTCCTCCTCGAACGTGATCGCATCACGTCGGGGACCACGTGGCACGCCGCCGGCCTCATCGTCACGTTCGGCTCCACGTCCGAGACGTCGACAGAGATGCGCAAGTACACGCGCGACCTCTACGCGCGCCTCCCCGCCGAGACCGGCCAGGCCACCGGCTTCAAGCCGGTCGGCTTCATCGAGGTCGCGTGCGACGCCGACCGCCTCGAGGAGTATCGCCGCGTCTCCGCGTTCAACCGCGTGTGCGGGGTCGACGTGCACGAGATCTCGCCGACGCAGGTCGGCGACCTCTTCCCGCTCGCGAAGACCGACGACATGCTCGCCGGCTTCTACGTCAAGGAGGACGGCCGCGCCGACCCGGTCGACGTCACCATGGCGCTCGCCAAGGGCGCGCGCATGGCCGGCGCGACGATCGTCGAAGGCGTCGCCGTCACCGGCGTGACAAAGCAGCGCAACGTCGTCACCGGCGTGACCACGACCGCGGGCGACATCGAGGCCGAGTACGTCGTCAACTGCGCCGGCATGTGGGCGCGCCAGCTCGGACAGAAGTCGGGCGTGAACATCCCGCTGCAGGCCGCCGAGCACTACTACCTCATCACCGAGAAGATTCCCTCGCTGTCGGCGTCGTTCCCGGTGCTCGAGGATCCCGGCTCGTACGGCTACTTCCGCGAGGAGGTCGGCGGCCTGATGATCGGCATGTTCGAGCCGATCTGCGCGCCGTGGAACGTCGGCGGCATCCCCGACGATTTCTCGTTCGGGGAGATCAAGCCCGACTGGGATCGCATGACGCCGTACCTCGAGAAGGCGATGGCGCGCGTGCCCATCTCGCTCGAGGTCGGCGTGAAGAAGTTCTTCTGCGGCCCGGAGAGCTTCACGCCCGATCTGCAGCCGTGCGTCGGCGAATCGCCCGAGCTGAAGAACTACTTCGTCGCCGCCGGTCTCAACTCGATCGGCATCCTCACCGGCGGCGGCCTCGGCCGCGTGATGGCGCACTGGATCATCAACGGCCGTCCCGATGTCGACGTGACGGCGATGAACATCGATCGCCTGCACACGTACCAGGCCAACCCCGAGTACCGCCGCACGCGCACCGTCGAGTCGCTCGGCATGGTCTACCAGTGTCACTACCCGACGCGCTCGATGGAGACGGCGCGCGGCGCCAAGACGTCGGCGTTCCACGATCGCCTGGTCGCCCGCGGCGCGTATTTCCGCGACGTCAGCGGCTGGGAGGGTGCCGACTGGTACGCGCCCGCCGGCATCGCGCCCGATCCGGGGCCGCTCTCGTTCGGCAAGCAGCGCTGGTTCCCGTACTGGAAGGCGGAGCACGAGGCGGCGCGCAACGGCGTCATCCTCATGGACATGTCGTTCATGTCGAAGTTCCTGGTGCAGGGACGCGACGCCGGCCGCTGCCTCAACCACATCTCGGCCAACAACGTCGACGGCGCGACCGGGATGATCACGTACACACAGTGGCTCAATCACCTGGGCGGCCTCGAGGGCGACCTCACCGTCACCAAGCTCGGCGACGAGAAGTACTGGGTGGTCGCGTCGGACACGGTGCACCGCCACACCGAGACGTGGATGCGCCGCTACATGGATGACCATCACGCGTTCGTCACCGACGTGACGTCGGCGTACGCGCAGCTCAACGTGCAGGGCCCGCGCTCGCGCGAGCTCATGCAGCTCGTCACCGGCGCCGACATGTCGAACGAGGCCTTCCCGTTCCGCGCCGCGCGCGAGATCGACGTGGGCTTCGCGCGCGTCCTGTGCGTGCGCATCACGTACCTGGGCGAGCTCGGCTACGAGCTCTACATCCCGACCGAGCAGGCGACGCACGTCTACGATCGCCTGGTCACCGCCGGCGCGCGCGTGGGCCTGCGCCACGCGGGCTTGAAGGCGCTGGCCAGCCTGCGCATGGAGAAGGCGTACCGCGACTACGGTCACGACATCGACAACACCGACAGCGTGCTCGAGGTCGGCCTCGGCTTCGCCGTCGATCTGAAGAAGCCGGGCGGCTTCATCGGGCGCGACGCGGTGGTCGCGCAGAAGGCCGCCGGCCCGCTGAAGAAGCGCCTGCTCCAGATCCTCATCAAGGACCCGGAGGCCATGCTCTTCCACGCCGAGATCGTGCACCGCGACGGCAAGCCGGTCGGCTACATCCGCGCCGCGTCCTACGGCCACACCCTGGGCGGCGCGGTCGGCCTCGCCATGATCGACGGCGGCGGCGCCACGATCGACCAGGCCTGGCTCGACGCCGGCCGCTGGGAGGTCGACATCGCCGGCACCAAGTATCCGGCGGTTGCGTCGCTCAAGCCGCTCTACGATCCGACCAACGAGCGCGTGAAGATGTAGCGGGACGGAGCGTCACGGGGCTGTCACGACACCGTCACCGGGCCCGTGCTACCCATGTCTCCGTGCTCGGCTTGTGCCTCATCATCGAAGACGAGGTCGACCTCGCGACGACGCTCGAATACAACCTGACCCGCGAGGGCTACCAGGTGCGCGTCGCGCACTCCGGCCAGGGCGGCCTCGACGGCGCGCACACGGAGCCACTGCCCGACGTGATCGTGCTCGACCTCATGCTCCCCGATCTCTCGGGAACCGAGGTGTGCCGCCGGCTGCGGGAGAACGAACGTACGCGCGACATCCCGATCGTCATGTGCACGGCGAAGGGCAGCGAGATCGATCGCGTGGTCGGCTTCGAGGTCGGCGCCGACGACTACGTCGTCAAGCCATACAGCGTGCGCGAGCTGGTGTTGCGCATCCGCGCGCTCCTGCGACGCGCGCAGAAGACCGACGCCGAGCCGGAGACGCTGCGGTTCGGCCGGCTCAAGGTCGACCGCGAGTCGCATCGCGCGTGGGTCGACGACGACGAGATCGCGCTGACCGCGCTCGAGTTCCGGTTGCTCTACGCGTTCCTGTCGCGCAAGGGCCGCGTGCAGACGCGCGAGACGCTGCTCTCGGACGTCTGGGGCATCGACGCCGACGTCACCACGCGCACCGTCGACACGCACGTGAAGCGGCTGCGCGAGAAGCTCGGCGAGGCCGGGCAGTACATCGAGACGCTGCGCGGCGTGGGCTACCGCTTCCGCGATCAGCCGGACGAAGCGTCGGCCTGAGCCTCGACCTGACGGTCGGCCTCGAGCCGCAGCCAGCGTCCGCGGAACGAACGCCGGGCCGCGTCCTCGAGCGCCTTGCACTCGACGCCGTCGACGAGCACCGAGCCGTCGTCGCTGAGCAACATGATCTCGGCGCGATCCTCGGGCGAGAAGAACCCCTCGGGGTTGAGACCACCGAGGTCCACGTCGATGCGACGTGGCGCGCCCTCGCCGTCCCACTGGTAGAGGTTCGAGGTGCCGCCGCTCGCGAAGTCGCCGGCGACGATCAGGTACGTGCCCCGCCACCACGAGAGCGAGCGGATGCCCTGCCCGCCCAGGTCGAGCAGCATCGGATCGCCGAAGCGCGCCTTCGCGCCGCCGCCGCCGACGAGCTCGCCGGCGTTGAGAAGCGGTGCGACGAGCGCGCGCCCCCGGGGGATGGGGTTGCGGAAGCCGATGAAGAGCCGGCCGTCGACGGTCGCGGTCAGGCCCTCGATGTTGAGCCCGCCCGGGAGCTTGGGCGCGAGCTCCGACGCCGCCGCCAGCTCGAAGCGGGCGTAGCGCTCGTCGGCGATCAGATCATCGAGCAACCCGTCGTACGTGCCGATCATCTCGATCGACTCACCGACCGTGGTCGCGAAGAACTGCAGGCGCTCGTCCTTGAGCTTGCCCTTGGTGTTGCGCCCGTGCGACGTGACCCAGTACGCGCGGTCACCGTCGAGCGTGGCGGCCTCGAGATCGACCTCGGGATGGCGCGGTCGCTTCTTGCCCTTGAGCGGAAGCCCGAGCGCCGTCGAGAGGTCCGCGGTCGAGAGCGGCTTGCCGCCCTGATCGGCGTCGTACACGCGCAGCACGTTGTCCTCGTCGTCGGCGGCGATCATGCGATTCGCCGACAGCGGGACCGCGCCCGACGCGTCGCACATCCCGGCGAAGACGACCTCGTCACCGAGCGTCGCGCGTAGGGGCGGCTGCGGCGGCACCGCCGGTGACGGCGGCGTCTTCGTCGCCGGGTTGCGTTCGGGCGAGCCGGAGCAAGCGCCGGCGAGGATGGCAAGAACTGCGACCAGGGTGCGCGGCGGACGACGGACCATCACCAAGGATGGAACATCTGCGCGATCTTGAAACACCCCGCGCCAACCGCCGCCGCCGCCGGGATCGTGAAGATCCACGCCCACACGATGCGTTGCGCGGTGCTCCAGCGGATGCCGCGCGCCTTGGTGACCGTACCGACGCCGACGATCGAGCCCGTGATCGTGTGCGTGGTGGACACCGGAATCTTCAAGTTGGTCGCCACGAACAACGTGACCGCGCCCGCGATCTCGGCGCAGAAACCGCCGACGGGCTTCAGGTGCGTGAGGCCCATGCCCATCGTCTTCACGATGCGCCAGCCGCCGATCGCCGTGCCGAACGCCATGCAGCCGTACGACGCCAGGATGATCCACACCGGCGTGTGGTCGAAGTTCTTGGGCAGATGCCCCGACGCGATGAGGACCGCGAGGATGATGCCCATCGTCTTCTGCGCGTCGTTGCCGCCGTGACCGATCGAGTACGCGGCCGCGGAGATCAGCTGCCCGATCCGGAAGACGCGGTCGACCTTCTGGGGCCGCATCTTCCGGAACATCCAGTAGACCGCCAGCATCACGATGTAGCCGAGCCCGAAGCCGATGAGCGGCGCGAGCAGGATGAAGTAGAGGACCTTGTAGACCTTCGCCTTCACGAGCACGCCGAACCCGGCGTACGCGACGCCCGAGCCGCCGATGCCACCGATGAGCGCGTGCGAGCTGGACGACGGCAGGCCCCACCACCACGTGAGCAGGTTCCACGTGATGGCGCCCATCAGGCCACACATCACCACGTACACGAACGCAGGGTCACCGGTCTGGATGTGGATGATGCCGCTGATCGTCTTGGCCACGCCCTCGTGGAAGATGAAGAGCGCGACGAAGTTGAAGCAGGCTGCCCACAGCACCGCGACGCGCGGCGAGAGCACGCGCGTCGAGACCACGGTCGCGATCGAGTTGGCCGCGTCGTGGAACCCGTTGATGATGTCGAACACCAGCGCCGCGGCGATGGTGAAGATGACGATGGCGGAGACGTCCATCGGCGCGTTCCGTCAGGCGTGCTCGAGGACGACGCCCTCGATGATGTTAGCGACGTCCTCGCAGCGATCGGTCGCGTTCTCGAGGCTCTCGTAGATCTCTTTCCACTTGATGACGGTGATCGGATCGTTCGCGTTCTCCTTGAAGAGACGCGCCACCGCCCGGCGGAGGATCTGGTCACCCTCGTTCTCCAGCCGGTTGATGTCGATGCACTCCTTGATGATGCTCTGCGGATCCTTCAGGTTCCGCAGGCCACGCGCCGCCAGCTCGACCTTCTCGGTCGCGCGGACGAGGACATCGGCGAGATCGCGGATGTCGGGCATCATCGTCACCAGCTCGTAGAGGGCGATGCGCTCGGCCCCGGCCTCGACGAAGTCCATGATGTCGTCCATCCGCGTGATCAGCCGGTGGATGTCATCCCGGTCGATCGGCGTGATGAACGTCTTGTGGAGCGCCTCGACGCAGCGGTGCGTGATGACATCGGTCTCGTGCTCGATGTCGGCGATCCGCTTGGCCTTGGCGTCGATGTTGGCGCCGGTCGTGACCAGCGATAGGAACTCCTTCGCGCCCTCGACGGTGAGTGCCGCGTGCTGTTCGAAGAAGTCGAAGAAGCTGGTCTCTTTGGGAAGAAAGCGTCCGAACATCGAATGCTCCCGGCGATGTGGCGTCGCTGTAACACAATCGCGACACGAGCGTCACCGCCGCCACCCCCGTTTTCCGTGACAGTTCAGTGACGACTCCCGGATCCCGGGCAATCGAACCACTTCAGGCAAACTCAAGACGCTCATGAACCTCGGGATCGGCTCCAAGCTGTTCCTCGCCTCCGTCGGCGTCATCGTCGTCGTCGAGGCCACGGCCGCGGTCGTCCTGCGCACGGAGGTGCGCGACACCCTGCACCGCACCACCGAGGCCGAGCTGGTGCGCCACGCCGAGAGTGCACGCATCGGCCTGGAGGCGCTGCCCGATCTCGACGGACCCAAGGGCCAGGCCCTGGCCGAGCGGTTTGCGCGCGCCACCGGCACGGAGGTCGAGGTCTTCGACGCCGAAGGTAAGGTGCTTGCCGACACCAAGCCCGGCGGCGTTGGCGACGTGCTGGGGTTGCCCGAGGTGCGGGCCGCCCTCGATCCCGAGATCCGTGGCGGCAGCGCACACCGCGGTGGCCGCGTCCTGGTGGCCCGCCCGTTCCGCTACGGCGACGGCCTGGGCGTCGTGCGTCTCGCTGCCACACGCGACGCGCTCGATCGCGCATACGACCAGCTCTGGGTCTTGCTCATGATCGGCGGCGCGATCGGCCTGGCGGTCGCGCTCGGGATGACGCTGACTGCGACGGCGCTCATCCGGCGATCGCTGCGACAGCTCGCCACATCCGCGGCGCAGGTCGCGGCCGGCGGCGCGCGGCGCATCACCATCGAACGCGAGGGCGAGATCGGCGAGGTCGGCGACTTCATCAACCGGATGGCGGCCGACGCGGAGCGGACCGTGCGAGCGCTCGTGCACGAGCGGGCGTTGCTCGGGTCCGTGCTCGACAGCATGAGCCAGGGCGTGATCGCGCTCGACGAGGAGCGGCGCATGACCATGGTGAACCCGGCGGCGCGCGAGATGCTGGAGCTGCCGGGCGTGCCGATCGGCGAGGCGTTCATCGATCAGGTGCGCATCCCGGGCCTGGTGAAGCTGGTCGAGCAGGCGCCCGCGTCGGGGAGCGGGGAGATCACGACGGCGTCGGGCGTGCGCATCGCGGCGCGCGTGCACCCGCAACGCGACGACGTGGGTTGCATCCTGGTGCTCGAGAACGTGACCGACCTGCGGCGGCTCGAGACGGTGCGGCGCGACTTCGTCGCCAATGTCTCGCACGAGCTGCGCACGCCGGTGAGCGTCATCCGCGCCAACGCCGAGACCTTGCTGTCGGGAGCGAAGGACGATCCGGTGTTCGGCGCGAAGCTGATCGACGGGCTGCACCGGAACGCGGAGCGCCTGGCGCGCATCATCGCCGACCTGCTCGATCTGTCGCGGCTCGAGGCCGGCCACTACCGGATCGACCGCACGACGGTCGACGTGGTGGCGGCGGCGCAGCAGGCGAGCAGCGCCGTCGAGCGCGACGCGGCGGCCAGGCCGGTGACGCTGCAGATCGAGGTGGCGCCGGAGGTGCGCGTGGTGGGCGACGCCAAGGCGCTCGATCAGATCCTGGTGAACCTGATCGACAACGCCATCAAGTACACGCCGGCGGGCGGGCACGTCTGGGTGCGAGCGACGTCGCAAGGCGAGCGCGTGCGCATCATCGTCGCCGACGACGGGCCGGGGATCGCGCCACATCACCGGGAGCGCGTCTTCGAGCGGTTCTATCGCATCGATCCGGGGCGGTCGCGCGAGGTCGGCGGCACCGGCCTGGGCCTGTCGATCGTCAAGCACCTGGTGGAGAGCATGGGTGGGACCGTGGGCGTCGAGGGAAACGAGCCGAGCGGCACGGTGTTCTGGATCGAGCTGCCGCGCGCGACCTGACGGCATCGGCTAAGGTCGGCGCATGAGAGCTGTCCTTCTGTGCGCCGCGCTGATCGCGGCTTGCTCGGGGTCGAAGAAGGAGCCGGGGACAGGGTCAGGGACAGGCACGGGGACGGGCGTGGCGACGGGGACGGCAACCGGTGTGGGCGCGGGAACCGGCAAGCTGATCACGTCGGGCGGCCCGGACGCCGTCGTGTTGCCGAAGATCGACCGGTCGGCCGACGTGAAGGCCTTCTTCGTGGCGTGGAACGCACCCGGCGCGGTGGTCAAGATCCACGAGGCCGCGCACCCGCGCTTCCAGGAGAGCGTGAAGCAGACCGAGCTGCAGATCTATCACGACGACTTCACGGCGCTGATGGGGCGCTTGCTCGACGTCACGAGCGCGACGAGCTCGCGGCGTCAGGCGCCCGACGGCGTGGTCGAGAGCATGGTGTTCGGCGAGGTCATGTTCGAGAAGGGCGTGGTGCCGTACGAGATCGTGTTCGCCGAGGACGCGAACGGCGCGAACCTGAAGCTCGTCAACCTCAAGATGGAAGTGCCGAAGCAGTACAAGCCCGAGCTCGATCGCGCCAA
>DATLEB010000041.1:0-28262 GCA_035525615.1 Kofleriaceae bacterium | reverse complement strand
TCGCCGTCTCCGCCATCGCGGCATCCATGATGTCGCACGCCGCGTCGATCTCCGCCTCGCCGATCAGCATGGGCGGCGCGATCCGCACCGTGTTCCCGTACAACCCGCCCTTGCCGACGAGCAGCTTGCGCCGCTTGCACGCCTCCGCGAAGCGCGCCGTCGCCGCCGCCGCCGGCTTCTTCGTCACGCGATCCTCGACGAGCTCGATGGCCTGCATGAGCCCCATGCCGCGCACGTCACCGATGAGCGGATACTTCTCCTTCATCGCCTCGAGCCGCCCGCGCAGCCGCGCGCCCAGGCGCGCCGCACGCTCCGGGATGCGCTCGTCCGCCATGACCTTCATGGTCGCGGTCGCCGCGGTCGCCGAGATGGGATTCCCGCCGAACGTGGCGATGCTCCCCGCCGTGAACGCATCCGCGACATCGGCGCGCGCCAGCGTCGCGCCCATCGCGTAGCCATTCGCGATGCCCTTGGCATAGGTCACGAGATCCGGCTCGACCCCGTAGTGCTCGATGCCGTTCCATTTCTCCCCGGTCCTCCCGAAACCCGTCTGGACCTCGTCGCAGATGAACAGGCCGCCGTGCTTGCGCACGATGCCGACCGCCACCTTGAAGTACTCCTCGGGCGGCGTGATGAAGCCGCCCACGCCCAGGATCGGCTCGGCGAAGAACGCCGCCGGCCGCCCCGTCGTGCACGTCGCGATCAGCTCCTCCAGGTCCTCGGCGCAGCGCAGCCCGCAGTTGGCCGGCGTCGCGCCGTACGGGCAGCGGTAGCAGTACGGCGCGTGCGCGTGCACCGTGCCCGGCACCTGCGCCGGCAGCGCGCGGTACTTCGAGTGCGCGGTGTTGGTCATCGCGACCAGCGTGCGTCCCGAATACGAGTGACGCAGCGCGATCACCTCCGTCGTCTTCGTGAACACCTTCGCGAGCACCAAGGCCGTCTCGTCCGCCTCGGTGCCGCTGTTGGTGAAGAAGGCCTTCTGCTTGCCCTTGATCGGCGAGATCTGGATCAGCCGCTCGGCCGCCGCCACCTGCGCCGGGATCGGGTACAGCGCCGACGTGTGCACCAGCTTCTTGGCCTGCGCGACCACCGCGTCGGTGACGCGCGGCTCGGCGTGCCCCAAGGACACCGTCAGGATGCCGCCGAAGAAGTCGAGGTACTCGGTCCCCTCGACGTCCCACAGCTTGGCGCCCTCACCGCGCTCGAACGCGATCGGCTCCTCGTAATACGTGGTCACGCAGGGGAACAGCAGTTCCTTCTGCTTCTCGGCAACTTCTTTGTTGGTGGTCATAGTCCGAACGTCCCCCGGCGCAGGAACTGCCCGCGCCCTTGCTTCTTCGTTGCGACCCACACGTCGTCCTGCACGACGAGCTCGCCGCGCGACAGCACCGCCGCCGGCGCGCCCACCACGCGACGACCCTCGAACGGCGAGTAGTCGACGCGCATGTGCAGCGTGTCCTTGCCCAGCACGAATTCCTTCTCGGGATCCCACACCACGATGTCGGCATCCGCGCCCACCGACACCGTCCCCTTCCTCCCGTACATGCCGAAGATCTTGGCCGGCGCCGTCGACGTGATCTCGACGAAGCGATTCATCGAGATGCGCCCGTCGCGCACGCCCTCCCAGAGCAGGTGCAGCCGCGTCTCGACGCCCGGCATCCCGTTCGGGATCTTCGAGAAGTCGCCGCGCCCCAGCTCCTTCTGATCCTTCATGCAGAACGGACAGTGGTCCGTCGCCACGACCTGCAGGTCGTAGTTCCGCAGCCCGCGCCACAGGTGCTCGTGGTGGTGCTTCGGCCGCAGCGGCGGCGTGCAGACATACCCCGCGCCCTTCCACTCGCCGTCGCCGACGCCCGGCGGATCGCCGCGCAGGTCGTCTTCGGTGCAGAACAGGTACTGCGGGCACGTCTCCGCGTACGCCGGCAGGCCGCGGTCGCGCGCCTCCATCACGCGCTCGAGCGCCCGCTGCGCCGACAGGTGCACCATGTACACCGGCACCTTCGCCATCTCGGCCAGCGCGATCGCGCGCTCGGTGCCCGTTGCCTCCGCGACCTCGGGCCGCGTGAGCGCGTGATAGACCGGCGCGGTGTGGCCCTGCGACAGCGCGCGCTGCACGAGCACGTCGATCGGCAGCCCGATCTCGGCGTGCATCGTGATGAGCGCGCCCAGCTCGCCCGCGCGCAGCATGGCCCGGAAGATCTGCTGATCGTCGACGAGGAACACGCCGGGATACGCCATGAACATCTTGAAGCTGGTGACGCCCTCGCGCACCAGCCCGGCCATCTCCTCGAGCGTGCTCGGGTTGGCCTCCGTCATGATCATGTGGAAGCCGTAGTCGATCGCCGCCTTGCCCTCGGCCTTGGCGTGCCACGCGTCCAGGCCGGCGCGCATCGAGCTGCCCTTCGACTGGATCGCGAAGTCGACGATCGTCGTCGTGCCGCCGAACGCCGCCGCCACCGTGCCGGTGTCGAAGTCATCCGACGCCGTGGTCCCGCCGAACGGCAGCTCCATGTGCGTGTGGCAGTCGATGCCACCCGGGATGACGTACTTGCCCTTGGCGTCGATCACCGTGTCCGGCTGCCCCGACCCGGTCAGCGCCGCGCGCTGCGACGGATCGGTGAGCGCCACGATCTTCGAGCCCTCGATCCACACGTCGGACGCGAACGTGTCCGACGCCGTGACGACCGTGCCGTCCTTGATGAGTGTCCGCATGGGTCCGGCTCCTTCAGTCATCCGTGAGCGGACCGTACGCGTCGGGACGCCGGTCACGGAAGAACTGCCACGTGCGCCGCACCTCCTCGATCATGTCGAGGTCGAGCGTCGCGGTCACCAGCTCGTCCTGATCCTCCGAGCCACACGCGATGATCTGCCCGCGCGGATCGACGAAGTACGAGTTGCCGTAGAACTTGCCCACGTTCCAGGGCGCCTCGGTGCCGACGCGGTTGATCGCCCCGACGAAGTAGCCGTTGGCCACCGCGTGCGCGGGCTGCTCGATCTTCCACAGGTGCTGCGACAACCCCGCCACCGTGGCCGACGGGTTGTAGACGATCTCCGCGCCCGCCAGCCCGAGCGCGCGCGCCCCCTCGGGGAAGTGGCGGTCGTAACAGATGTACGCGCCGATCGTCGCGTAGCGCGTCTTGAACACCGGATAGCCGAGGTTCCCCGGGCGGAAGAAGAACTTCTCCCAGAAGCCCGACGTCTGCGGGATGTGCGTCTTGCGGTACTTCCCGAGGTACGTGCCGTCCGCGTCGATGATCGCGGCGGTGTTGTAGTACATGCCGGCCTGCTCGCGCTCGTAGACCGGGACCACCATCACCATCTGGTACTTCGCCGCGATCGGCGCCAGCTTCTCCACCGTCGGTCCCGGCACCGGCTCGGCCGCGTCGTACCAGCGCTTGTCCTGCCCGGGGCAGAAGTACGGCCCGTTGAAGATCTCCTGCAGGCAGAGGATCTGGACGCCCTTCTTGCCGGCGTCGTGGATCATCGGCAGGTGCTTCTCGAGCATCGCGGCCTGGATCTCGGCGACCGATCGCGACTCGTCGTTGATGGGATTACTGGCCTGGATCAGGCCTGAAAGAACGTTGCGCGCCATGTTCGTGCTCCCTTCCCTCTCGCTCAGTTCGTGACGAGGTCGGTGGTCTCGCGGGCGATGTCGCCCTTCCAGGTCTCGACGTCGCGGCCGGCGGCGACCTTGGCGCGCGCCGACTCCTTCTGCTCGCGCGCGGCGCGCTGGCGGTCGACGAGATCGTGGTGCGTCGTGAAGTACGGCAGGCTCTTGCCGATGAACTCGCGGATGTTGGCGAACTCGTGGTCGACCATGAACTTCGACAGCTCGGCCGTGAGCTCGCTGATGATCTCGTAGCCGCGCAGCATGGCGCCGGTGCACACCTGCACCGTCGACGCGCCGAGCAGGAAGAACTGCGCCGCGTCGAAGCCGGTCTCGATGCCGCCCATGCCGCTGATCTGCAGGCCGGGGTTCGCGCGCGCGACCTCCATCACCTGGCGCAGCGCGATCGGGCGCACCGCCTGGCCCGAGTAACCGCCGGGCACGCTGTGGCCCTCGACGGTCGGCATCGGCCGCAGCGTCTTCATGTCGATGCCGCAGACGCTGAGGATCGTGTTGATCATCGAGATGCCGTCGGCGCCGGCCCTGATCGCCGCCCCCGCCGGCACCACGGGGTTGCCGACGTTGGGCGTCATCTTGGCCCACACCGGGATGCGCGAGACCTCCTTCACCCAGCCCACGACCTCCTCGACGATGTCGGGGTTCTCGCCCATCGCCATGCCCATCTTGCGCTCGGGCAGGCCGTGCGGGCACGACAGGTTCATCTCGAACGCGTCGACGCCGGTCTCCTGGACCTCGCGCGCGATGCGCTGCCACGACTCCTTGCGGTACTCCTCCATGATCGAGGCGACCAGGATCTTCGTCGGGTAGCTCTTCTTGAGCTGGCGCAGATCGTCGAGCCAGTCGGCGTACGGACGATCGCTGATGAGCTCGATGTTCTGGAAGCCGATGACTTCCTCGCTGGCGCGGCCGCGCAGCTTGGCGTAGCGCGGCGTCGTGTTGATGACCTTGTCGGCGTCGGTCGAGAAGGTCTTGCAGACCATGCCGCCCCAGCCCAGGTCGTACGACTTCGCGATCACCTTGCCGTTGGTGCCCGGCGGTCCAGAGCCGAGCAGAAACGGGTTCTCGAACTTCATTCCGTTGACGGTGATGGATAGATCGGCAGACGTCGTCACGATGGCCCCCCCTGGGTTTTGGCGAAGGATCGTGACTATCAAAGATGCGAGGCCGGTTCAAGCGACTAAGATTCTGTGGTGGGAACCGTCATCTTCTGGGCGGTCGTCATCGCCGGCATCCTGGTCTCACGCAAAGTCTTTCCGCACTGGTGGGCCAAGCGGCCGATGCTCCCGTACGCCCCGCGCCCCGCGCTCCCGGAAGGGCTGCCCCCGGGAACCAAGGGTGCCAGGACCATCAAGCTCGAGGACGCGAAGCCCGGTGACTACGTGGCCGTGGTCGGCCGCGTCGGCGCGCGCGCCGACCTCGTCGCGCCGCTCACGAAGCGGCCGTGCGTCGCGTTCGATCTGGTGGTCACCGACGCGATGTCCGGCGACCGCGTCACGCGTCTACTGCGCGGCGGGAGCTTCGTGCTCGACACCGGCGGCACGCAGGCGGTCGTCGACGCACGCGGCGCGTTCGTCCGGCTCCAGCACGACTACGAGAACACCGACCTCGTGCCGATGCGCTTCGAGGACGGCGTCATCCCGCAGGGCGCGCAGGGTCGGCGGCTCTCCGCCGTCGAGGGCGTCATCGCGCCGAACGAGTACGTGCTCGTGATCGGCGTGGTCGAGAAGCCCACGGCCGGCGACGACGTCGGCTATCGCGTCTCCGCCGACATCCGCCTGCGCCTCTCGGGAGGCGGCGTACGTCCCTCGGTGGTCAGCACGCTACACACGGATCTCCGCGTGTTCCGGTGATGCCGGTTCCGTGCGCGCACGAACCGTGGTAGCGAAACCCGATGGATCTCATTCAGCACTGGATCGGGGGCAAGTCGTTCGAGCGCGCGCCCGAGCGGCATGGCGAGGTGTTCAACCCGGCGACGGGGGCGGTGCAGGCGCGGGTCGCGTTCGCGTCGCCGGCCGAGGTCGACGCCGCCATCGACTCCGCGTCCGCGGCGCTGCCCGGGTGGCGCAGCACGTCGCTCGCGCGCCGCACCAAGATCCTGTTCGCGTTCCGTGAGCTCGTCGATCGCAAGAAGGAAGACATCGCCGCGATCCTCACGCGCGAGCACGGCAAGGTGTTCAGCGACGCGCTCGGCGAGGTCAATCGCGGCCTCGAGGTGATCGAGTTCGCGTGCGGCATCGCCGACCTCATCAAGGGTGAGTTCAGCGAGAACGTCTCGACCGAGGTCGACACGTACGCGATCCGCCAGCCGGTCGGCGTGGTCGCCGGCATCACGCCGTTCAACTTCCCGGCCATGGTGCCGATGTGGATGTACCCGATCGCGATCGCGTGCGGGAACACGTTCGTGCTCAAGCCGAGCGAGCGCAATCCGTCGGCCGCGATCTTCTGCGCCGAGCTGTTCCGCGAGGCGGGGCTGCCGCCCGGCGTGCTCAACGTCGTCCACGGCGACAAGGTCGCGGTCGATCGCATCCTCGAGCACCCGGCGGTGCAGGCCATCTCGTTCGTCGGCTCGACGCCGATCGCGCGCTACATCTACGAGACCGGCACCAGGCACGGCAAGCGCGTGCAGGCGCTGGGCGGCGCCAAGAACCACATGATCGTGTTGCCCGACGCCGACATGGAGCTGGCGGCCGACGCGGCGGTCGGCGCCGGCTACGGCTCGGCCGGTGAGCGCTGCATGGCGATCTCGGTCATCGTCGCCGTCGGTGACGCGGGCGAGCGCCTGATCCCGGCGCTGCGCGAGCGCATCGCCAAGCTGAAGACCGGCCCCGGCAACGACCCGGTCAACGAGATGGGCCCGCTCATCACGCGCCAGCACCGCGACAAGGTGAAGGGCTACGTCGACGCCGGCGTCGGCGAGGGCGCCAAGCTCGTGATGGACGGCCGCGGCCTGCGCGTCGCCGGTCACGAGGACGGCTTCTTCCTCGGCCCGTGCCTCTTCGACAGCGTGACGCCGGCGATGTCGATCTACCAGGACGAGATCTTCGGCCCGGTGCTCGGCGTGGTGCGCGTCGGCACGTACGACGAGGCGATCGCGCTGGTGCACGCGCATCCGTACGGCAACGGCGTGGCCATCTTCACCAACGACGGCGGCGCGGCGCGCAAGTTCGTCGCCGAGGTCGAGGTCGGCATGGTCGGCGTCAACGTGCCCATCCCGGTGCCCATGGCGTACTACTCGTTCGGCGGCTGGAAGGCGTCCTTGTTCGGCGACCTCCACATCTACGGCCGCGACGGCGTGCGCTTCTACACGCGCACCAAGGCCGTCACGAGCCGCTGGCCGGATCCGCGCCACCGTGGCGTGGATCTCGGATTCCCGCAGAACAAGTAGCGCGCGAGCGACGCGCGCCGCGTCAGTCGCAGACGCTGTTCACGCAGCTGTTCGAGCCGCAGACGCCGTTGTTGGTGCAACCGGTGCTGCGCGGGCAGTCGCCGGTCGCGCCGCCGGTCATGCCCACGGCCATGAAGGGCGGCGGGATGTTGGTCATGATCGGGCCGTTGCCGCGGCCATTGAGGAACTGGTTCACGAGGCGGACGTTGCCGTTGCCGGCGTCGCTGGCGTTCACGGAGAGCGCGCTGCCGTTGATGGCGTTGACGACCGCCTGGACGTTGCCCGTCGTCATGTCGACGCGCGTGAACCCGGCGGTGACCGTGCCGTTGTAGTCGATCTCGAAGCCGAGATAGTTGGTGAGCACGCCGTCGAAGATGCCGAAGTTCTGGCCGTCGTTCGCCGAGGTGAGGGCGCCCACGCCCACCAGCGTGCCGGTGGCGGCGGCGGGCGAGAGGCTGGCGGTGCAGTCGGCGTTGCAGCTGCCGCACGCCGACGCGTTGCCGTCGTCGCACATCTCGACGCCGGTCTCGACCATGCGGTCGCCGCAGTAGCGGCCGAAGAGCGCGAGCGACGCGGTGCAATCGGCGTTGCACAGCATGCACGTGGGCATGCCGTACGGGCACGCGGTCTCGGTCGCGGTGTTGCCGTCGTCGCAGGTCTCGGTGTCGTCGCGCACGCCGTCGCCACATCCGCCGGTGGCCTCGCGGCACACGTTGCTGATGCACGCGTAGCCGTCCGGGCAGCGCGGGTCGGTGGCCGCGCACACCAGGTCCTCGTAGGTGGGCGCGTAACAGGCGCCGAGCAGCGCCGCGAGCGCGCCGCAGATCGCGACGGCGCGCATCAGTACGCTCCTCGGACGACGAGGCCGACACGATCGGGATCGACGACCGGCACGAACGCGACGCCGTCGTTCCGCTTCGAGCGGCCGAGGAAGTACATGGTCACGCCGCCGACGAGGAGCGCGCCGCCGGCGACGGTCGTGATCAGGTGGATGTTGCCGGCCGCCTTGCCGCTCGCGTCCTTGTCGGCGTCGTAGGTGGTGCCGGGCACCGAGAGCTCGTCGGCGATCGAGCTGGCCTTGAGCCCGAACGGGATGCTCACGCCGAGCGAGATGACGCCGAGCGCCGCCGACGTCAGGCCGACCTTCCGCAGCCCGCCACCGCCACCGCCACCGCCACCGCCACCGCCACCGCCACCGGGCCTGCCGTCACCCCCGCCGTCGCCATCACCTTCGCCGCCGCCGATGGGCGCGATCGCACCGCCCTCGCCGCCGCCCGGCTTCTTGCCGTCGCCCGCAGCCGCCTTGCGCGCTTCCTCCGCCTTGCGCGCCTCCTCCGCCTTGCGGGCCTCCTCGGCCTTGCGGGTCTCTTCCGCCTTCCGTGCTTCCTCGGCGGCCTTGGCCTTCGCCGACTCCTCGAGGATGAGCTGCCCCTCGAGCGCGGTGATGAACTCGCGCGAGGTCTTCGCCTTGGCGCCCTTGGGCTCGTCGGCGAGGTAGCGCTTGTAGTGGTCGATCGCGACCTGCGTGCGCCCGGCGAGGCGATGCGCCTGCGCCATGTTGAAGACGAGGATGGGCACCGGCACGAGCTCGTACGCCTTGGCGTACATCGCGATCGCCGTGTCCTGATCGCCGCGCTCCTGCGCCGCGAGGCCGGCGTCGACGTACGCCTTCGCCGCCTTCTGCTTCTCCTTGTTCCCCTTGGGCTGCGCCGTCGCCACGCCCACGGCGAGGACCGACACGAACATCGACGCGAGCAACGCGAAGACGATGGAGGATGCAGGTCGCCTCGTCGACATCAGCGGCGAGGATACACCCGTTGCCGGAGCCACGCCTCGGCGCGGATCAGCTCGTCGGCGCGCAGGAGCACCGGGTACATCGCGAGCATTCCCCACGGGAAGATGCCCAGGCGCAGGAACACCGCGATCCCGAGATGGAAGAGCACGCCGATCGCCATCCAGATCCAGCGCGCGTGGAAACGGTTGCACCAGTGCCGGATGCGGCCGGGCCGCTCCGCCGTGGTCTCGAACCACACGAACAGGAGCAGGAACGGCGCGCCCAGCTCGAACAGCATGGTCGTCGCGGTCGCGATCGCCGGCAGCGGGAAGACGTAGGGCACCCACTCCGACGAGAAGCGCGCGAAGTGCGGATCGGAGAGCGAGTTGCCGAGCGCCGCGAAGCCGCCGACCGGCCACCACTCGGGCTCGCTCTTGTTGTGGCCGCCCGAGAAGTAGATCCACACCAGCTGGGCGAAGACGAGATAGCGCGGCCACGCCGGCACGAGCGCCGGAAACGGCCGGCCGATCGCGCGGCGGATGACGGCGTCGATCGACCAGCGCGCGTGACAGCTCGACAGCGCGAGGATCAGCGCGACCACGCGCAGCGCGACGTCGATGCCGCGATCACCGTCGGGCGCGAGCATGCCGAGCTGCGCCGACGTCAACGCCATCACGACCGCGGCCACGCGCGTGCCGAGCCCGAGCGTGAACGCCGCGCTCGACGCCACGCCGATCCACCACAGGAGCCGCGCGGTGTCGCCCGACGCGCCGAACCACTGCACCGCCCACGGCTCGCCGCGCGCGCCATGGCCCATGCCGTCGGGCGGCGGCGCCCACATCGCCTCGACCAGTCCGAGCCGCTGGATGTCGAGCAGGTCGCCGAGCACGCACAGCCCGACGAAGATGCGCACCAGCGCCTGCGCCGTCGCGGGCTCGCGCCGGTCCCACAGCTCGACCCACCATCGCAGCACGCTCACCGGCGCACCATCACGGGATAGGACATCTCGCCGGTGCCGCGATAGCCGCCGCGCGGGCCGATGAGGATGCGCTCCTGCTGGACGCGCACTTCGGTGTATTGCGGGTAGGCCGCGAGCACGCGCCGGCCGACCCACGTGACGAACGACTGGTAGCCGCCGCGCGGGCCGCGCGTCGAGTGCGGGTTCCACGCGCCGCGCACGCGCCGGTACTCGAGCGCGTCGGCCATGAAGGCGTGTTCGTCGTCGAGGACGCGGTACACGAGCTCCCACTCGGCGCCGGCGCCGGTGCGCGCGTCGATGCGCATGCGCCACCGCTTGCGCGACGCGCCCGCGAACAGCTTCCACCGCTGGCGCACGCGCGTGACCTCGGCGATGGGCCGGAACGGCCGGAGGATCGCCACGCGCACACGGTCGATCGCGTCGACCGCCTTCACCATGCCCGGCGTGACGCGCTTCTCCATCGTCGGGCGCTCGTTGCCCGCCGGGATGGGAAGGCCATCGAGCAGGCCGACGAGGATCGCCAGCGCGATCAAGCCGGCCCGGATCGCTGCCCAACGCATTGCCTGAGAGTACATTGCCGTCATGAGCGCCAGCCGCCGGGAACAACCATGAACTGGCTCGACGAGCTCGCCACGCTCCTGCGCCCGGCCGGCGGCGGGATCCACACGGTCTCGACGGGGCGCGCCGCGCAGGAGCGCCTGCAGCTCGCGCTCTACCGCGCCCGTGACCTCGAGCACGTTCGCGCGCAGTTCCGCGAGAACCTCGCCCGCATTCCCGAGGCCAGGGGCATCGTGCTCGGGGTGCCGTCGGACGTCGGCGCCGGCTTCGTGCGCGGCGCCAACTTCGGGCCGCAGGCGATCCGCACCACGCTGCTCGACACCGTGCCCGACTGGCCGGCGCGCACCGCGGCCGGCGGGGTCGTCGACATCGGCGACGTCTTCGTGGTGCCGCAGCTGCAGCACGACGACATGCTCTCCGACGCGCAGAAGCAGGCGACGCGCCTCGCGCTCTATCCCGACGTCGAGCCGGCGGAGCGCGACCGGCTGCCGGTGTCACCGCTGTCCATCGCCGAGCGCGTGATGGATCTCGTGCTGGCGCAGAACCCGCGCATCGCGCCGTTCGTCATCGGCGGCGACCACTCGACGGCGTGGCCGGTCGTCGCGGCGCTCGCGCGCGCGCGCACCGATCGCTGGTCGATCCTGCAACCGGACGCGCACACCGACCTGCTCGAGACGCGCCTCGGGGTGAGGTACTGCTTCGCGACGTGGTCGTTTCACGCCAACGAGCTGCTCGGCCGCGATGGCCGCATGGTGCAGGTCGGCACGCGCGCGTCGGGTCGCGATCGCGCGCACTGGGAGTCGACGCTCGGCGTGCGCCAGTTCTGGGCCGCCGAGTGCCGCGCCGACCCGGAGCGCACCCTCGACGCGATGATCGAGCACTTCAAGAGCGTGAAGGCCGAGTCGGTGTACCTGTCGAACGACATCGACGGCACCGACGACGCGCACGCCGACGCGACCGGGACGCCCGAGCCCGAGGGCCTCGATCCCGAGTGGCTGGTGAGGCTGATCCGCCGCGTCGGCGACGAGATCGGCCTCCTGGGCGGCGACATCATGGAGGTCGCGCCCCCGCTGCGGCCGACGCATCACACGATCGATCTCGCGGCGCGGTACCTGCGCGAGACCATGAACGCGACTCTTCACACTGTGCTCTGAAGCTTCGCGTTAGGCTGCGCACATGGCCGTGCTCGAAGTCGCCAAGGTGCTCCTCGGCATCGCGCAGCTCTACGGCAAGCTCACGGAGGATCGCGGCGGCGACAACGCCGCGCGAGCCGCCAGCGCCGCGCTGGTCGCTGCGGTGATGCACCACGCGGCGTTCGAGCTCGTCGCCGAGCTGAAGCCGCGCGGCGTGCACGGCGCGGTGTCGAGCACGCGCACCAAGTTCAAGATCGACATCGCCGGCGGTTCGGTCGAGGTCGAGGCCGTCGGCGACGGGTTGCTCCTCTTCTTCGGCGGCGCGGTCGATATCCGCCTCGTCGACCGCTTCCAGCACGTGCCCGTCGCCGCCATCGCGTTCGACGATGCGGCGCGCATGGGCCGCGAGCTCCTCGGCAAGGTCGCGGAGATGCTCGAGCTCACCTCTTCGGCTTCTTCGCCGGCGGCCTAGCGAGAAGCCGGTGCCATCACCGCGCTGGGACGCTGATCTGCTCCGCGCCACGACCGTCGAACGTCTTTCGGCGGGCTGGCGATCGGCGACGCCGTTCCCGCACCTCGTCTGGGACGAGGTCCTCGCGCAGGAGGCGCTCGAGGCGCTCGTCCCCGTGCTCGATGAAGAGCCGGTCGATGCCTACGAAGGCGACATCTTCGCGTTCGAGGCGACGGCGCCCGAGCCGCGCACCGCCGAGCTGCGCGCCCTGCGCGACGACTTCGCGGCGTCGCTCGCGCCCGTGATGGCGCGCATCACGGGCACCGCGGTGACGCGCGCCGATCTGCGCGCCTACGCGTATCGCGAAGGGCACTACTTGCTGCCGCACACCGATCACCAGCAGGACCTGGCACGCGCGCTCGCATACGCGTACTACCTGCCGTCGCCGGAGCCACCGCGCGGCGGCGAGCTCGAGCTGTTTCGCTGCACCATCGACGGCGCCGGCGCGGTCATCGCGACCGACAGCGCGCGGGTGATCGAGCCGCGCCCCAACCGCCTCGTGGTCTTCGAGGTGAGCGACGCATCGCTGCACCAGGTGCGCGAGGTCGTGAGCGGGCTGCGCATGTCGCTCGCGGGATGGTTCTACCCGTGACGTCGCTCGACGAGCTGTTCGGTGCGCGCGCCGCCGTGATCGTGCCGGGCGCCATCAGCGCCGCGCACGCCGACGAGGTGCGCGCGCGGCTCGCGGCGCGCGGCTTCACCCGCTACGCGCTGGTCGATCGCGGCAGCTACGCGTGGACCGACGACGTCGACGAGCCCGGCCTCGTGACGGCGCTCGTGCGCGCGGCCACGGACGTCGTCGGCGGCGCGCCCGACGACTACGACGTCGTCGAGGTGCGCGCCCTGCGCCTCGTGGCGGGCGATTACCTGCTCGCGCACCACGATCGCGTGCACGACGACCGCCGCGTCGAGCTGGTGCTCGACGTGTCGGCCGCAGCGACCACCGGCGCCGAGGTTCACTACCGGCGCCACGGCCAGCTCTTCCACCGCGTCCCGTCGCATCCCGGCGCCCTTTCGGTCGTCGAGCGCGATGCCGCGGTCACCTGCCATCACACATACGTCAGCAGGCGCAACATCGATGCCGAGGTGACCCGGCTGACGTTGCGCCTGCGTTCGCGGACGGTTGCTTTGTAGCTAGCTAGCTCTTAGTAGCGATCGCGGCCACCGCCGCCACCACCACCACCGCGGCCACCGCGGAAGCCACCGCCACCACCGCCGCCGCCGCCACGACCACCGAAGCCACCACCACCGCCGCCGCCACCACCGCCGCCACGCGCGGGGCGCTCCTCGGCCTGGTTCACGCGGAGCGGACGACCGTCGACGCTCTGACCGTTCACTTCGTTGATCGCGGTCTCGGCCTCGGCGGGCGAGCCCATGGTCACGAACGCAAAGCCGCGGGGACGGCCGGTTTCACGGTCCATCACGACGTGGACGTCGGTGACGTTACCGTGCGCGCCGAAAACCTCGCGGATCGTGTCGCCAGTGGTGTTGTACGAAAGGTTGCCGACGTAAAGACGGGTGCTCATTCTCGTTTCTCCTGATTTCCTGTGACGGCTGCGTGTTCCAACGACGATCGCAGTCCCGACACATCTCGGAGAAGCGGCTCGCGCGCGGCTACAGTCTGTCGAAACGAACCCTAGCACGGGACTTGGCCGATCGGGTACGGCTGAACGTCACGAGGGAGGACCGAAACCGGGCCCACGGCCGCGCCTGGCGCACCTGACCTCCCCCGGCTCGTGGGGGTCGGGGGCCGAGCGACCGGCGTTCGCCGCGCAAGTGCTCGACGCCTGGGACGATCCCGCCCCCCCGCCGTGGGAGGCCGGACCGGTGGTGCGACCGGTTGGTGCGGATGACCCGCCCCGCCGACATTAACAAAGGAGAGGTAGGGGAAGACCCGGGCCGAGACCGGTGGTCCGGGCTGGCGTTCGTGGAGGGCCCTGGCGGCGTTCGCCGAGGCATGCTCCGTGCGAGCAGCCTGGAGGGAGGGGATGGGGGCCGTTGCCGTCGGTCCGATGACACGCATGCTTTCGGGGTGGCCCGAGCGCGCGCCATCTTCCTTTCGCCCCACCTCGACGACGCGGTGCTGTCGGCCGGTGCGCTGATCGCGCGGCGCGTGGCGGCGGGTGATGTGGTGGAGGTGTGGACGTTCTTCACGCAGGGGCCGCCGCTCGAGACGTTGCCGCCGGAGCGGCGCGTGTTCGGCGACTACACCACGCGGCTTGACGAGGACGCGCGTGCGCTGGCGAAGGTGGGTGCGACGCGGCGGCTGCTCGGCTTCGTGGAGCGGATCTGGCGCGAGCCGATGCTGGCGCGAACGCGCGACGTGTTCACGACGCCGCGCGAGCGCGACTTCCCGAACGTGCCGGCGATGCGCGCGGTGGTCCGCGAGGCGCTCGCGAGCGGCGCCGACGTCTACGCGCCGCTGGGCATCGGCAATCATGTCGATCACGTCGAGGTCGCGCTGGCGTGCGCCGAGGAGCGGCTGACGTCGGGCGCGGTCGCCGCGAGCGACGCGGCCGAGCGGTTGCGGTTCTACGAGGATCCGTACGCGCTCGGCGCGGCGTGCCGGCGCCGCCATTTCGTGGCGCGGCGGCGCCGCTGGAATCCGCTGCGCGGCCCGTCGTGGGCGAGCCCGCGCGTCGGCGGCTTGCTCCGCTACGTCGCGCACGCGGCGCACGGGCCCGGGCTCGACACGTACGCGCCGGCGCTGCGGGACCTCGACTGGCGCTGCGAGCCGGCCCCCGTCGAACGCTTCGAGGACGCGAAGCTCGCCGCGATCGCGGAGTACGGCTCGCAGGTCGCCGCCTTCGGCGGCATGGCCCGGCTCTCCGCGTTCATGCGTCGCGGCCACGCCCTCACGGGTGGCGAGCCGATCTGGCGTGCCTAGCGAGGCACGCCGCTTGCTCTGCTACGGGGCATGACGCAGATCGACACCGGAGCGACGCAACCGACGATGGAGAAGGCTCCGCCCATCCGGGCGCTCGACGAGACGATGCCGAAGGCGCATCGGATCGTGCGCAAGGCCGCGTTCGGTGGGCTCGTGGGCGCGGTGCCGGCAGGCGTGGGTTTCGGAATCGCGACGGCGACCGGGTCGCGGCGCGGCGGCATCATCGCGGGCGCGGCCGCGGCCGCGGCGATGATCGCGGCTCGCTGGCAACTGCAGCGCTGGTTCACCGACGAGCCGCTGTATCGTGTCGACGCGAACGTGGGCGAGCTCGAGATCCGCAGCTACGATGCGCGCGTCGAGGCGCGAACCGAGGTCGAGACCGACGACTTCGACGAGGCCCTCGGCGAGGGGTTCGAGCGGCTATTCCGCTACGTCCGCGGTCACAACCAGAAGCACGAGAAGCTCGCGATGACGGTGCCGGTCACGGCCGTGCGCAGCATCGACGGGTATCGCATCTCGTTCGTGATGCCGCCCGATCATCCGCTCTACTCGCTGCCTCCCCCGCGCGACATGCGCGTCGAGCTCCTCACCATCCCGGAGCAGCGCATCGCCGCCATGTGCTTCAGCGGCCGCCACCACGGCGGTCTGGTCGCCCGACAAGAGGCCGAGATGGTGCGCCAGGTGCTCGAAAGCGGTCTGGACACGACCGGCGAGCCGATGTTCGCGGGTTACGACCCGCCGAGCACCCTCGGCTTCCTGCGCCGCAACGAGATCTGGATGGAGCTCGTGTAGCGTGCGCTCGCGCTCGCCGCGCGCGCTCATGCCGGAACGGCCACGACCGGGCCGATGCCCTGGGCCTGGGCGCGCGCGCGGAGCTCCTCCAGCTGGCGGTTGATCTCGGCGAGGTCGTCGAGCGACGCCATCTCGCGCAGGCGCGCGGCGGCGAGGGAGAGCTCCTCCTCGGCGACGTGCGCGCGCAGGCGGTCGCGGGTCTCGAGGGCGAGCGCGGCCAGCTCGGCGGCGCTGGGCGCCGGGCGCGCCGCAGCAGCGATGATCCGGTCGCACAGCGCGTGGAGCTCGACGTGCTCGCGGTCGCGCGCGTCGAGCGCGCTCACGTCGGTCGAGCGCATCCGCCCGCAGCGGCGCAGCGCCGGGAACAGCACGTCGCTCTCGGCGTGGTGGTGGGCCATCAGGAACGCGGCCGCGCCGCGCGCGCCGGGCACGATGACCGAGAGCGGCGCCTCGGCGGCGTCGATGATCTGCTGGAAGACACCGTCGATGGCGCGGTGGATGGTGACGAGGCCCTCGAACTGTAGATCGTACGCGTCGGTGGTGGTCATGAAGGCCACCCTACAAGTTGAAGTTAACTTCAAGTCAAGCGGCGATCGTGCTCCACTCCGCGCATGAAGGGTTTCTTCATGCCGATCGGGCAGCTGGCGAAGCGCAGCGGCGTCCCCGCCTCCGCGCTCCGCTTCTACGAGCAGCGCGGGCTCATCCACTCGGTCCGCGAGGGCCGCAGCCAGCGCCGCTACGGACGCGCCGTGCTCCGCCGCATCGCCTTCATCCTGTTCGCGCAGAAGCTCGGCCTCTCGCTCGACGAGATCGGGGTGGAGCTGGCCAAGCTCCCGCACGACAGGGCGCCGGGCCCTTCCGACTGGTCGCGGATCTCGCGCACGTGGGAGGCGGCGCTCGACGCGCGCATCGCGCTGCTCCAGCGGCTCAAGACCGGGCTGGGCGAGTGCATCGGCTGCGGCTGCCTCTCGCTCGAGAAGTGCCACCTCGTGAACCCGGCCGACCGCGCCGGTCGCAACGGCGCCGGGGCGCGCTACTGGATCGGCGACCGCCGCCCGACCGCGCTACGGCGCAACACACGCGGATAGCTGGAGGTACGGCATCTCGACCGGCGCCGGCCCGGCCGTGATCGTCGCGGCGTGCGTCCCCGCGCCGCCGTAGCCGCCGGCGCAGCAACCGCCCGCGAGCGCGATGCCGTGCGACGGCGCCGCGACCGAGCCGCTGACCGTGTGCGTGTGCGCGCGCAGCTCGCCCGACGTGAGCGGGTCGCCGCCGAAGGTGCGCCCCGCGGTTCCGCCCGCCGGCAGCGCGACGAGGTAGCGCCCGGCGATCGCGGGCGGAGCCGGGTTCCACGCCGGCGGGCACGCACCCGCGAAGAACGCGATGACGCCGCTCGGCGCTGCGCGCTCGCCGGGCTCGGCGGATTTGCGGCACACGCGGAGCTGCGCGTACGGAACGTCGGGTGCAGCGTCGGCGGTTGCCGCGAGGCCGTCGACCTGACCGCTGCGCGACACGCCATGATTGGACTCACCCGCGATCCCGGCGTAGCTCACCGACGGCAGGTTCACGCTCACCGCGAGGTCGTGATGGTGCGCGCGCGTCTCGTTCACGCCGAGCGGCGTGCCGACCATCATGCCGGCGTCGCCCGACGCGGCGACCGGCACGATGGTGCGGCCGACGGCGTCGGCGTACGGCGCCCACCCGGTCGGGCACAGCGCGCCGAGGAAGAACGAGATGGCGCCGCGCGGAAAACCGTCACCGCCGCCGACCGCCGCGTCGACGGGCAGCTCCTCGCCGGCGTCGAGGTCATCGCCACCACCGCCGCCCCTGGAGCTGGCGCAGGCGCACACCAGCGCGAGCCCGACGCTCGTCGCGCACGTCATCGCCGGCTTCATGGCGCCACACACGCGGTGAGCTGCGCGAACGGCAGGCCCGATGTCCCCGCCGCCACGGTCCCCGTCACCGGCTGCGCGCCCGACGACGCGCCGCTGTTGTTGCCGCCGTCGGCGGCCGAGACCGACTTGTGCGGCAAGGCGAGCGTCGCGCCGCCGAGCTCGTGCTCGTGCGTGCGATCTTGCTCCGCCGTCAGCGGCTCGCCGACCACGCGGCCGACCGCCGTCATCTGATCGGTGCCGACCAGCAAGCGACCCGCGGCGATCGTCGCCGTGGCCCAGCCCGTCGGGCACGCCGGCCCCGCGACGAACGCGACCATGCCACGCGGCGCCTCGTCGGCGGGCACGACGCTCGGCGCCGGCGCAGCTTGCACCGAGGCGATCGGCGCGGTCGCCACCGGCGCCATCATCCAGGCGCCGCATAGCGCCACCGCCGCGCACGCGAGCGCGGCCACGATCACACGTCTTGCGTTCACGACGGCACCTTCTTCGTCTGCTGCTGCTGCTGTTGCTGCTGCTTCTTGCGCCGCCGCTGCGCCACGAGCGCGAGCGCCGCGCCCAGCCCTGCCCCGCCACCCGCGTCGCACCCACCGCTGTCACCACCACCCGGCGGCGGCGTCCACGGCTCGCCGTCGTGCGGCGTCGGATCGGTCGTCGGATCGAGCGGCCCGCTCGCCGGCCGCGTCGTGAACGAGTACTCGAACGGCGCGTCGTAGGCGAACCCGTCGACGGTCTGCACGCCCGCCGCGATCGACACGGTGATGATCTCGTTCGGCGCCCAGTCCTCGGTCGGCCGGATCGCGACGGCGTTGGCCTCGCTGTAGAACGGCCGCGCCGTGAAGCCGTACGTCTTGCCCGTCGAGTCGGTGATGCGGAGCTTGTCGGCGACGCCGCTGCCGATGCCGTGGCCGAACACCACCACCGACTGCGCCTCGACCTTGGTGTGATCGGTGGGATGCCCGTCGCTGTCGTCGGGCGGATAGGTCGCGATGATCATGTTGTCGGGACCGTCCACGCCGTGCAGGCGATCCCACAGCGTGAGCCAGTACGCGGCCACGACCTCGCCCTCGCACGGTGGCGAGCCGGGCTCGTGCGGATCCATCAGGTGCTCCGACGCCCACGGGTACTGCGTGCGGTAGCGCGTCACGGCCTGCGGATCCCGCCCGTTCACGGCGCCGTACGCGAGGATGAAGTTGTGCATCGCGCTCTGCGCGTTCAAGAGCGTGTCGGCGTCCACGGAGACGCCGACCTCGGCGAACATGCCCGGCATCTCCATCGATGGCAGCCACAGCTCGGTGCCGCGGTAGTCGACCTGCGTCGAGTCGACGAGCATGACGTCGGTCGCGGTGTCGAAGCTGTCGAGCAGCGTGTCGCTCCAGCTGGCCGCGTCGTAGCCACGCGCGGCCTCCATGAACATGGAGTCGAAGACCTGATCGGCCATGCCGTGCGACGCGACGCCCATGAGGAACGCGACGTACGGCCGCGCCTCGCCGCGCGCGTACGGCTCGGGCAGGTTGTCCTGCATCCAGCGCAGGAACGCGGCGTGGAACGGGCCCCAGTGCGCGGTCTCGCCGAACGGCGAGTCGACCGCGTAGCCACCGTCCGGAAAGATGCTGCCGTTGATGATCATCGGCGCGAGCTCCGGGTCGGACAGCAGGCGCTTGAGCTCGCCGTCGGGCAGGTGCTCGATCGCGTGGAACGAGATCCACGTGTGCGTGTTGACGCCGTTGGCGCGCGCGTCGTGCGCGGCGCCGGCAGACGCGGCGAGCACGGCGGCCGCGCTCGCGGCGAGAAGAGGCGCGATCCGTCCCATGGCCACGCATTCTACACGTGGTCTGACCGCATTCGAATGCGAAAGTGAAACATGTTCTACTCAGCGATCGGAGACTCGTCTCACCGGATCGGGGAGCCGAGACCCCAGTGATTTCGCATATTTTTCCGTGACCCGACCCGACGGCGCTCGCTCTCCATCGTGGGTATGAGCCAGTACTCCCGCCGGTCGCTCTTGAAAGGACTCGGTCTCGCCGCCGCGTCGTTACCGATCCTTCGCTACGCCACGCGCACGCGGGAAGCGAGCGCGCACGCCGACGGTCCGCCCAGGCGCCTCATCTTGTGGCCGTCGATGAACGGCTCGGCGGCGCAGCACTTCTGGCCCAACCCCGGCAACCTCGCCGCGCTGTCGCTCGTGCTCGAGCCGCTGCGCGCGTGGTCGTCGAAGATGACGTTCATCCGCGGGCTCGACATCGAGGGCTCGTACAACCACTTCGCGGTGCGCAGCATGTTCACCGGCGCGCCGATCAACGACTACCTGGGGGCCGACCCGGGCGTGAAGTCGATCGATCAGGTGGTGGCCGATCAGTTCGCCGCGAACGCGCCGAGCGCCATGCGCTCCCTGCACCTCGGCGCCATCCCCGCCGACTCGCTCCAGTTCTATCAGCTGTACGGACGCTCGACGTTCTTCTTCAACCCGACGCCCGTGCACTACGAGGCCAACCCGGTGACCGCGTTCGACGCGATCTTCAGCGGCCTCGGCTCGGGCGGTGGCACGCCGCCGCCGCCGCGCGCCGACTACGCCGCCGACATCCACGGCATCACCGACGCCGAGCTCGCGACGCTCGAGGCCAAGGTCGTCGGCTCGCCGCGCGAGCTGCGCAAGGTGCGCGACCATCGTGCCGCTGTGGCAGCGATGGGAGGCGCCGGCCCCGGGGCGCCCGCGGCGTGCGACGCGACGCCCATCCCGTCGGTCGAGGCGCTGCGCCCGACGCTCGCCGGCAACGCCGCGGGCGCGTACGACTACGGCCGCTTCTCGCCGATCTTCGACGCGCAGATCGACATCCTCGCGCGCGCGCTCACGTGCGGGCTCACGCGCGTGGCGACGCTGCAGGCCGGCTCGGCCGACGGCAACGTGATCGTGCCTGTCGACGGCGGCTACCCGCACCACAACACGTCGCACGGCGACGCCAACACGTTCGCGCGCGTGCAGCAGTGGTACGCCGGCAAGCTGGCGCGACTCGTCGCCGCGCTCGACGTGCCCGATCCGCTCGATCCGGGAGGTCGCACCGTGCTCGACAACAGCTGCATCGTCTGGCTGTCGGAGTGCAACCCGGCGCACGACAGCATCGACGTGCCGGCGTTCTTCATCGGCGGCGCCGGCGGCGCGCTCAAGACCGGCACGTTCGTCGACCTGCCGGCCGCGACCAACCGCGCCCTCCTCAAGACGCTGTGCCGCGCCATGGGCGTGCCCGACAGCGCCAGCGGCCACTTCGGCAACACGGTGCTCTCGGAGGTGCTGGCGTGAGGGCCGCGGTCGCGACGTTCATCGCGTCGGGGCTCGCGCTCGCGACGGCCGCCGGCTGCGTCGGGCACATCACCGGCGGCGACGACGCCGGCGAGGAGCTGCCGCCCGACGAGCCGCGCAACGTGTGCTCGGCGGGGGAGGCCGACGTCGCCGGCCCGCGCTTGCTGCGCCGCCTCACCAGCCGCGAGTACACGGCGAGCGTGCGCGCGGTGTTCGGGCTCTCGGCCGCGGAGTGGACCGGGCCGTCGTTGCCCGCCGACCCGGCGGGGCGCAACGGCTTCACCAACAACGTCGACCGCCTGCTCGTCGACGAATCGTACGCGGCCGCGCTCGAGACCACGGCCGAGGGCGTCGCCGACGCGCTGATCCTGCCCGCGCGGCTCGGCCAGGTGCTGCCGTGCGCGACCGCGGGCGGCGCGACGTGCGCGCGCACGTTCCTCGACACCGTCGGGCGGCGCGTCTACCGGCGCCCGCTCACCGACGACGAGCGCGCCCGCTACATCGCGCTCTACGAGCGCGTCAGCGCGCAGGACGACTTCGCGACGTGGGTGCGCTGGGCCACCGTGGCGATGCTCTCGTCGCCACACTTCGTCTATCGCAGCGAGCTCGGCGATCGCGACGGCGACACCTATCGCCTCACCGGCTACGAGCTGGCGACCGCGCTCTCGTTCGCCTTCACGGGCGCGCCGCCCACCGACGGCCTCCTCGACCGCGCCGCCTCCGGTGCGCTCGACACGCCCGAGGGGCTGGCGTCGGCCGCGCGCGAGCTCGCGCTCGATCCGTCGACCGGGCGCGCGCGTCCCGCGATGCGCACCGTGTTCCAGGGCTTCACCGATCAGTGGCTCGGCCTGTCGTCGCTCGCCAACCTCGTGAAGAGCGGCGAGGCGTTCCCCGGCTTCACCGCCGAGATCCGCGCCTCGATGGGCCGCGAGACCTCGGCGTTCATCGACAGCGTGGTGTTCGAGCAGCAAGGCGGCGTCGCCGATCTGCTCACGTCTCCCACGAGCGTGGTCGACGCGAGCCTGGCGCAGTTCTACGGCTGGCCGGCGACGGGCACCGGCGCGACGACGCGCCCCGACGGCTGGGGCGTGGGCCTCCTCGCCCAGGGCTCCCTCCTCGCGATCAACGCCGGCAACACGGCGACGTCGCCGACGCAGCGCGGCGCGCTCATCCGCGAGCGCCTGCTGTGCGCCGAGATCCCGCCGCCGCCGCCGGTGGTGGGCGATCTCCCGCCGCCGACCGGCACGCAGACCACGCGCCAGCGCTACGAGCAGCACACCGCGAACCCGTCGTGCAGCGGCTGCCACCAGCTGATGGATCCGATCGGCTTCGCGTTCGAGCACCTCGACGCGACCGGCCGCTACCGCGCGACCGAGAACGGCGTGAACATCGACGCCACCGGCTACATCGCCGGGCTCGAACAGCAGGTCACGTTCGACGGACCGACCGAGCTGGCGGGCGCGCTCGCCGCCGAGTCGGAGACGGCGGTGTGCATGGCGTCGTTCATGGCGAGCTCGGCCTTCGGCCTGGACCACCACGACAGCGAGTGCCTGGTGTCGTCGCTGGCCGACCAGCTGGCGCGCGACGAGATCACGATCGTCGACTTCTACGTCGGGCTCACGTCGACCAGGCATTTCACGCGCCGCACCGACTGATCGGGTACGCTCGCGCGCGACATGCGTTCCATGGTCGCGCCCCTGGTCTTCGTCGCCGCCTGCGCGTGCGGCGGTCCTTCGCACACGCCTTCCACGAGCACGGCGCCCACGACGCCCACCGCGCCGGCCGCGGCCGCGCCGCTGCCGACGCTCGCCGATCCGGACCTGCAGCCGCTCGCGTTCCTCGTCGGATCGTGGCGCGCCGCGGACGGCACCGTCGAGATCTGGACCGCCGCCGGCGACGCGCTCTTCGGCGTCGCCTTCGTCGGGTCCGGTTTCGAGGCCGCGATCATCTCCTCCGACGGCGCGCAGATCACCTACCGCGCCATGCCCGGCGGCCGCCCCGCCGTTCCCTTCGTCCTCGACAAGGCGGCGCTGGCCGCCGGCAGCGCACGGTTCACCAACCCGGAGCACGACGACCCGCAGGTGATCCAGTACACGCGCTCCGGCGACAAACTCGAGGCCACCGTCGGGAAGCTCGACGCATCCGCCCCGCTCACCCTCGCCTTCACGCGCTTCGAGCACACGGCCGCGCCCGCGCTCGCCGACGCCGATCGCCGGTTCGCCGCCGACACGTCGCGCGACGGCGCGCAGGGCTGGACGCCGTGGTTCGCGCCAGAGGGCTGGATGCTGCGCAAGAACGAGAAGGTCGAGGGCCACGCCGCGATCGCGGAGCTGATGGCGCCGCTCCTCGACGACCCGCACCAGAAGCTGCTCTGGGAGCCGATCGCGTCGGGCTTCGCGGCCACCGGCGACGTCGGCTTCACGGTCGGCGAGGCGCACATCGTGTCCGCGGGCGAGGTCGTCTGGTACGGCGCGTACGTCACGATCTGGAAGAAGCAGCCCGACGGCTCGTGGCGCGTGCTGTTCGACACCGGCGACGACGACTCACGTCGGCGCGGCGACGCGTAGGGGACGCCGCCGCGCGGGCGGCAGGTGGGCGCGCAGGTCGATGATGAGGTCGTCGCGCAGCACGCGCCGCTCGTTCCACAAGTTGCGCGCCTGGTGCGGATCGTCGCGCAGATCGTAGAGCTCGCCCTCGGTGCCGTCGAAGCGCGGGAGCGCCTGCCCGGCGAGCCACACCGACTCGTACACGCGAAAGCGCCCACCCACGCCGCGCGTGGTCGGCAGGTACGTCGTGCACAGGAAGCCGTCGCGATAGATCGTGCGCAGGTGCATCCCGACCGCCGCGAACTGGCTGTCGAACGTCGTCAGCACCCGCTCGCGATCCTGCTGCCCGTTGGCCGTCGGCAGCGCCGCGCCCTGCATCTCCGGCGGGACCGGGAGCCCGGCGATGGCGAGGAACGTCGGCGCCAGGTCGACATGACCGACCGGCTCGTCGACGAGCGACGGCGCCACGTGCGCGCTCGGCGCCGGCCGCCAGAAGAACGGCACGTGGAGCAGCGACGTCACGTGATACGGGCCCTTGAACAGCAACCCGTGGTCGCCCTGGAGGTCGCCGTGATCCGACGTGTAGAAGACGTCGGTGTGCTCGTCGACGCCGCGCTCGCGCAGCGCGGCGAGGATGCGCGCGACCGCGTCGTCGATGAGCTCGTTCTCGACCTGGATCATCGCGTCGACCTCGCGCAGCTGGTCGTCGGTGAACGCCGCCGGTCGGAACGCGATCGGTCCGCCCTCCGGGTTGTGATAGCGACCGTCGTACCAGTCGAGCCAGTGGCGCGGCTTCTCGGCGAGGCGACGCCGCACCTCTGCGGCCGAGCCGGGATGACCGGGCGGCAGCGGGCGATCGCGGAAGTCAGGCGCACGGCGGCGCACCTCGCTCGCCGGCGGATCGAACGGATGGTGCGGATCGGGAAAGCTCACCCAGCAGAAGAAGGGATCTTCGGGCGCGAGGCCGCGCAGCCAGGCGATGGCGCGGTCGGCGATCCAGTCGGTGTGGTAGTGCTCGCGCGGGATCGGGTTGTGGCGGACCTCCGGCGCGCCGGTCTCGCCGCCGCCGCTGCCGCTGAGCACGGCGCCGAAACCACGCACCTCGTCGCGATGGTGCGTCCACAGCCAGTCGGCGTAGTGATGTCCGCCGAGCGGACCGTGTGTCGCGAGCTCGACGTGCGCGAAGCCGCGCCACGGCCCGGTCGAGCCCTCGGCGGCGAGCCGGTTCTCGCGAAAGCGCAGCAGCGGATCGAGGTGCGGATCGAAGTGCGCCTTGCCGAGCAGCGCGGTGTGATAGCCGGCGGCGGCGAGGAGCGCGGCCACGTTGGGACCGTCGTGGGGCGCGCTGATGCCGTTGGCGACGACGCCGTGCGTGAGCGGATGCTGGCCGGTGAGCATCGTCGTGCGCGACGGCATGCACACGACGTTCTGCACGTGCGCGCGGCGGAACTGCACGCCGGCGCGGGCGAGCCCGTCGAGCGCCGGCGTGCGCGCAAAGCGATTGCCGGTGACGCCGAGCGCGTCGTAGCGCTGCTGATCGACGGTGACGAACAAAATGTTGCGGCGGCGCGCTCCGGAGCGTGCGGTGGCGCTCGGCTCGCCGCCGGTCACCGTCGGGCTCGCGAACCTTCGCGCCAGCGCGCGCCGCGCGAGAAACGTCGCGCGGGAGAGCCCGAGGACGGCCTTGGCCGCGATCCCGTGGTCCATACCCCATCTTGCCTCGGGTAGCGGTGGGTTGTCCGTCGGTGAAGCGCAGACAGCGACGGACATCCTCGGGGTATCGGCGATTGCACGAGGTCCGCCGCGGTCCCATGTTGGCGCGCATGGCTCCGCGCACCCGCACGATGCCCGCGCGGCGGTTCCTCCGCCCGACGCGCCAGGTCGTGTGGTCGAAGCTCACCGCCGAGGAGGTCGCTCCTGGTGACGTGCTGGCGTGGGGCACCGTGCTCGCCAAGGCATGGGGCGGCCCGATCGGGATCGAGGCGTGGCGCCTCGTGATCGAGGGGCAGCACAAGCCGGTGTGGCTGTTGAAGGGCGAGATCGTGCACCGGCGGGCCCGCGCCACGCGCAAGGCCTCCGCAGTCTCCGGCGTCGTCGCGTCGAAGTAGCGCGCGGCGCGGCTATAGTCGCGCGATGTCCGGCGACAACGACTACGACGTCGTGCTCATCGGCGCGGGGATCATGAGCGCAACGCTCGGCTCGCTCTTCGCGCAGCTCGATCCGACGCTGCGCATCGTCGCGTTCGAGCGGCTCGACCGCGCCGCGGCCGAGAGCAGCGACGCGTGGAACAACGCGGGCACGGGACACGCCGGCTACTGCGAGCTCAACTACACGCCGCCCGGAAAAGACGGCACCGTCGACTGCAAGAAGGCGCACACGATCGCCGCGCAGTTCGCGACGAGCCGCGCGTTCTGGCGCCGGCTGATCGCGAACGGGGACCTGCCGGAGATGGCGACCTTCCTGCGCCAGGTGCCGCACCTCAGCTTCGTGATCGGCGAGCGCGATGTCGCGTTCCTGCGGGCGCGCGCGGCGGGACTGAAGACGTCGCCGCTCTTCCATTTCCTGGAGTACAGCGAGGATCCCGGGACGATCGAGGGCTGGATCCCGCTGGTGATGGAGGGACGCACGGGCGACGCGCCGGTGGCCGCGACGCGCATGATGCACGGCACCGACGTCAACTTCGGCGCGCTGACGCGCAGCATGTTCGCGGCGCTCGAGCGGCGCGACACGTTCACGATGCACCTCGACCACGAGGTGCGCGACCTGCACCGCGACAGCGGCGGATGGCGCGTCGACGTCGCCGACGTGACCAGCGGCCAGGAGCGCAGCGTGCGCGCGCGCTTCGTGTTCATCGGCGCGGGCGGTTACTCGTTGCAGCTGCTCGAGAAGAGCGGCATCCCCGAGGCCAGCGGCTACGGCGCGTTCCCGGTGAGCGGCCAGTGGCTGCGGTGCACCAACCGTGACGTCATCGCGCGCCACCACGCCAAGGTGTACGGCCAGGCCGAGGTCGGCGCGCCGCCGATGTCGGTGCCGCACCTCGACACGCGCTGGATCGCAAACCAGCAGGAGCTGCTGTTCGGCCCGTACGCCGGATTCACGACCAAGTTCCTGAGGGGCGGCTCGCCCTTCGATCTGCTGCGGTCGATCGGCATCGACAACCTCCGCGCCGTCGTGAGCGCGGGGCTCGAGAACTTCGATCTGACCCGGTACCTCGTGGGACAGGTCATGCTCTCCGAGGAGGAGCGCGAGGACATGCTGCGGCGCTTCTACCCGCGCGCCGACGGCAAGGACTGGGACGTGCAGGTCGCCGGTCTGCGCGTGCAGATCATCAAGAGCGACGGCAAGGGCGGCGGCGATCTCAAGTTCGGCACCGAGATCGTGACGAGCCAGGACGGCACGATCGCGGCGCTGCTCGGCGCGTCACCCGGCGCTTCGACCGCGGTGTCGATCATGCTCGAGCTCCTCGAGCGCTGCTTCCCGTCGCGCTGGGCGAGCGACGAGTGGCGCACGCGTGTCGCCGAGCTCACCGGCGGCGGCGCTCGAGACCATCGAGGATGAGGTCGAGCCCGAACCCGAACTCGTTGCCGTAGCGGTAACCCGGCTTCAAGACGTGCTCCTGCGTGAGCTCGACGAGATGCGGGAACGCACCGGGCGGGAGCTGATCGAAGATCGCGGCGGCGACCTCGTGGGTCTGCGCGCTGGTCTCGAAGGGGAGCTGCAGCTCGGTGTGGACGAAGCCGTAGATGTAGCTGTCGAGCACGGCGTAGGCGTGCGCCGTCATCTCGACCGAGAACCCGGCGGCGCGGAGACAGCCGAGCACCGCGTCGTGATGCGCGAGCGTGGCGTGACCGGGCGACTTGCGCGACTCCATGAGCCCGATCGCCCAGCGGTGGCGGAGCAGCACGGCGCGCACCGACTCGGCGCGGCGGCGCATCGCGGTCTTCCAGTCGACGTCGGTCGGCGGCAGCTCGATCTCCGTGAAGACCAGGTCGACCATCCCGTCGAGGATCGCGTCCTTGCTGGGCACGTGGTAGTAGAGCGACATCGCCTCGACGCCGAGCTCCTCGGCGAGCCGGCGCATCGTCAGGTCGGCCAGGCCACCGGCATCGGCGACCGACATCGCGACCTGTAGCGCGCGCTCCCGGCTGACCGGCTCGCGTGCGACGCGGCGCTTGCGCCTGGCTTTCGCGGGCTTCCGGGCGGTCGTCATTTCGATGCTTGACACCTTACGCCGTAAGGTTTAGCTTGTCCATCACCTTACACCGTAAGGTTCGAGAAGGAGATCGATATGAGCACTGCGACCACCCCGACCATGAACGCTGTCCTCCAGTCCGCGTACGGCACGACCGACGTGCTCAGCGTGGGCACCATTCCGCGCCCGGTTGCTGGCGAGGGCGAGGTGATCGTGCGCGTGCACGCCGCCGGCGTCGACCGCGGCACCTGGCACTTCATGACCGGCCGGCCGTACCTCATGCGCGTCATGGGCTTCGGCTTTCGTCGGCCGAAGAATCCGATCGCGGGGCTCGACCTCGCAGGCACGGTGGTCGAGGTCGGCGCCGGCGTCACGCGTTTCCGCGCCGGCGATGCCGTCTTCGGCATCGGCATGGGCTCGTTCGCCGAGTACGTGCGCGTCCGCGAGGACAAGCTCGTGCACAAGCCCCCGAGCCTGTCGTTCGAGCAGGCCGCGCTGCTCGGCGTGTCGGGTGGCACCGCGTGGCAGGCGATCGAGAAAGGCGGACTCGAGGCCGGCGAACGCGTGCTCGTCATCGGCGCATCGGGCGGCGTGGGCACGTTCGCGGTGCAGCTGGCCAAGGCGCGCGGCGCCCACGTGACCGGTGTGTGTCGCACGGACAAGGTCGACCTGGTCCGCTCGATCGGC
>DATLEB010000024.1:0-14170 GCA_035525615.1 Kofleriaceae bacterium | reverse complement strand
CCGAGGCGCGAGGTTCCAGATCCCGTGCCCGTGCCCGTGCCCGTGCCCGTGCCCGTGCCCGATCCGGGCGTCACCGTCGGACGGTTGCGATCGCCGAGGACGGCGACGTCGATCGCCGGGCCAGTGGCGAGGTCGCCGGTGTGCGTGCCGCCGGCGCCGATGCGGCCGTTGCCGCCGGCGCCGTCGGTGCCGCCCGCGCCGTTGGTGCCGGCCGCTGCGCCCGCGTTGCCTGCGCCCGCGCCCGCGGCCGCGGCGTTCGCGACGTCGGGTGTCGTCGGCGGCTTCGGCGCGATCGCGATGACCGTGCCTTCCCGCGACGACCAGCGCTGACCGCCTGTCACCGCCGCGACCGCGCCGGCCTGGTGCACCTCGACGGTGCCGTGCTCGACCTCGACCGACACGTCGCCCTCGGGCGCCCGCGTCACCGTGAACGCGGTGCCGACCACGCGCACGCCGACGTCGCCGGCATGCACCCACAGCGGCGGCCGGTCCTTGCGCGGCGCCACGTCGAGCGACACCGCGCCGTGGTCGAGGCGCACGTCGATGGTCGCATGCGCGCCGCCGCCGCCGCGCACCACGTCGTACCTCGTGTCGGGCGCCGCCGCGATCGACGCGTCGCCGAGCGCCAGCGTCGCGCCACGCTCGCCGTCCGTGCTGACCGCGATCGGCGCCGTCGTCGGAGCGGGCCGGGTAGGGCGCAGCGCATACAGCGCGATCGCACCCGCCGCCGCGCCCGCCAGCGCGAGCCCGACCGGCCAGAAGCTCGGCCGCCGCGGCCGCGCGAGCACCGGGCCTGCCGCCGCGGCGATGCGGCGCTCGAGCCGCTCGAGGCGCTCGGGCGCGATGGGCTCCACCGGCACCTTGTCTTGGAGCGTCATCGCGCACCTCCGGAGGCTGAACCGTCGTCGAGGAACTCGCGCAGCACGGGATCCGCCGCCGCCAGCGCGTGAAGCGATCGCCGCGCGCGCCACACACGCAGCTTGGTCGCGGTCAGCGACGCGCCGGTCACCGTCGCCACCTCCGCCAGCGGTCGCCCGTCGATCTCGTGCAGCGCGAACGCGACACGCGCCGGCGGCGACAGCGTCGCGAGCGCCGCGTACAGCCGTCGCACACCCTCGCGGGCATGCGCCGCGCGCGCACCGCCCACCTCGGGCGCCACCGCGTCCTCGTCGGAGAGCTCGTCCTCGGCCGGCCGCGCGCGCTTCTTCCCGATCGAGCGCCACGCCACGCGCACCGCGATGCGATCGATCCACGTCGCGAGGCTCGCCTCCGCGCGCCACGACCGCAGCGATCCGAACACCTGGACGAACACCTCCTGCAGGAGATCCTCCATGTCCCGGTTCGAGCCCAGGATGCGGTAGAGCGACGCGTGCACGCGCGCGCGGTGCCTCCGGAAGAGGTCGCGCGCCGCCGCTTCATGCCCCTCGAGGCAGCGGTCCACCAGCACGATGTCTTCCACGTAGGCGACCTGCGTGGTCACGAGATGCTCAGTGCCTCCCTTGCCTGCCACGGTTACATGGCAAACGCGCGATTCCTACGGACGCGTCGGTCGCTTCGGTAATCGGACGGGTTTCGACGCGATTTTCGCCTGCCCATCCAAGGGCTTGGGGCACTCCGTGCGCAGCTTGCATCGGCCGCACTCGCCCCCGCGCCACAGGTGGTCGTAGAGCGCCTGCACCTGGTCCAGCATCGGCCCATCGTCGGTCACGACGCCGAGCTCGAAGTTGCGCCGCCCCGTCCCGCGCACACCGAGCCCCGCGCCCGTCCAGTTCGCCGACCCGAGGTAGCCGAGCGCGCCGTCGACGATCACGAGCTTCAGGTGCACGCGCGGGCACTGCTTGATGGGCAGCGCCGCCGCCAGCCCGGGATGGCGCGCCAGCTCGGCGCGGAACGGCCGCGACGGCCGGTCGGCGCACAGGATCCGCAGCTCGACGCCGCGCCGCGCCGCCTCGGCCAGCGCCGCGAGCACCGAGCGATAATTGGTCTTGCCGATACGCCGCCGCACGCCGGGTCGGGCGCGCGCGTCCTCGATCATCAGCTCCTTCAGGTTCGCCGTCGCGATCCAGACGCTGGTCTGCGCGGCGAGGACCGCATGGATGACGCGCTCGTAGTGGCCGCGCCCGCCGATCAGCTCGATCGGCACCGCGCGCTTCGGCGCGACGAAGTCGATGATGGAGCGCTCGTCATCCGTCGGGCCCATCGGGCTCACAGCTGCATCATCGCGCCCATCGTCGAGTTTCCGCCATCGACGACGAGCACGGTGCCGGTGACGTACGCCGCCGCCGCCGAGCGGATGTACACCGCGGCCGCCGCGATCTCGTCGATCGTTCCGAACCGCCCGAGCGGCACCGCCTTCTTCGCCTGCTTCTGCGCCTCGCCGGGCGCGAGCCGCTTCATGCCCTCGGTGTCGGCGATCGGCCCCGGCGCGATCGACACCACGCGCACGCCGGCGCCGGCCCACTCGACCGCGAGGTTCTTGGTCATGGCGTCGATGCCGGCCTTCGCCGCCGACGCGTGCAGCTGTAGCGGCGTGCCGTGATAGTGGAGCGTGGCCGTGATGTTGATGATCACGCCGTTGCCGGCGTCGCGCAGCGCCGGGAACGCCGCGCGCGCCGCGTGAAACGAACCGACGAGGTCGATGTCGATCACCGTCTTGAACGCGTTGGGCGACAGGCCCACCGCCGGCGCGAGGAAGTTGCCGGCGGCGCCGTTGACCAGCGTGTCGACCTTGCCGAAGCGCCCCTTCGCCGCCTCGACCACGCGCATCACGGCGTCCGGATCCCGGACATCCGCGGCGATGGCCAGCACCTCGCGCCCCGTCGCCGCGCGCAGCTCCGCCGCGGTCGCGTCGAGCACGTCCTGCTTGCGGCTGGTGATGCACACGTCGCAGCCGAAGCGTGCGAACGCCGCCGCGATGCCCTTGCAGATGCCGGTGCCGCCGCCGGTGATCACCGCCACATGGCCGGCGAGCGCACCGTCGCGAAAGACGTCGAGCGGATGGGTCATGTCACTCTCCTGCGCGGAACGTAGCTCGAAATCGGGAACCGCTTCCGTTCGCGCGTTGTCATGTGCTGCGAAGAGACGACGCCGCGCCGCGCTCCGCACCGCATCGTGCACGAGCCGCGCTGGTGTCCTCACCGCCGCCACAGAGCCGCCGCAGAGCGGCAACAGAGCCGGAGGACCGTCATGTTTCGTCCGATCACCCTCGGGCGCCGGGCACTCTCGTGCCTCACGCTCGCCGCGTTCATCACAGCCCTTGGTTCGCCCGCCGCCGCCCAGGCGAAGAAGAAGAAGGTGAAGAAGAAGACTCCGGTCTCGGTGTGCGCGCACTTCGATCAGGTCGACAAGGAAGACGACGGCGTGGACCTCGTCGTCGCCAACCGCTGCGACGTGAAGCTGGCGTGCTCGGTCTCCTGGACGCTCACGTGTACCCCTCACGAGGGGAGCAGCAGCCGGTCCCAGCATGGCGCCGCCTTCGACCTCGATACGGGGGCGGACCAGAGCACGCTCGCGTCGCCGGCCACCTGCGGCAACGACGGCTGGACGCTCGATGACGTGACGTGGTCCTGCCAGCCGGAGCCGAAGAAGGTCGTCGCGAAGAACGACCGTAAGTGATCGCCGTCGCCCGCGTTCTTGGGGCTGTCCCTGTGCGTTACCCCGCCGCCTCCCCGGCCCGGGTCCTTTAAAGTCAGGAGGTTGGCCGAGACGTCAGCGATCGCCGACGATTCGATAGACCGGGTGACAGCGTGGGGCGTGTAAATCCTCGTTGCAGTAATTCGTCACGAGGCTCACGCCACCGCCTGGTAAACCCGCGAGGTCTTGGAGGTTCGTCCGTCCGCCCTTGGGTCCCGTTCGGTGGTTTCGAACGACCGACGTAGTATAAGGACCAAGGACATGGCCGATCGCCAGGACATCGACGCGCTGCTCATCGGCGCTCTCTACGGAGAGCTCGATGGAGAAGAGCGTGCCCGCCTGGATGCGCACCTGGCCAGTCATCCCCAGGACAGGTCGGCGCTCGACGGGTTGCGCTCCACGCGCGAGCTTCTTCGCGAGGCTCACCTGCCGGTCAGCATGGCGGTCGCGGAGCCGTCGCCGGCCATCACGGCGATGCTCCTTCAAGAAGCCGCGCGGCGTGCGCCGGTGCCTGCCTCGCGTGGCGGGTTCCTCGCGTTCCTCGCCGGATTGCTCAAGCCGTTCGCGGCGAGCCCGGCGCTCTCGGCCGCCGCGGCGCTGGTCCTGGTGGGCGGCGCGGCGGGGCTCCTGTATTCGCGCGGCACGTTCGGCGTGGCCGAGCCGACGGTGGGCGGCCAGAACGTCGCGCAGGTCGAGAAGCTCGAGGCGGACCAGCTCGGCAAGACCGCCGGCGGTTCCGGATCGGCAGCGGCGGCGACGGCACCGAACCTGCCGGTGGCCGGCGCCGACGTCGACGACTATCGCGTCGCGCTCGCCGATGGCGAGAACGCGGCGACCGCGACGGCCGGCGTCGATCGCGGCCTCGTCGACGGTTTGGCCGAGGAGAAGCGCAACGAGGCGGAGCGCGAGTCGCTCCGCAAGAATGCCGAGATCTCGGGCGGCGACACGCTCGCCACGAAGGGCAAGCGCTCGGCGGGTAGCGGCGCGATCGGTGCGGGTGGTGGCGGCGGTGGCGGCAGCCTCGCGGCTGGCTTCGAGACCGCGTCGCCCACGACGACCGCGAAGCTCGATAGCGCGCCGCGGCCCGGCTACATCGCGGTCGACAAGCAGTCGAAGGACGAGCCGTCGGTGCTCGCGCTCGACGGCTCGCGCTACGAATCAGCCGCGACGTCGGGAGCCGCGCCTGCCGATGAAGATCGCGCGAGCGCTCCCGCGAAGAAGGCGCCCGCGGTTCCCGCGTCACCGTCGCCTCCGCCTCCGCCGGCCAGCGCGCCGCAGAAGATCGCGCAGCAGCAGGCCGCGACACGCGATGCCGGCAAGGCGGGCGCCAAGGCGTACGACCCGGTGAAGACCGCGCAGCTCGACGCGTGGGCGCGCGAGCAGCACGCGAAGATGGTGAAGCTCGTCAACGCGGGCAAGTGCACCGAGGCCGGCCCCATCGGCGCCGACATCGCGCGCCGGAACCCCGAGTACTACCAGGCCAGCGTCGCCAACGATCGCGCGGTCCGCGCGTGTCGCGGCTACGTCGATCGCGCTCGTCGCGCGAAGGCCGAGGACGCGAAGACCAAGGCCGCCGCGCCGCGCGCCAACGCTCCTGATTCGCCGTACCAGGCGGACATGGAAAGCTCGAAGTAGCGCGCCTGCGGGCGTCAGCGGCCGAGCCACGCGCGCATGGCCGCGGGTGCGGCAGCGATGTCGTCGTCGGTGGCGCGAGGCAGGCGAGTGGATGACTTCGTTGCCCAGAAGATGATCGGCCCGTCGGTGCGATCGAGTTGCAGGAACGCGGCGGCGGACTTCGCGGTGTAGACGGCGTCGAGCGCCGGTGCGCCCGCGGCGCGCATGGTCTCGGTGGTGCGCGCGCCGGCCGACGTCGCGCGGCCGTAGCCCTTGCCGAGGAAGCGACCGTCGACGGAGAGCGCGGCGACGAGCTGCGCGAAGGTGGTGGCGGACGATGCGCCACGCAGGTGGTCGACGAGGGCGAGCGTCGCGTGCGCGAGGTTGGCGAGGCGGAGGCGGCTCGTCACCGGCCACGGCGTGACGCGCACCGACGTCAGGCGCGGTGCGGACGGCGCGAGGCCGAGCTCGTGCGCGAGATGAAACCCCGCGAGCAGGCCCGCCGTCGTGCATCCGCTGCCGACGGCGACGACCACGCGTCGCGGCCACGGCAGCGCGCCGGCCGCGTGCTGCGCCGCGAGCTCGAACGCCGCCGACATGGCGCCGAGCGCGCCCTCCGGCGTCGCGCCACCGGGCGGCATCACGTACGCGTCGCCGCGCCGCCGCACGCGCGCCATCGCGAACGGCAGCTGGATCACCGACGCGAGCCCGATCACCTCGGGCCGCACCGAGAGGAGCGCGCTCGCGTTCGCCAGCGCGGGCTCGCTCGCCGGCTGCGAGAACAGGATCGCGCCGCTCTCGAGCTGCGCCTCGTGCGCGTGCAGCACGCTCGCGACGGCGTGATTCGAGCCGTACGCGCCGGTCGCCCACATGCGCTTCGCGCCGGCGGCGCGCGCGCGGCCGAACATCGCCTCGAGCGTGCGGACCTTGTTGCCGCCGTAGCCGGGCGCGGTCAGGTCCTCGCGCTTCACCCAGACCTCGCCCTCGAGATCGAGGCGCTCGACCGGCGTCGGCCAGTCGCCCAGGCGCACCCACGGCACCTGGCGGCCCACCTGGGGCAGGGCGCGAAACAGCGCGACGTCGTCGAGCGAACGAGTCACGTCACGCCTGCCGTCAGTGGTCGTGCGTCTCCGGGACGTAGTCGGGCGGCGGAGCGAGCTCGACGTCACCGAACAGGAACTGCTCGCACTGCTCCTTGAGCACGTCGTGCGCCTTCTTCTGGGTGAGGTCGAGGCGGTACTCGTTGACGATCTTCTTGGAGTGTTCGATCCACTGCTGCCAGGCCTCTTGCGAGATGGTCTCGAAGATCTTCTGGCCGAGCGCGTCGGCGAACGGCTTGTACGGGAGGCCGGGGAGCTCCTGCTGGAGCTTGGCGCAGCGGACCATGCGAGGCATCGGCGGATTCGACCAGCGAACCGCCACTTCGGCAAGCGCACGCGACCGCTCCCGAGCGTTTCGTGTCGAAATCACATCAGTTTTGTGACGGGTTCAGTTAACGTACCGCCCGATGAGGGGACATCGTTACCTTAGTGTCGCGCTCGTGAGTCTGTCCGCTGCCGCGTGCGGCGGCGATGACGGTCCGGGGCTCGAAGACTTCTATCCGGAGCTGCCGCCGGTCGGTGGCGCGCAGGTCGCGTCGGCCGGCGAGATCACGTCGGCCAACACCGACGAGCTGTTGACCGGTCCGGCGGCGCAGGGGCAGGTCGGCGACTTCTTCATCCGCAACGACAAGGTGCGCTTCGTCGTGAGCGCGCCGACCCGCGTGATCGGCGTGATCCCGCAGGGCGGCAACATCATGGACGCCGCGGAGATCGGGCCCGGCGGCACCCAGCTGCTGCCCGATCACTTCGGCGAGCTGTCCCTCATCTACAAGGCCGGCCGCACCTGCGAGCACAACACGATGGAGATCGTGCGTGACGGCTCCGCGGGCGGACCCGCCGTGCTGCGCGCGCGCGGCCGCAGCGGCAACAACGACTTCATCAACCTGAAGGGCCTCGGCATCCTGCCGGTCTCGGATGATCTCGATCCCGACGTGCCCGACGAGTTCGAGTGCGCGACGACGTACATCCTCAATCCGGGTGCGCGCCACATCGAGGTGTACTGGTCGCTCTTCAACGGCGGCACCACACGCGTCATCGGGCCGCTCGGCATGCTCAACGACACCGGCGGCGAGACCGAGGCGTGGGGCAACGGCCGCGGCTTCGAGCGCGCCGGCGTCGAGGCGCTCACGACGCTCACCGACCCGTCGCCGATCGACTTCGTCGTCTACCAGGCGACGCCCGGCCCGGGCTACGGCATCGTGCCGCGCTTCGACGTGCCGACGCCGAGCTCCGGCTTCCTCATCGCCGGCGTCTCCATCGTGCTGTTCGGCGCGGACAACCTCCTCGACATCCTCGATCCCAGCACGTACACGCTCGGCCTCGATCCCAAGGCCGGCAAGCTACAGCACGTCGATGTCGTCGTCGGTCAGGACGGCGAGGACACCGACATCGTGTTCCGCACGGCGCGTCCGACGCCGGAAGCGATGACCGACATCGGCGGCACCGTCGCGTGGAGCGCGGGCACGGCGCCGATCGTGGGCGCGCGCGTCGGCGTCTACGCCGACACCAACGGCAACGGCTCGGTCGACGCGATGGACAAGCCGTACAGCTACCTCGACGTGGCGACCAGCGGCGCGTACAGCGGCAAGGTGCCGACCACGGTCGGCCCGCTGCTCGTGCGCGCCGAGGTGAAGGACACGTCGCGCTCGAACGCGGCGGCCGCGGGCGCGTCGGTGAACCTGACGCTCACGGCGCCGGTGAAGCTCGACTACCAGATCATCGACGACGAGAACAACCTGCCGGTGCCGGGGCGCCTGCTCGTCATCGGCGACCACCCGGTGCTGCCGGACAAGGGCGTGTTCGAGACGTACGACCGCATGGCCGGCATCGTGCGCTCGATCCACTCGATGCGCGGCACCACGATCGGCGCCGGCGCCGACGAGCCGCTCTACCTGCCGGCGGGCGGCACCTTCCGCATCTACGTGTCGCGCGGCACCGAGTGGTCGATCGCGCAGCAGAACTTCTCGGCAACCGCCGACGGCTCGCTGACGTTCCACATCCGCCGCGTCATCGACACGGCCGGGTACCTCGGCACCGAGTATCACGTGCACCAGGTCGGCTCGCCCGACTCGCCGGTCGGCTCCGAGGACCGCATCCGCACCGCCGTGTCGTCGGGCATCGAGATGTTCGCGATCACCGATCACGACGTGGTGACCGACCTGCAGCCGCTGGTCGAGAGCCTCGGCGTGCAGAGCGTGGTGCGCATCTTCCCGGGCATCGAGATCACGCCGTTCCCCTACGGCCACTTCATGGCGTATCCGCTCGAAGTGCAGCCGAACTCCAACGGCGGGGCCGTCGACTGGGGCCGCGGCCGCGAGGGCTACGCGATGACGCCGGGCGAGATCTTCGACGCGGCACGTGCGCGTGGCGCGCGCATCACGCAGGTGAACCACCCGCGCACCGAGAGCGCGTTCTCGCGCTTCCAGAGCTACTTCGAGGTGGCGGAGGTCGAGTACGACTACGCCAACCGATCGATCTTCGGCGACTTCGGCGGCTCGCCGACGCCGAACTCGTGGCTGCGCCTCCCCGAGGAGACGCTGTGGGACGACAGCTGGAACGTCCTCGAGGTGTGGAACGGCTTCACGATGGACGACAGCGACGGCGACACCATCCAGGAGTGCTCGCGGCTCGATCGCGTGATGCGCGACTGGTTCAACATGCTGTCTTTGGGCTTCTACGTGGCGCCGGTCGGCAACAGCGACACGCACACGAGCGTGAAGGATCCGGTCGGCATGCCGCGCACCATGGTCCGCGTGCCCGACGACTCGCCGGCGGCGCTCGCGTCGGGCGCGTCGGTCGGCCCGGTGCTCGACGCGCTCGAGGGCATGACGGCCGCGCGCGACATCGTCGTGACCGACGGTCCGATGATCGCGATCACCTCCGGTGGTCAGCCGGCGATCGGTCGCCAGGTGGCGGCGTCGGGCGGCTCGATCACGCTGGTCGCGACGGTGACGTCGCCGACGTGGGCCGAGTTCGACACCATCGAGATCTTCGCCAACGAGACGCCGACGTCCCCGGTCGAGGGGTCGAACGCGTCCACCGCGCTGGTGCCGCTCAAGTGCTGGACGTCGCGCACGCTCAACTCGCTCAACGCGAACGACCCGTGCATGGTGGCGCGGACCGCGCCCGAGACCATGAACGTGACGACGCAGAACGTGGCCGGCACCGGCAACCACCAGTTCCTGCGCGCGCAGGTCACCATCACGTTGACGGCGGCCGACATCCGCACCATGCGCAGCGGCGCGACCGGCACCGACGCGTGGCTCGTGTTGCGCGCACGCGGCGACCGCTCGATCTTTCCGCTCCTGCCGAACGAGGTGATCGACAGCCAGACCCTGCCCATGCTGGTGAGCGGAACCGCACAGCAGGTCGACACGGTGCTGCGCGGCCGTGGAGTCCCTGCGATCGCGTTCTCGGCCCCGGTTTTCCTGGACTTCGACGGCAACGGCTACCGCGCCCCGTTCCAGCCCTGAGGAGCGAGGCAACCAGGTAGGCGGTCGACGGGTCGATACCGTTGACGGCAGGCTTGCGCGCGTCGTCGCGGCAGGCCAACCTGGATAGACCAGGACGCCGGAAAGTCCAGGAAGTCATCGATGGATAGCTCGATCTGGGACCTCATGAGCCATGGCGGTTACGCCATGTGGTTCATCGTGGCCTTCTCCGTGATCTCCCTCGCCGTGGCCATCGAACGGGCCATCGCCATGTGGCAGTTCACGACGCGGGCCCGTGCCCTCTCCGACACCGTCTCCCGCTGCCTGCAGAAGGGGGCCGTCCAGGAGGGCCGCAGCGCGTGCGAGCGCTCGCCGTCGCCGCTGGCCGACGTGTTCCTGGTGGGCTACGAGCGCCTCGGGCGCGGCAAGCCCGAGCACCTCGGCACGGCCACGCACCGCGAGCGGCTCCGGGTGATCGGTGAGCTGCGCACGCGCCTCTGGATGCTCGGCACCATCGGCGCGACGGCGCCGTTCGTCGGCCTCTTCGGCACCGTCATCGGCATCATGAAGGCGATGCGTCGCTTCAAGGGCGACGAGCAGGTGAAGTTCGCGATGGTGTCGAAGCCCATCTCCGAGGCGCTCATCGTCACGGCGGCCGGCATCATCGTCGCCGTCGAGGCCGTCATCCTCTACAACTACTTCAACCAGCGCGCGATGCGCATCGCGACGGAGCTCAAGCTCCTGACCGACGAGTTCCTCGAGCAGCTCGAGGAGCTACCCCCCGAGGCGCGCGAGACGCTCGCGAAGAAGGAGACGGGCGATGGCCGGCAGGCTGCCTGACGACGAGGAGGACGGCGGCCACGGTGGTGGCGGCATCTTCTCGGAGATCAACATCACGCCCCTCACGGACGTGTTCCTGGTGATGGTGATCATCTTCATGGTGAGCGCGCTCGCCGTGCAGGCCGAGGCGCAAGAAGAGAAGAAGCGCACCGACGAGGTCATCGAGGAGGTCGAGGCCACCAAGCGCAGCGGTCTCAAGGTGACGCTGCCGTCGGGCGCGGCGCAGGAGATCGACGTCCGCAAGGAGAGCCTGATCCTGCTCATCCCGGTCGACGGCGACATCATGGTGTCGGGCCGCGTCATCAAGGACACCGACCTCGACAACCTGTTCCTGGCGGCGTTCACGAAGGACAAGCAGACGCAGGTCGTCCTCCAGGCCGACAAGGGCGTGCCCCACGGCCGCGTCGTCAACGTGATGGAGCGCGCCAAGGCCGCGGGTTTGACGAAGCTTGCCATCGGTACGAGCCCGGCGCCCTGAGCCGAGACCAGCGCGTCCGCCCGGTCGAAGCGCCGGCGCCGCGTTCCCGCGGAAACGTCCGCTGGACGATCGGCGTCGGGTGAGGTGCCCGCCTCGGTCGGGGGAATCGCCTCCTCGGCCTTCGCGTCGGCCTTTGCGCGTTGCTCGATGGCGGCCATCACCATCGCCGCCTCCTCGGGACGGAGCGTGGCCTCGATGCGTACCATGCGGTCGTCCAGGTCGCGGCGCGTGACCTTCCGCTCCTGGTCGACCTCCCGCACGCGCCGGTGCTCACGAACGCGTGACCGAGCAGGAGCTCCTCGGTCGCCGCCGATGCGACGCGCGTGATGGCGCGGGCCTTGGCATACGAGAGCTTGCCCAGGCGCAGCGCTTCGTCGACACGAGGCAGCTCGCCCAGTCGGCGCGCCACGCGCACGTGCTCGCGGCCCGTGCCCAGCGTCCAGCCCACGCGCCAGGACAGCCAGTGTGCGCACGACTGAGCACCTGCGTGTCCCCAGCCAATGGCAGCATCGAATTCCCGGATGTGCGTGAGCAGCCGGTGCATCGCCGCATCGAAATGCGCCGCCTCCTCGGCGATCTGGTCACCCAGCGCCCGCATCGCCGCGCGCTTCACATCCCCCGGTCGCCCCATCACGTTCACCATCACTGACCTGTGCTGCTCGCGCGTTCAGTTGTCAAATGAAGAATGGCAGTCTTGAATGACGATCTTGGGTGCCTTCAACTGGATCGTGACCGACGGCAGATGCCCCGCGTGCTCGAGGGAGACGAGCATCCGATGCTACGGGGCGTTTCCATGATCGCGAGTATCGGCTCGGCGAGAAATGGCGTGGTGGCCGGCCCCACACGAGCGCCAGGACGACTGGTTTGCCGACGGCGGCATCCCGAAGTCCGGCGAGCTCGTCGACGAGGCGTGTTACGCGGAGTGCACCGGTTGCCGTGCGGAGCTCTGCGTGGAAGGCTATCCGCGTTAAAGACCCAGCTTGTCGAGCTTCTTGTGGAGGCCCTCGCGCGTGATGCCGAGGGTGGCGGCGGTGCGGGTCTTGTTGTTGTTGTGATCGCGCAGCGCCTCGGAGATGAGCCAGCGCTCGACCTGGTCCATCATCTCCTTGAGGGTGCCCTTCTTGGGGGCGACCTTGGCGACGGTGCCTTCGATCTTGCGCAGGCGCGGGGAGAGGTCGGTGACCTCGACCGGGAGGCCGGGCTCGGCCTGGATGACGAGGCGCTGGATCTCGTTCTCGAGCTCGCGGATGTTGCCGGGCCAGGCGTAGGAGGCGAGGGCGTCGGTGGCTTCCTGTGAGAAGCCGGGGAGCTCGAGGCGGTATTCGGCGGCGTACTTCGTGAGGAAGTGCTTGGCCAGGAGCGGGATGTCCTCGCGGCGCTCGCGTAGCGGCGGCAGGCGGATCGGAAAGACCATCAGGCGGTAGTAGAGGTCGGAGCGGAAGCGGCCCTTCTCGACCTCGGCGGCGAGGTCGCGGTTGGTCGCGCAGATGATGCGGACGTCGACCTGCTTCTCGGCGGTGGCGCCGACGGGGCGAATGGTGCCTTCCTGCAGGACGCGGAGCAGCTTCGCCTGGAGCGACAGCGGCATCTCGCCCATCTCGTCGAGGAAGAGGGTGCCGCCGTCGGCGATCTCGAAGAGGCCCTTCTTGTCGGAGTCGGCGGAGGTGAAGGCGCCGCGCTTGTGGCCGAAGAGCTCGCTCTCGAGGAGGTTCTCGGGGAGCGCGGCGCAGTTCTGCGCGACGAACATCTTTTCGCGGCGGCCCGAGCGGTAGTGGATCGCCGAGGCGACGAGCTCCTTGCCGGTGCCGGTCTCGCCGTCGATGCAGACGGTGGCGCGGGTGTCGATGACCTTGTCGAGCTGCCCGAAGACGTGCTGCATCGCCGGCGACTCGCCGATGATGTCGGGGAAGCGAGCGCGCTCTTCCTTCTTCTTCAGGTACACGTTCTCGCCGCGCGCCCGCTCTTCGGCGAGCTTGAGGCGGCCCACCAGCTGCGCGTTGTCGAGCGCGAGCGCAGCCTGCGCGCCGACCAGGAGCGAGACCTCGAGGTCGTTCTCGTCGAACATGCCCGCGGTGCGGCGGTTGTCGGCCTGGAGCAGGCCCGTGATCTCCTCGCCGCGCCACAAGGGCACCGCGATGACGGAGAGGATCTGGCCGGAGTGGATGGACTCGGACGAGGGGAGCTCTTCCTGCGCGTTGGCCGTGAGGATCGCCGCGCGGTCCGCCAGCACGCGGCGGAGGATGGCGCGCGAGGCGCGCACGGGGTCGACGGCGACGGCGGGGTTGCTCTGCTCGTGCTTGGCGGGGCCGCCGCGCTCGCGCTGGAGCGCGAGGGTGAAGCGGTCCTTCTCGTTCTCGGAGCGCAGGAGGATCGTCACGTGTGTGGCGCGCGCGAGGATCTCGAACGTGGCCTCGGCGACCGCCTCGAGCACCGTCGGTTGATCGAGGCGACCCGACAGGCGCTGGATGGCCTTGTAGACCTTGAGCGCGCTGACCGGATCGTGCTCGATCTGGTCGCGCACGGCGGGGAGGTCGACGATCGAGCGGGTCGCGATGAGGCGCTCGGCGAGCTCGTCGTCGGACGGCGCGTACTTCACGCGGATCTGCACGGGCGCGCGGGAATCACCGAGGAGGAGCAGATCGCCGGGCTCGAGGCCGAGTTCGTGGCGGCGGCTGGCGTCGACGGGGATGCGCGTCCCCGAGCGCTCGACGGCGGACCCGTTGGTCGAGCGGAGATCGCGGAAGACGTAGCCGTTGCCCTCACGCAGGATCTGGGCGTGCTCTCCCGACAGGTGGTAGTCGGTGAGCACGACGGTGTTGGTCGCAGCGCGTCCCAACGTGATCACCGGCGCGGTGAGCTCGAAGCTCGGCCGGTTTGCGGTTCCGCGGAGGATTTCGAGGATTAGCACCGTGATTTCAGGCCAGAACAGAAGTGCGGTCGGCCCTCTGACGGTTATACTCCGAGACGCTTTTTTTCGGTCATGGCGTCACCTTCCAAAGTGCTCGTAGTCAGCCGAGATCGCCGGGCCTCCGATGGCATGCGGCTCGGGTTCGAGCGCGAAGGGATGACGGTCG
>DATLEB010000001.1:0-10331 GCA_035525615.1 Kofleriaceae bacterium | reverse complement strand
CTTCGACGCCGCGTCGAGGGCGCCCCACTCCGCGAACGCCTCGACCTGCGCGTTGCGGCTCTGGATCATCGCGTCGAGCGCGGGACCGAGCTTGTCCTTGCACGTGACGACGATCGTATCGAAGGTCCGCACGTAGTCGTCACACGCCGGCGAGCCAGTCCCGCCGGGCGGGAGCGGCGTGAGCGTCGCGCTCGACGCGATCGGCGGGGACGACGACGACGACGCGGGTGCGATTCGCGCCTTGCATGCGTCCATCTGGCCTTCGAGCCGGTCGGCTTCTTCCTCCTGCGCGCGCGTCGGCTCGATCTTCTTCAGCTCGTCCAGGTGGTCCATCGCCCAGTTGACCATCCGCTTCTCGACGACCTCGACACACGCCTGGCTCGTGCACGCGCACACGTCGCCCTTGAAGGATCGCATCGTCCCCAGGATGCGGTCGCCGGGATCCTGCGCCGCGGGGGGCGGCACCGCCGGCGGCGGCGCGGCCTCCTTGGCGGCGGGCGTGTTCGCGATGGGCGTCTGCTCGGCCGCGCCACCGCCGCAGCTAGCAACCAGACCGACCGCAACGGCGACAGACGCAACCCACGATCTGCTCACAGCTGGACGGCCAGGCCGAGGCGCTCGCGGAGCAGGCGCGTGATGGTCGGGCGCAGCTCCTCGTTGGTCTTGGTGGCGAGCCAGCGACCGTCGCCGGTCGGGTCGAAGTGCCAGGCGGTGGCGACCGCCGCCATCCAGATCTGGCGGGCGGCGCGGTGGCTGTTGACCACGATCTTGGTCCCGTCGCGCAGGTCGAGCCGGAGGACGCCCTGCGACACGGTCAGCTCGACGTCGTCGGGGTCGAGCTCGCCCAGACGCTCCTCGAGGTAGACCATCTCGTCGTGCGCGATGGTGTCGAATGCGGCGTCGTCCACCTCCTGTCCTTACCACCGGGTAACCGACCCGGCACCAGATCCGGCCCGGATTCAGGCTAGTATCTGTGCGGACATGGGTGACGGCAGCTCGGACGCCGGCTCGCAGATGGACGACGACGACGACCTCTCGGAGGATTCGCCGCGCGACGTTCACGAGACGCTGTTGCCGTCGATCACCCTGAGCGTCATGGGCCGCGGCGAGACGCCGCTGCCGATGGACGTCGGTCTCGCGACGCCGGTCTCGCTGCATCCGACCGCGACCGGCAGCCGCGTCGCGGCGCTCGCGGGCAGCGGCATCGCGGCCAAGCGCGAGTCAGGTCCCATCATCGCCGCCGAGGTCGAGGCGCTGGGCGTCGACGCCGCGCTCGAAGGCACGGGCGAAGCGCAGGTCCTCGGCGAGATCGCCGACCGCCGCGGCGCGCGCCAGGGCGACATGATCGGCGGCCGGTACGTCGTCGAGGGGCAGGTCGGGCGCGGCGGCATGGGCCGCGTGATGCGCGTTCGCCATCAGGTGCTCGGCAAGGCGTTCGCGCTGAAGCTGATCAAGGCGCCCATCGCGACCAACCCGCGCATGCGCGAGATGTTCTATCGCGAGGCGCGCCTCGCCTCGGCGTGCACGCACGACAACATCTGCTCGATCGTCGACTTCGGTCAGGACACGCAGTTCGGTCTGTTCATGGTGATGGAGCTGCTCGACGGGCAGACGCTCCACTCCAAGCTGCGCCAGGGCGGCCGCATGGCGCCCAAGGTCGCGTGCGACATCATGTGGCAGGTCTGCGAGGCGCTCCGCTACATCCACGGGCGCGCCATCATCCACGGCGACGTGAAGAGCGAGAACGTCTTCCTCGTCCGCGGCGCCGCGCAGCGCCGCGTCGTGAAGCTCCTCGACTTCGGCCTCTCGCGTCCCGACCTCGGCCGCGGCGTCGGCGAGGTCGACGGCACGCCCGAGTACCTCGCGCCCGAGCGCATCCAGGGCGGCCCGGCCAACGTCGCGTCGGACGTGTACGCGCTCGGCATCCTGCTCTTCGAGCTCATCACCGGTCGCCTGCCTTTCACCGGCAAGCTCGACGAGGTGTTCCAGCAGCAGCTCGAGGCGGCGATGCCGGTGGCGAGCCAGATGATCGACGAGCCGCTCGACGAGCGCGCCGACGAGATCATCGCCAAGGCGACGGCGAAGAACGCACACGAGCGCCACGCCGACGTGGCCGCGTTCATGTACGAGCTGCGCACGCTCATGAACATGCTCGGCATGGACGTGGCGTCGCGCGGCCGTGGACGTGGCGGCGCCGGCGGTGAGAGTGGCCGCGAGCGTCGCGAGCTCGATCACCGCACCAAGGCGGCGTTCGAGGTGTTCCACTCCGCGCCGGTGCCGATGGCGTCGTGCGATGCCACGGGACGCGTGCGCATCGCGAACCCGGCGTTCCTCGAGTTCCTGGGCTGCGCCGGCGACGTCGGCGGCATCGAGCTCAAGGACTCGGGCCTGGTCGAGGTCTATCCCGCCCTGCTCACCGACCTCGAGAAGGTGGCGATCAAGCGCAAGGCCATCAAGCGCGTGCTCTTCCTCTCGGAAGGCGGCGGCGAGACCGTCGAGGTCGCGCTGATCATGACCGCGTCACCCACCACCAGCGAAGTCACCGCTGGTGAGATCCATCTCGCCCTTCACCCGCTCCGCCACGTCCGCGACGCTTAGAAGCGCCTCAGAAGCCGATGTGCAGCCCGAGGTTGAAGTCGAGCTGCACGCCGAAGTTCAGGATCGAGTTGCCGAGCTTCGAGACCACCGGAATGCCGGCGACCGCGTTCATCTCCGCGATGAGTGACAGACCGCCGCCCAGGCCCGCGCTGTAGCCGGCGCCGCCGGACACGAACAGCGGGCCGATCGCGACGACGTCGACGTCCATCCCTTCGGCCGCGCCGTCGAGCTTGATGGTGTCGCGGATGACGCCGCCGCCGACGCCGCCGGACACGACGAGGCCGGTGCCCGTCGTCGACAGCGCCTTGCGCACCTTGATCAGGCCCGCGGGCGCGACGGGCGAGTGACCGGCGATGTTCGCGCCGACCGGAAAGCCGAGGCGCGCGACCAGCGACACGGTCGTGGTCTTGTTGAGGTAGTAGCCGATCTCGGGCTGCACGTGCAGGAGCTGCGGCGCGAAGCAGCACTTCACGTCGTTCGCGGCCTGCTCGGTCTCGCCGGTGACGTAGCCGCCACCGGAGCCGCCGACCAGCGCGATGAAGAGCGTCTTCTTGCCCTTGGGCGTGACGACCGCGCCGAGATCGCGCTCGCCGCCACCACCGCCACCACCACCGCGCTTGATCTCGTCGCCGCCGCCGCCACCACCGCCGAGCGGGTTCTCCTCGTCGAGCGCGAGGTTGCCGCCGCCGCCGCCGCCCGCGACCTCGACGATGTTCGGCGAGCCCGCCGAGCCCTTCGACGCGATGACGCGGCCCTGATCGTTGTACGCCGCCACGTAGTAGTGGATGAGGTCACCGGCCATCGCGGCCTTCGGGACGATGCCCTTGTAGACACAGCCCGAGGCCACCATCTTCGACTCCGAGAAGTCGGTCGCGCCGCGCGCGCGGTACATGATGACGACCTTGGCCGGCTGCACGTCCGAGCCGACCGCGGCGTCGAGGATGAGGTCCTTGCCGCCCTTCGCGGTGTCGACGATCGTGTGCTGCACGCCGGTCACGGTGCTGCAGTCGACATCGCCCCCGCCCGCGCCAGAGGGTGGCTCCACGTCACCGCCGCCGCCACCGCCACCGCCGGTGCCGCCGGCCTCCGACTTGGCCTCCTCGAGGAGCTTCACCATCTCGGGCGTCGAGTACGCCTTGTCGAGCGCGATGCTCTTGTCGATCTCGGCGGCGTTCAGGAACGAGAGCTTCGCGCTCTCGGAGTCCTGCAGACCGGCGAAGTAGACGATGCCGAGGCGGAGGTGCACCTTCGCGGTGACCGGGTCGCTCTCCATCTTCGCCTTCTTGGCGACGGTGAGCGCCTGGTTGAGGATCTTGCGAGCCTCCTCGTACTCGAGGAGGTCGTAGTTCTCCATCGCCTCCTTCATCTTCGTCTCGATCTCCTTCTTCGACTTGGCGTCGGCGAAGGCCGGTGTCGGCCTGAGGACCGAATCCGCGACGTGGAAAGAACCGAGCGCAATCAGGATGAACGAAACCCGATGGAGCAATCCCCGCATGCCGGAGGTGTTAGCACAGCACGCTCCCGTACTGGAATGACATCGTCGTACGTGAGTGCGAACTCAGCGCTCGGTGATGAAAAACTCTACACGCCGGTTCTGCGAGCGGCCGTCCGCGGTGCGGTTGTCGGCGATGGGCACACTCTCACCGAAGCCCTTCGACTCCATGCGCGTGCTCTCGATGCCCTTTCCGATCAGGTACTTGCGCACTGAAGCCGCGCGGTTGTTGCTGAGCTTCAGGTTGAACTTGTCGGAGCCCTGGCTGTCGGTGTGGCCCTCGATACGAACCTTGATGGTCGGGTTGTCCTGGAGGGCCATCGCGACCTCGTCGAGGAGCGGGAAGCTCACACGCTTGATCGTCGCCTTGCGGGTGTCGAAGTAGACGGTCTGCTTGAGCTCGATCTTGTCCTCGGTGACGACGATCATCGTGTACTTCTGGCAGCCGTCGGGCGGGACGCCGGTGACGCCGGGGCACTTGTCGAGCGGCGGCGCGGAACCGACCGGACACTCCGACACGGTGTCCCGGTCGTCGTCGCAGTCCGGGCAGCCGTCGTCGTCCTCGAAGCCGTCCTTGTCCTCGGGATCGTCGGGGCACTGATCGACGCGGTCGGCGATGCCGTCCTTGTCGTTGTCGGGATCGGGGCAGCCGTCGGTGTCCTCGAACGCGTCGCGATCCTCGGGATCGTTGGGGCAGTCGTCGATCTTGTCGGCGATGCCGTCGGCGTCGTTGTCCTCCTCCGGGCAGCCGTCCTGGTCCTCGAACTCGTCCTTGTCCTCGGGCAGGCGCGGGCACTCGTCGACATCGTCGAGCAGGCCGTCGCCGTCCGTGTCCTTGGGCAGCGGCGCGTCCGGCTTGCGGTTCTCCGGGTTGCACAGGTGCCGGGGCGACTTCTCGACCGCGGCGCGCGCGTTCTCCTCGGCGACGGCGAGCTCGCGCTGCGCGGGGTAGAAGTTGCCCTCGGACAGCTCCTGCTTGGCGACGTCGTTGTGCGACTCCGCCATGGCGAGCTCCACCGGCGCGCAGCGCAGGGCGCCGTTGTCGCGCGCGGTGGTGATCATCTCGTCGACGGTTCCGGTCCGCGACTTCAGCTGCGAACCGGCGCAGCCCGCCAGCCCGACGAAGACGAGCACGAAGACGCGCAGGAGCACGTGCAGTCGAGCCGGCTTCACGGCGCGTCCAGCTCCGCCGGCGTCTCGTCGTCGGGGTCGTCGCCTTCGTCCTTCACCGGCGCGAGGCCGCCGCCGCCGCCGCCACCGCCATCGCCACCGCCCGTGCCCGACCGTCTCCCGGCACCGGGCGGCGCCGTGATCTCGTCCATCGCGCGCGGGTCACCGGCCCGGCGGATCGCGTCGGCCTTGGCCTTGGTCGCCGCCTCGCTGGCCAGGCGCCCGAAGCGGTTGGCCGCCTCGAAGTCGGCCATCGCGGCCTCGGCGCGCGCGGCGTGCAGATACTCGACCGCGCGGGTCCACTCGTACGGCGCGTACTTGGCCGCGTTGACGGCGCGCGCTTCCTCGACCGCCGTCGACGCCGAGCGCACGTTGCTCACGTAGCCGATGGGGCCGCAGGCGACCAAGGTGGCGGTCACCGCGACGCAGAGACCGAGGAATCTGATCCCCATCAGTCCGAATTTTTTATCACATCTAGCGGGCGCGGACGCGCCGGCTGTCGCGCAACAGCTCGATGAAGACGTAGGTCGCGGCCGCCGCCGACGCCGCGAACGACACCAGCAGCGCCCAGCCGAGCTCGACGCTCAGGAGCCCGCCCTCGGCGCCGGCCAGGAACCCGGCGTACGTGGTCGCCGTGGTGAGGCGGCCGAGCGACAGGATGAATCCGAGGAGGAACGCCGCCGACACGCCGAGGATCCCGTAGAGGAGGATGCGCTTGCGATCGGTGCGCACCAGCCACGCCCCGAGGTACCAGCCACCGACCAGCACCAGCGCGTGGCCGACGACGAGCGGCACGATGGCCAGCCCCGGCACGCGGTCGGGATCGACCAGGTAGAGCCAGGACCAGTCGGCGTGCGCCGCGTAGAAGTAGAGCGTCACGGGCGCGGTCACCAGCCCGACGTGGATGAGCACGAGCAGGAACGCGGGCGGCGCGAACGGTCCGTCGGCGCGGATGCGATCGCGACCGGCGAAGGCGAAGCCGAGCCCGAGCGCGAGCTGCAGGAAGAGGGCGAGGAGCATCAGGAGGGCGAGTCCTTCGGACCGAGCAGGCGGCTGGCCGCGGTGAAGGCACCATCATCATCGATGATTTCGGGCGTCGGTGTGGGCACGTCGATCTCTCCCGCGACGAATCCACCCGAATCGACCGGTGACGGCGGCGGCGCCGGGACGACGTCGATGGGTGTGCCCTCGTCGTCGTCGCGGGAGCGCGTCACCCCGGTGTGGACGACGATCCACGGTTCCTTGCGGCGGCCGCGGCGCTCGCCGCTCTCGCCGTCCCGGTCCCCCCCAGCGTGGTTGTCGCTGTCGCTGTCGCGCTCGCGCTCGCCGATCTCGCCGTCGATGGTCTGCCAGTTGCCGCTGTCGAACGGCGACGGGCGGGGGCGGCGGCGGCCGCGCGGGCGCTCGATGAGACGCGCCGAGCCGGAGCCGTCACCGTCGCTGCTGCCGTCGCCGAGGGTGCGCTCCTGCGTGACATCGTGGCGGCCCTCGCCGTCGAGCGTGGCGAGCGCGGCGTCGAGCGATGACAGCGACGACTCGAGGGCGCCGTCGAGCGCGACGTCGATCGGCTCGCTCTCGTCGCTGTCGGCGGCCGACGTCGGCGCCGCCTCGTACACCGTGGCCTCGAAGTCGTCGTCGCCACCCTCGCTGGTGAGCGAGACCGCCGCGCCGCGATCCGACGGCGCCTCGATCTCGTGGCTGCCGGTGGTCGCCTCGACGAAGCGCGCCTTCCATTCGGGCTGCGCGGCGAGCTGCGCGTACGCGTTGCGGATCGCGCGCCGCGCCGCCGACGCCGTGAACTCGCGCCGCACGCGCTCGTAGCCGTTCTGCGCCAGGCGATCGCGCAGGCTCACGTCCTCGAGCAGGCGGCGCAGCTTGCGGCCGAGGTCGGTGGGATCGCCGGGCTGGAACAGCAGGCCCTCGCGCCCGTGGTCGATGAGCATCGCGACCGTGCCGCGGCGAGGCGCGACCACGGCCTTCCGGCACGCCATGTACTCGAGCAGCTTGGTGGGATAGAGCGCGTACGGACGGGGCGTGAGCTCCGCCGCGGAGGGCGCCACGCACACCGCGGCCGACGCGACCAGCGCCGGGATCGATTCGTGATCGATCGACGGCTTCACCTCGACGCGCGAGCCGAGGCCGAGCTCGTTGATGCCGCCGCGCAGCGTGTCGTCGAAGCCGGGCGCCACCGGGCCGACGAGCACGAGCCGGGCCGCGGTCTCGCGCACCACGTCGACCATCGCGCGCAGGAGCACCCGCACCCCGTGACCGGGCGCGAGCGGCCCGGCGTACAGCACGATGGGCGGACCGCCGTCGTCGGCCGCCTCCTCCCAGTCGAAGCGATCGACGTCGACGCCGGGCGGTGACAGCACCACGCGCTCGGGGCGCCCGCGGCTGGTCGCGTAGCGGCGGGCGGGCTCGCTGGGCACGAGCACGAGATCGGCGCGCAGGAGGCAGGCCTCCTCGTCGCGATCGAGCTCGGCGACGAGCTCGGGCTCGTAGAGGCCGCGCTCGGTCATCGGCGCACGCGTGAGATCGAAGACCATCGCGTAGCCGAAGCGGTCCTTGCCCTCGAGCACGGGCATGCCGCTCCAGCCGTCGCGGCAGTGCACGACGTCGTAGTCGGCGCCTTCGAGCTGGCGGCGCAGCGCGCGCTGGAAAGCCTGCACCTGCGCCGAGAGATCCGCGTCGTGTGTAGGAACGCGGAGCAGCCGGCCATTGCCCTGACGCTCGACGTACGGCTGATCGGCGTCGCGCACGACGAGCAGGTCGACGGTGTGGGCGGGAGAGAGCGCGCGCACCACGTGGCGGAGCTGTACGCCGGCTCGTGTCGGTCCAGGGACCGCACAGAAGCCGGTGATCAGGATACGCGCCACGATGACCATGCTCGGGCACAGTGGGCCTCACGTAAAGGCCCAGCCGGCGCGACGATTGCGTCGAGAAACCACGGATCGCTTGCTTGAATTCGCGAAACCGCTGGGATACATCCGCCCGACGATGAATCGGCTCGTGGCATACCTTCGCGATCACGTCTTCGTCGACTTCCAGGGCGAGCTGTCGATGGAGAAGGTGCGCGAGCTCCTCGCGGGCGACGAGAGTCGCGACGCCAAGGTGCTCCTCGCGCGACTCACGCGCGACGGCGGCGCCAACGACATGATGGTGGCGCTCGCCGACTGTCTCCTGGAAGTCGTTCAGACCGCGCTCTCGGACGAGGTCATGAAGGAGCAGCTGCGCGCCTATATCGAAGCCTAGGCGAGGCCTGATCCGAGCCCCGACGGCAAGCTCTGCTACTCTGTCAGGCATGCCGACCTCCTCGCCGGTTCCTGATTCCAAGCTGCCGGTCGCCATCTCGTTCGCCCTGATCGCGGTGGGCCTGGTGATCGGCTTGCTCGGTGGCTTCACCGAAGGCTCGATCGCCGGCGGCATCATCGCGCTGTGCGGCGTCATCCCGGCCATGGTCGGGCTGTGGAAGGGCATCCAGCAGGAGTCGCAGGGCACGCTGGCGCTCTCGGTGGTCGCGGTGCTGGCCTCGCTCGGCGTCGGCGGCCTCCTGATCATCTTGCGCGTCATCGACTGGATCCGATGATCGAGTCCGCAGCGTCGCTGCCGGTGGCCATGCGGACGGCGTGCGCCGCGCTCGCGGGGGTCGTCGTCCTCCTGGCGCTCACGACCGGCGTCGCCGCGGCGGATCCGCGCAAGCTGATCCACACCAGCAAGGCGATGGGCACGTCGGTCCAGATCACGATCTGGAGCGACGACGAGCAGACGGCGGCCGAGGCGGCCAAGGCGGTGTTCGCCGAGATGGATCGCCTCGACCGCATGATGACGACGTGGATCCCGGAGAGCGAGGTGTCGCAGATCAACACCGGCGCCGGGACGACCGCGGTGAAGGTCTCCGACGAGACGTTCACGGTGATCACGCGCGCCGTCGAGATCTCGAAGCTGTCGAAGGGCCTCTTCGACATCACGGTCGGCGCCTACGGCGGGCTGTGGAAGTTCGACGAGGACATGGACGGCACGCTGCCCGACCCGAAGGACGTCGCGGCGCGCAAGAAGCTCGTCAGCTGGAAGGACATCGTCCTCGACAAGCGCAAGCACACGGTGAAGCTGCGCCGCAAGGGCATGAAGATCACGCTGGGCGGCATCGCCAAGGGCTACGCCGTCGACAAGGCGGCGGCGGTGCTCGTGGACGCGGGCGTGAGCGACTTCATCCTGCAGGTCGGCGGCGACATGTACGTTTCGGGGACGAAGGGCGCGACGCCGTGGGTGGTCGGCATCCGAGACCCGCGCGGGCCGCGCGACCAGAGCTTCGCGGTGGCGCCGGTGAAGGACCACGCGTTCTCGACGAGCGGCGACTACGAGCGCGCGTTCGTGAAGGACGGTGTGCGTTACCACCACATCCTCGACCCGCGCACGGCGCAGCCGGCGCGCGCCACCCGCTCGGTGACCATCCTGGCCAAGGACGCGTTCACGGCCGACGCCTGGTCCAAGGTGCTGTTCATCATGGGCGCCAAGGACGCGATGCCGCTCGTCGAGAAGCTGCCCGACTTCGAGGCGGTGTTCGTCGACGCCGACAACAACGTGCACGTGTCGAGCGGGCTCCGGGACAAGCTGAAGGTCCTGTCGCCGCCGACGGCCGGAATCTGAGACCCGAACCGCGGTGGTGGTGTCGTAGGGCCATGCACGCACGCGGGCTCGTGGTCGTGATGGTCGTGATGACGATGGTGGGGACGGCGGCGGCGGACGGCACGACGTTCGAGGGGAAGGTGAAGACGGCCGAGAGCGCGGAGCGGAGCGCGCACGAGTCGAAGGATCCGGCGGCGTACGAGGTGTGCGGGCAGGCGTACCTCGAGGTGGCGGAGGCGGCGCGGACGGAGATGCCCGACTCCGTGGCGAGCGCGATGTACAACGCCGCGGTCTGCTTCGAGGAGGGCGGCTCGGTGAGCGCGGCGATCACGCTGTACAAGCAGCTCGAGCGCGAGTTCCCGAGCGACCGCGCGGTGCCGCGCGTCGTGGCGCGGCGCGCGCAGATCTACATGCGCCTGGCCTGGTACGACGAGGCGGCCGACGA
>DATLEB010000302.1:0-24124 GCA_035525615.1 Kofleriaceae bacterium | reverse complement strand
TCGTCGGCGAGGAGCTCAACGAGCTGTGCCGCCGCGGCCTCGGCCTGGGCCGGTTCCTCCCGCTCGAGCACGCCGTCGAGCTGATCCGCCAGGGCGCCGCGGGCATGGGCTACTTCCACGCCAAGCGCGGCAGCGAGGGCTCGGCGTTCGCGGGCGTCGGCCTCGACATCGTGCACTGCGACGTGTCGCCGACGAACCTGCTCGTCACCGAGGACGGCTTCCTCAAGATCATCGACTTCGGCATCGCGCGCGCCAACGGCCAGCGCCAGCGCGAAGAGGGCACCATCCCCGGCAAGCTCTCGTACATGTCGCCCGAGCAGGCGAGCCGCGCGCCGATGGATCACCGCAGCGACATCTTCTCGCTCGGCGTCGTGCTCTACGAGATCACCGTCGGCCGCCGCCTGTTCAAGGGCCCGGCCCACGAGGTCGTGAAGAAGCTGACCGAGGGCGCGATCGAGCCGCCCACCTTCACGCGTCACGACTTCCCGGGCGCGCTCGAGGGCATCATCATGCGCGCGCTCGAGCGCCACCCCGAGAACCGCTACCAGAGCGCGTACGATCTCGCCGACGATCTCGAGGGCTTCCTGCGCGAGGCACGCCTCACCTCCGGCCCCGTGCGCATCGCGCGTTACCTCGACGAGCTGGCCGAGGCCGCGGGCGGCGCGCGTCGCCCCGAGCTCATCAGCGAGCGCGACAAGCAGAAGGCCGCCGGCGAGGAGGACCTCGAGTTCGACGAGCAGTGGTCGGACGGGGTGCGCGCCGCCGACGAGTCCGAGTGGAGCGAGTGGGACGAGTACAACGAGCCGGAGGCCGAGGTCGCGGCCGCGCTCGGCCTCGAGCTCGAGCAGCTCCGCCTCATGCGGACGCCCGTGCCGCATCGCGACGGCGACGTGATCCGCCTGCCGCTGCCGGCGCCGGTCGCCGACTCGTCCCCGACGGCGGTGGCGAGCGAGAGCGACGAATCCGTACCCGTGATCGTCTCGCCGCCGATGACGCCCTCGGGCGTCTATCCGATGCCGCAGACGCAGACGCAGCCCGTGCCGGTCGCGGCGCCGCCGCAGGTGGTGCAGGTCGTGCCGCCACCGGCCGCTCACAGCAATTTCCTGCCCTGGCTCGTGCTCGGCGTGTGCGCGGGCATCGCGATCGGCATCCTGTTCAGTCAGCTGCTCTGACGGCTGCTACTCTCAGGGCGTGCGACGCGCTCTCGCCCTCGCGGCTGCAACGGTCCCCGTGCTCGCGGCCCTCGCGTGCTCGGGACGGGACGCGTCGCCGACCACGTCGCGTTACGACGCCGGACCGCCGCCGCGCCGCGTGATCGGCGCGCCACCGCGCCACGTGCGCGCGCTGCCGCCGCACGCCATCGGCGTCGAGGGCGTCGGGCCGTACAAGCTGGGCGTGTCGATGTCGCAGATCCTCTCGACGCTGCCCTCGGGACCGCGCATGGCGCTGCTCCAGATCCCCGGCATGCTCGACTACACGATCGTGCGTGACGAGGGCCTGCTCGTCGGCGGGGAGCGCCAGGGGCCGGCGGCGTTCATCGCCATCGTGCGCCAGAGCATCGCGCGCACCGCGGACGGCATCGCGGTCGGCTCGACGGCGCAGGCGGTCGAGAAGTCGCTCGGGCCGGCGCTGGTAGCTCCGTCGATCGCCCGTGATCCGGCGCTCTGGGTCGGCAGCAAGCTGCCCGACGCGCGTTTCCTGATGGGCGAGGGGCGCGTCATCGGCGTGCTCCTCACCGGCAAGGGCGCGCCCACGGTGGCGCGCACGCAGGCCGTCGCCGTCGCCGACGCCGACGCGGGTGTGGCGCCGACTCCCGCGCCCACACCGCCTCGCTGCGAGCGGTCCGCGACGACGGCCGACTTCGCCGGCGCGGTCGCGGGCGTGACGTTCGTGCCGGCCTGTCTCGGCGGCGCCGATGGCGTCGGCGTCTCGAGCGAGACCGTCGTGGTCGCGGCGCGCGCGGTGCAGGACACACGTGCGCGACGCGTCGCCGCCACCGAGGTGCGCGGCCTGCGCTGGGCCGCGCCCATCGAGGTCGATCGCGGCCGCGACGAGATCGTGGCGGTGGCCGAGACCAAGGACGGCGACACGCGGGTCTACACCGTGGTCGCGCTGCGCCTGGAAGGCGGCCGGCTCGTGCGTGTGGCGGAGTCGGACGTCTACCGACTCGACGAGCAGCGCGCCGCGTGGATCGGCGCCACGCTCGACGAGCTGGCGCTGTATCTCGAGGTGCGCCTCGACGGTGACGAGCTGGTCGTGGGCGGCGTGCTCGTCCACGAAGGACGCAGCGGCTATCGCGAGCTTGCGCCGCTCCTGCCGGTGTCGTTGCGCCGCCGCGGGCGTGGAGCCGAGGCCGATCGGCCACGCACGGACTCGGATGTGGCCGATGCCGGCGCAGGAGACGCGCCTGTGAGCGTGCCTACCGACGCGAGTGAGTGACCCGGGCGCTTCGCTACCCCGCCGGCCTTTGCGATCGCAGCGGAACTCCTGCAGAATAATGACCGCAGTGCGCCTGCGACCGCCTCCGGCATGAAGTTCCTCTGCGACCGTTGCAAGACCCGGTACTCGATCGCAGACGAGCGCGTCCGCGGCAAGATCCTCAAGATCCGCTGCAAGAACTGCTCGGCTGTGATCTCGGTGCGCGAGGGCATGGACGAGCCGGCCGAGTGGGCCGCGCCCGCGCCGGCTACGGCCGCGGCGCAGGCGGCGGTGCCGTCGGCGCCCGTGCGCCCGCCTCCCGCGTCGCTGCACGAGGAATGGTACGTGTCGCTCGACGGCAACCAGGAGGGCCCGTTCCTCCTGCCCGAGGCGCAGGCCTGGGTCGCGGCCAAGGCCTCCGACGACGAGCTGCACTGCTGGTGCGAGGGCTTCGATGACTGGCTGCCCGTCGAGAAGGTGAGCCACTTCCGCGGGCTGCGCGCGAAGGTGACGCGCGCGCGCGCGCCGGAGCCGGAGCCCAAGCCGCTGTTCGCTGCGACGCTCGCGGCGATCGAGGCCGACGCCGAGAAGGACAAGGCCGAGAAGGCCGAGAAGGCCGAGAAGGCCGCGAAGGCGAAGGCCACGTCGCCTGCGCCTGCACTCGCACCCACGCCCGCCGCCGCGCCCGCACCTGCGGCTGCTGCCGCGCTGGCGCCGCCGCTGCCGGGCACGGCCGCGACGCCGGGCACCGGGAATCTGCCGCGCCTGTCGCCGAGCGCGCTGAAGCAAACGCCGGCTGCCGGTCAGGCGAAGGTCAACGCGCCGCCGATTCCTGCGGCGGCCGCGAAGCCCGGAACGCCGGCGGCGGGATTGCCCAAGGTCGCGGCGAGTGCACTGCCACTACCGGCGACTCCGCCCGCGCCGATCACCGCTGCGGCGGCCGCGCCGCGCGTCGGCGCCGGGTTGCCGCCCGTGCAGGCGCTCAGCGGGCCGGGTGGCGCCACGCTGCCGGCCGCATCGTCGTCGACGTCGATCCCGCGGCCGGCGCCGATGTTCGACACCGGGCCGGTCGAGGACGGCGCCAATGGCAACGGCAAGAGCGCGGCGGCACCGGAGGCCGACGAGCCAGAGTCCGACGAGCCGTCGCGCGATCCGATCGACGACATCGAGGACGACCTCGCGATCGGCGAGGTCTCGCGCGTCGTGCGTCTCGCCGACATCGCCAAGGCGCTGCCCGCGCGCAAGGCTGCCGCCGCGCCCGCGGCCGCCGCCGTCGCGGCCGCCGCAGCCGCGCGCAACGCGACTGCGTCGACCGCCGCGATCGCGCGCGGCACCGGCATGGTCGCGCGCGTCGAGCCCACCGAGGCCGGCGCCGACGTCTCGCCCGGCACGGCCGGCGAAGCGTCGATGTACCAGGCGCTCGTCGCCCAGCCGCCTCGCCGCCGCACGCTGCTCTACGTCGGCGCCGCCGTGGTCGTGCTCGCGCTGGTCGCGATCGTCGTGCTGGTCGCGACCGGCAGCAGCGGCGACGACGACGATCAGGTCGCGGGCACCACGCGCAAGTACGACGATCTCGGCGGCACCGTCGACAACCCGCTCGTCTTCCGTCCCGGTGGCTCGCAGGACAAGGGCGCCGACGGCGGCGTGGGGCCCGGCACGGGCAGTGGCGGGCGGCGTCCCACGGGCTCGGGCGGTCGCCCGACCGGCTCGGGCGGCAACAGCGGCTCGCAGACGTCGAGCGGCTCCGGCACCGGGCAGCAGTCGAGCTCCATCGGTCCCGACGGACAGCCCCTGCGTCCGCTCACGCCCGACGACGTGTTCGCGATGTCGAGCAAGATGGAGATCGGTACGCGCCGCTGCTACGAGCGCGCGCTCAAGGACGATCCGTTCCTCAAGGTCACCAAGATCAAGGCGACGGTCACCGTGAAGAACACCGGCCTGGTCTCGAACGTGTCGCTATCGTCGATGCAGGGCACGCCGCTCGCGACGTGTCTCACGGCCGCCATCGGTCGCTGGCGCTTCCGCCCGTCGACCGAAGGCATCGTGAGCGAGTTCGCGCTGGTCTTCGAGCAGCGCTAGCCGACCCGCTATCGCGCCGCGAGCTCTCGCACGACGTCGCGCAGCACCTGCGCCGCCGCGGTGACCTCGTCCATCGTGGTCTCGAGGCCGAACGAGAGCCGCACCATGCCCCACGTCGCCGGCAGACCGATCGCCGCCAGCGTCCCCGACGGCTTCGCGCCCGCCGTCGTGCACGCCGAGCCCGACGACGCGATCACGCCGCGCGACGCGAGCACGTTGCGCAGCCCGTCGGCGCTCACGCGGTCGAAGGCCAGGCTCACGATGTGCGGCGCCGTGGCCGCGCCATCGCCGAGCCGTCGCCACGGCACACCGCCCTCGGCCGCGGCGCGCACCATCACCGACGCCATCTCGCGCCAGCGTGCGCTCGCTTCCGACATCGCGGCGACGGCGCGCGCGGCGGCGAGGCCGAGCCCGGCGGCGCCCGGCGCGTCCTGCGTGCCCTGGCGCAGGCCGCCCTGCTGTCCGCCGCCACCCCAGAACGGCACCAGCCGCGCCCCGCTCCGCAGCCAGAGCGCGCCCGTGCCCTTCGGTCCGTGCAGCTTGTGCCCGGCGACGCCGAGGCTGTCGACGCCGAGCGCGCCGACGTCGATCCACACCTTGCCCAGCGCCTGTGTCGCGTCGCAGTGCACGTGCGCCGCCGGCGCCCGCGCACGGACGGCGCGCGCGATCTCCGCGACGGGCTGCACCGTGCCGAGCTCGTTCGACACCAGCATCACCGCGACGACGCGCGTGTGCTCGTCGACGAGCGCAGCCAGCTCGCGCGCCTCGATCACGCCCGACGCCGACGACGGTGCGACGCGCACCGGCCACGCGTCGCCGAGCGCGGCTGCGGACGACGCCACGGCCGGATGCTCGAGCGCCGAGACGATGATCGCGCCGGGCCCCGCCGCGCGCGCCGCGCCGATGACGCCGAGCGCGTTCCCCTCGGTGCCGCCCGAGGTCCAGATGAGGTCGCCGCGCGCGCCTGCGCCGTCGCCGAGCGCGCCGAGCAGCTGGTCGCGCGCGGTCGCGATCCGCCGCCGCGCCGCCGCGCCCGCCGGATGTGACGCCGACGGATTGGCGAAGTCCTCGCGCGACACCTGCGCGGCCAGCGCCAGTACCTCGTCGGCGACAGGTGTGGACGCGGCGTTGTCGAGGTAGATCATGCTGGTTCTCGTGGAACGCAGCCTACCTCGCGAGCTCGGTGTGTACATCCACTTCCCGTGGTGTCGCGCGCTGTGCCCGTACTGCGACTTCCCCGTCGTCGTCGCGCGCGGCGAGCCGCCGCACCGCGCATATCTCGACGCCGTCGTCGGGGAGCTCGAGGAGCGCGGTCCCGCGCTCGCCGGCCGCACGCTGCGCTCGATCTACCTCGGCGGCGGCACGCCGTCGCTGTGGGACCCGGCGTGCATCGCCGAGCTGGTCGCGCGCATCACCGCGCGCTGGCACGCCGACCCCGCCGCGCTCGAGATCACGGTCGAGACCAACCCCGCCGACTGCACGCCCGGGCGCATGGCCGCGTGGCGCGCCGCCGGCGTCAATCGCCTGTCGATCGGCGTGCAATCGTGGGAGGCCGCCGAGCTCGCCGCGCTCGGCCGCGATCACGCGATGGGCGACGGTCCGGCCGCGATCGCCGCCGCACACGGCGCCGGCTTCGACGTCGTCTCCGCCGATCTCATCCTCGGCGCGCCTGGCGTCGCGCGTGACGCGAGCGCCGCGCCACCGTCGGTGCCCGCCGCCGTCGCGAGCGGTGTCGCCCACGTCTCGGTCTACGAGCTCACCATCGAGCCCGCGACCGCGTTCGGCAAGCGCGCGCGCGCCGGCACGCTGCCGGTCCTGCCCGAGGACGATCTGGCGTCGCTCTTCGAGGCCACGCATCATGCGCTCACGGCCGCCGGATTCGAGCACTACGAGGTCTCGTCGTACGCTCGTCCCGGTCGGCGCGCCGTCCACAACAGCCTCTACTGGCGAGGCGCCGAGTATCTCGGCCTCGGCATGGGGGCGGCCTCGTTCGTCCGTGACGACCACGGCTCCGCGGGTATCGCGGCGGTCCGGCAGGTCAACAGCCGCCGCCTGGCCGAGTACCTGGGCGGCGGCGCCACCCGCGTCGCCGAGCGGACCGCGCTCACCGCCGACGAGGTCGTCACCGACGGGCTCTGGCTGGCCATGCGCACCAGCGACGGGGCGCCCGCCGCCGCCCTGGGCCCGGTGGGGGACTGGCTCCTCGCCGGCGGCCTCGGCGAGGCCCGGGGGGACCGCATCTGCCCGACGTTGCGAGGCTTCCTCTTCGCCGATCAGATCGCCACCCGCGTAGTATTAATGAGACAAGGCCTAGGACCTACGGAACCCAGGACATGAGCAGTCAAGAGCTCAGCCGCCGCGCCCGCAAGATCTTGCAGGCCGTCGTCAGCGAGTACCTGCACAGCGGCGACCCCGTCGGCTCGCGCACGGTCACGCGTCGTCACGACATCGGGCTCTCCCCGGCGACCGTGCGCAACGTGATGAGCGACCTCGAGGAGATGGGGCTGCTCGAACAGCGCCACACCTCGGCGGGCCGTGTGCCGACCGAGAGCGGCCTCCGCTTCTTCATCCAGTCGCTGCTCAAGGTCCGCGGTCTCACCCCGCGCGAGAAGGACGAGATCCGCGCGCGCCTGACCGCGCCGTCGCCCGACGAGATGCTGCAGAGCGCCTCGCGCCTGCTCTCGGAGATCACGCAGCACGCCGCTGTCATCGTCGCGCCCGATCCCGCGATGGCGCGCTTCCACCACGTCGAGTTCGTGCCGATGCGCGACGGCAAGCTGCTCGCGGTGCTGGTGACCGTCGACGGCCGCATCGAGAACCGGATCATCTCCGCGCCGGGCTCCTCGCCCATCGACGCCGCGCGCCTCGAGCGCATCCACAACTACCTGAACCAGTCGCTGGTCGGCCTGACGCTCGACGAGGTGCGCACGCGCGTGCAGCGCGAGCTCGGCGACGAGAAGCACCGCTACGACGAGCTGGTCGCGATCGCGCTGCGACTGGGCGAGCAGGCCTTCGCGCCGTCGCCGGGTGAGGTCCGCTCGGCGGATGTCGTGATCTCCGGTCAGGCCAACCTCGTCGATCCCGAGACCGCCGGCGACAAGGTGCGCCTCGATCGCATGAGGGACCTCCTGCGCGCGCTCGAGGATCGCGCGCTCCTGGTCCAGCTCCTCGACAAGACCAAGAGCGCCGACGGGATCCAGGTCTTCCTCGGCGCCGAGACCGCGCATTCCGCGCTCTCCGAGTCCTCCGTCGTCGCCGTCCCCTACGGGTCCGACGAACGCCCCTTCGGGGCCATCGCCGTCATCGGTCCCATGCGCATGAACTACGGCAAGGTCATGAGCGTCGTCGACTTCACCGCCGACCTGCTCGGGCACATGCTGCGCGAGCCGGAGTGAGTTATGGTGCCGTGCCGATGAGTCCGACGACCGAAGATCCCGAGAAGCCCCAGGAAGTCACCGCTCCCGCGTCCGCCGAGGCCGCCGATGCGTCGTCTGGAAACGGCGACGGCGGTCTGGTCATCGAGGTCGATGCCTCCGAGACCCCGGCGGCCAAGCTCGCCGCGGCCGAGGCCAAGATCGCGACGCTGTCCCAGGAGAAGAAGGACCTCTACGACAAGTTCGTGCGCGCGATGGCGGACCTGGAGAACTTCCGCAAGCGCTCGCGCCGCGACCTCGACGACGCGCGCCACGACTCCAAGACGCGCGTGCTGAAGGAGATGCTCCCCGTCGTCGACAACCTCGAGCGCGCGATCCAGCACTCGAGCGGCGGCGACGCGGCGGCGATCCTCGAGGGCGTGAAGCTCGTGCTCCGCCAGTTCACCCACGCGTTCGAGCGCAGCGAGGTCACCGCCGTCGAGGCCGAGGGCAAGCCCTTCGATCCCAACCTGCACGAGGCGATCGGCCAGCAGGAGAGCGAGCTTCCGCCGGGCACGGTCGTGAACGTGCTCCAGCGCGGCTACAAGCTGGGTGACAAGCTCCTGCGTCCGGCGCTGGTGGTGGTCGCGAAGGCCAAGGCGGCACCGGCCGCTGAGACCGCGGAGACCACGGATACCAGCGACACGGCCGAGATTCCCCCTGCGGCTGGTGGTGACGGCGGCGGCGGCGGCGAGCCTGCCGAGGGCGGCAACGGCTGATGGCTCGCGTCGTCGGCATCGACCTGGGCACGACCAACTCGTGCGTCGCCGTGATGGACGGCGACGCGCCCGTGGTGATCGCCAACAGCGAGGGCGCCCGCACGACGCCGTCGGTGGTCGGCTTCGCCGGCTCGGGTGAGCGCCTGGTCGGTCAGGTCGCGCGGCGCCAGGCCGTGACCAACGCCGAGAACACGATCTACGCGGTGAAGCGGCTCATGGGCCGCAAGTTCGAGGACTCGGAGGTCCAGCGCCAGATCTTGACCTGCCCCTACGAGATCGTGGGCGCGGAGAACGGCGACGCGCACGTGATGGTCCGCGGCCGCACGTACTCACCGCCCGAAGTGTCGGCGATGGTGCTGGCCAAGATGAAGCAGACCGCCGAGGACTGGCTCGCCGAGGAGGTCACCGAGGCGGTGGTGACGGTGCCGGCGTACTTCGACGACGCGCAGCGCCAGGCGACGAAGGACGCCGGCCGCATCGCCGGCCTCGACATCCTGCGCATCATCAACGAGCCCACCGCGGCGGCGCTCGCCTATGGGCGCGACCTGCCGGCGGCGCAGCGCGTGGCCGTGTACGACCTCGGCGGCGGCACGTTCGACGTGTCGATCCTCGAGCTCGACGAGGGCGTGTTCCGCGTCCGCTCGACGGCGGGCGACACCTTCCTCGGCGGCGAGGACTTCGACAACGCCGTCGTCGACTGGCTGCTCGATCGCTTCGCCACCGAGAACGGCGGCCACGACCTGCGCGGTGACCGCCTGGCGCTGCAGCGCCTCAAGGAAGCCGCCGAGAAGGCCAAGATCGAGCTGTCGAGCACGCTGACGACGCAGATCAACCTGCCGTTCCTCGCGGCGACCGCCGACGGCCCGCGCCACCTCGAGGCGCAGATGTCCCGCTCCGAGCTCGAGCACCTGGTCGAGCCGTACGTGCAGCGCACCCTCGATCCGTGCAAGCGCGCGCTCTCCGACGCGCGCCTGTCGGTCGACGAGATCGAGGCCGTCATCCTCGTCGGTGGCCAGACTCGCATGCCGCGCGTGCAGCGCCTGGTCGCGGAGCTGTTCGGCCGCGAGGCGAGCCGCACCGTCAACCCCGACGAGGTGGTCGCGGTCGGCGCGGCGATCCAGGCCGGCGTGCTCACCGGCGAGGTCGAGGAGGTGCTGCTCCTCGACGTGACGCCGCTGTCGCTCGGCGTCGAGACCGCGGGCGGCGTGTTCACCAAGCTCATCCCGCGCAACACCACCGTGCCGTGCCGCGCGACCGAGATCTTCTCGACCGCGGTCGACAACCAGGCCTTCGTGAACGTCGCGGTGTTCCAGGGCGAGCGCGAGATGGCCGCCGACAACAAGTCGCTCGCGCAGTTCGAGCTGTCGGGCATCCCGCCGGCGCCGCGCGGCGTGCCCAAGATCGAGGTCGCGTTCGATCTCGACGCCGATGGGCTCCTGACGGTGAGCGCGCGCGACATGGGCACCAACCGCGAGCAGCGCGTGACGGTGACACCGACGAGCGGGCTCTCCGAGAACGACATCCAGCGCCTCGTGCAGGAGTCGGTCGACATGGCCGGCGACGACATGGATCGCAAGCTACTCGCCGACGCGAGGAACCGCGCGGAGTCACTCCTCTACTCGGCGGAGCGCGCGCTGGCCGAGTTCGGTGACATGTTGCCCGAGGACGAGCGCGCCACGATCACGAACGACGTGGCCGACTGCCGCAACTCCGTCGAGAACGGCGACCTCGGCGAGGTCGAGGCGGCGATCGCGCGGCTCGAGACGTCGGCGCAGCGCATCGGCGAAGTGCTGTACGCGGCCGCCGACGGCGACGCGTCGAGCAGCGAAGGAGGCGCCTAGTGGCCCGGCGCCGGCGCGACTTCTACGAGGTGCTCGGCGTCGCCAAGGGCGCCGACGAGAACGACATCAAGCGCTCGTTCCGCGAGCTGGCGCGGCAGTACCACCCGGACCTGAATCCGGGCGGGGCCGAGAAGTTCAAGGAGATCAACGAGGCGTACGCGGTGCTCGGCGACGCGCAGCTGCGCGCGCGCTACGACCGCTGGGGCCACGAGGGCGAGGGCAGCGGCGGGCTGGGCTCGGTGGTCGACGCCGTCGAGGAAGTGCTCGGCGACGTGCTGCGGCGGCGCAAGAAGAAGCAGCGCGGGCGCGACCTGCGCTACACGCTCGAGGTGACCTTCGAGGAGGCGGCGTTCGGGTGCACCAAGACCATCGCGGTGCCGGTGCCTGCGCCCGAGGGCTCGCACTCGGCGGTGACCGCGAGCTCCGCGCGCGAGTTCTCGGTCGTGGTGCCGCCGGGCACGCGCGAGGGCGCGATCAAGATGCTGCGCAACGAGGGCGAGGTCGGGCAGGGCGGGGCGCCGCCCGGTGACCTGCACGTCATCGTGCGCGTGAAGGACCATCCGCTGTTCCGGCGCGAGGGTCACGACGTCCTGTGCGACGTGCCGCTCACGATGCCGCAGGCGGCGCTCGGCGCCGTGCTCGAGGTCCCGACCATCGACGGCCCGGTGAAGATGCGCATCCCCGAGTCGACGCAGACCGGCCGCGTGTTCCGCATCCGGGGGCGCGGCGTCCCGCGCTCGGCGGGCAAGAACGCGCCGCGCGGCGATCAGCTGGTGAAGGTCATCGTGCGCACGCCGAGCGAGCTGACGGCGCGGCAGCGCGAGCTGTTCGAGGAGCTGGCGCGCGCGCTCGGCGAGGTGGTGCCGCGGCGCGACGACAAGAAGTCGGGCGGCATCCTCGACCGCGTGCGGTCGCTGCTGGACTAGCGAGAGCCCGGCGCGCGTGTTCGAGGAGCTCCTCGCCGAGTACGACCGCGTGCTGCCGCTGCTCGAGGCGCGCGGGCAGTGGCTGCGCGCCGAGCTGGGCGCGTGGCTGGCGGCGCAGCCGGGGCTGAAGATCCACTCCGTCGAGATGCGGCTGAAGTCGCGGGCGAGCCTGGCGCAGAAGCTGGCGCGACCGGATCGCGACTACGCGGACCTCTGGGAAGTGACGGACCTCGTCGGGGTGCGCGTCATCACGTACTTCGAGGACGCGGTCGATCGCGTGGCCGAGCTCATCGAGCGGCGGCTGCCGGTGGATCTCGCGCACTCGATCGACAAGCGGCGGCGGCGCGAGCCGGGCGCGTTCGGGTACCGGTCGCTGCACTACGTGTGTCGGCTGGCAGAGGGTGGCGGTGGTGCCGGGGTGAGCGAGAGCGCCGAGCTGATGCCGGTGCGGGCGCGCTGCGAGGTGCAGGTGCGCACCGTGCTCGAGCATGCGTGGGCGGAGATCGAGCATGACCTCGGCTACAAGGCCGAGGCGGCGGTGCCGGCGCCGGTGCGGCGGCGGCTCGATCGCCTGGCCGGGATGCTCGAGCTGGCGGACCAGGAGTTCGTGGCGATCCGGCGCGAGCTCGACGAGTACGTGGGCACGCTGCCGCGGCGCATCGAGGTGGCGGGCGACGACGTGGCGCTCGACCAGCTGTCGCTGGCGGCGCTGCTCGAGACCAGCGAGGTGCGCGACGTCGACGGGGCGATCGCGCGCGAGCTGGGCAAGGCGCTGGGCGACGAGCCGTTCTACCCGGACTACCTGCTGAAGATGCTGGCGGCGGCGGGCGTGCGAACGGTGGCGGCGGCGCGCGACGGCGTGCGCGCACGGCAGGCGGCGATCGTGGCGATGGTGAAGCCGTACTTCGCATTCGCGTCGCAGGCGTGGAGCCTGTCGCCGCAGCGCATGGAGCGCGTGTTCCGCGGGTACGCGCTGTTCTTCCTGGCGCACGCGCTGGTGCTCGACGCGCCGGCGCTCGGTCTCGACAAGGTGGAGCGGCTGACGCGGCTCTATCGCGAGCTCGACTACCCGGACGACGAGCGCGCGGCGCAGCGTGTGGCAGGATCGCTGGTGGCCGCGTTCCGCGAGCCGTAGCCATGCGCCGCTGCTCCCTGATGAACGTCGCCCAGGGCCTCGCCCTCGCCCTCGCCCTCGCCCTCGGCGCGGGTTGCCGTCCGCCGCCGAAGCGGGCGAGCTGGATGGACGTCGAGCTCGGACAGACGCACGTGAGCGATCCGCGATCCGACGTGCCGCCGGAGGAGGGCGCCGTGGTCGTCCCGCGCGCGAGCGGCGGGCACAGCCTCAAGCTGTCCGGAAGCCGGACAGAGGTGCTCGCCGCCGTCGATGCCGCGTCGGAGGCCGACCTCGCGGCGACCGCGGAGACCCTGGCCGCGCGTGCGGGCGAGGGCGAGGGCGTGGGCGAGAAGCGCGCGCCGATGGGCGCCGTCGCGGCCCGGCTGGCGGCGCTCGCGCTCCATCGCGGCGACACCGCCGACGCGACGCGCTGGCTCGCGGTGGCGCGGGCCGCCGCGGATCACGACGACCTCGGGGATGCGCTCGACGCCGTGACGAAGCAGCTCACCTCGACCTCGCCCGTCGACCGCAACCTGATCGCCGTGCTGTTGCCGCTCTCGGGACGGTTCGCGCCGATCGGCCGCGAGCTCGAGCTGGCGATCGAGCTGGCGCCGACCGGCGGCGCGCGGCGGATCTTCCTCGACACGCAGGGCGAGCCGGCGGGGGCGGTCGCGGCGGTGGACCGCGCGCTCGCGCAGGGCGCGGTGGCCATCCTCGGTCCGGTCGGCGTGCGCGAGGCCGACGCGGCGGCGCGACGAGCCTCCGAGCGCGGCGTGCCGATCGCGCTGCTCGCGCCCGGCGACGGCGCGGATGCCGACGCCGGCGTGTTCCGCGTGGTCGGCTCGCCCGAGGCGGAGGCGCGCGCCGCAGCGGCGATGGCGGTGTCGATCGGGACGCCGACGGTGGGAGTGCTCGCGCCGCGCGACGACGTCGGCATCGCCGCGTCGGAGTCGTTCGCGGCGGCCGCCGAGGCCGCCGGGATCCCGGTGACGGCGAAGGGCCTCTATGATCCGACCGCGACCGACCTCGAGCCCGACGTGAAGGACTTCCTCGGCCTCGATCCGGCGATCAACCCGCGCCTCGCCGCGCACCTGCGCAAGTTCGGGAAGCGCGGCTGGCAGACCTTCTCCCCCGACGTCCCGTTCGCGCTCCTGTACATCCCCGACCGCTACGACCGCGCGGCGATCGTCGCCAGCTTCCTGCCGTACCTCGGCGTCGAGGTGCGGAGCGCCGACTTCCTCGATCCGGACTACCTGCGCAAGAAGCACGGCGGTCGCATCCCGCAGGTCGTGCAGCTGCTCGGCTCGTCGGGCTGGAACCACCCGGGCCTCGTCACGCGCGGCGGCAACGCCGTCGAGGGCGCGCTCTTCCTCGAGCCGTGCCCCGGCGCGCTCGGCGACGCGCCCTCGGCCGAGATGGCCGCCTCCTACGCCGCGCGCGCCGGCCGCGAGCCTTCGGGTGCCGCGCAGGAAGCGCACGACGCGTGGCGCATGATGGCCCTCGCCCGCGCCGGGGCGACCGTGCGCGCCGGCGACCCGCGCGCCGCGTTCGCCGCCGCGCTGCGCACCGTGAAGCTCGACGACGGCGCCTGCACCGCCGCTGCGATCGGCGAGGACGGCCAGCTGGTCCGCGAGCCCGCGCTCCTCGGCGTCGACTCGGGCGAGATCACCTCGATGCCGTACTGAGCACGACGCGCTCGCTCACTTCTTCTTCGAGAGCCCCGCTGCGGCCGCCGCCTCGTCGTTCTTCGACAGCGCGGCCAGCTTCTCCGCGTCGACCCAGCCGAGCAACGCGCTCGGGCTCTCCCACGGCCGCGACGGATCGGGCGCCTGCAGCTGCAGCGAGTAGGGCGCCACCGTCTTCACCCAGATCGACTTGCCGACCGGCTCGATGCTGCCGCCGTCGATGGTCTTCCACTCCTCCCATGGGCCGTCGGTGGGAAGTCCCTTGCCCTCGCCGATCCCGTTGAACACGGCGATGTGCTTGAACATGCCCTTCTGCAACGTGACCGAGTTCTCCTGCTTGCCGCCGGCGAAGTACGGCTGCGAGCCGGCCGCGCCGCTGAGGACGTACTCGCCCAGCTTGGGACGCTTGCCCGCCGGAATTTGCTCGTCGGCTCGCATGTACGCGTCGTTGAGCCCGGAGATGGTGGCCTTGTCTTCGGTCGCCTTCACGATCTTGGCCTCGAACTCGTCGACCTTCTTCTGGATGAAGGCGATGTTGCCGTCGAGCTGCCGCATGGCCTGCTCCTCGGCCTTGATGCGTTGCTGGGTGTTCTTCAGCTCGGCCTTGCCCTTCGCGTCGAGGTTCTTGGCCTCCTCCTCGCTCGGGAGGGTTTCCTTCAGCGCCTCGGCCTTGGCCGCGTGCTGGTCGCGGTCGTACTTGGCCCTGTCGAGCGACTTCATCTTCTTCGGGTCTGCGGGGACCTCGCCCTCGGGCGCCTGCCACTGGTTGATCGTCTTCTGGAAGGACTCGAGCATGAGGTTGAGCTCGACCTCCTTGTTGAAGAGCAGCATGAAGGTCGGCAGGCCGCGCGACAGCTGCTGGTCTTCCTTCGCGTCGTCGCCGGTGGCCTTGGCGCCGTCGCGGAAGGTCTGGCCGGCGAACTCGATGCACGTCGTGAAGTTCTTCATCGGCGTATCGAGCGGCAGCTTGACCTTGAGCGAGCCGTCCTTGGTCAGCTTGATGGTGACGTTGCCCTGGCGCTTGTCCTCGATCGCTTCCGCCGAGACGATCTCCGTCTTCTCGGCGAGACGCTTGCGCGCCGCCGCGAGCACCGCCTTGCGCAGCTCGTCGCCCTGCGTGTCGCCTTCGGCGGCCTGCACGTCCGGGTCGGCCGCCGGGTCGTAGGTCGTGGCGCCGGGCTTGGGCGCGGGATCGCCGTCCTTCTTCTGGATCGCGGGGCCCGCGCTCGCGCCGCCCGACGGTCCGCGATCGAGGAGCGCCTCCGCCGACTGACCGGCGACGACCGCATCGGCCACGCGATCGGCGTGCTGTTCGTAGACGTCGCCGCTCTCGCCGACACCGCCCTTGAGCGACACGCCGGCGCGCTGCTGCACCACGTGCGCCGCCTCGTGCGCCGCGGTGTGCAACGACGGCGACGATCCGAACGCGACGCTGTTGCCGGTCGCGTACGCCTCGGCGCCGAGAGCGCCGGCGGCGTCCGCGGCGTGACCGCCGGTGTGCGCGGAGATGCCGCTCACGTCGTGCTTGCCGAACGACCGCTGGATCGTGTCGAGATGCGGAAGCGCGCCGCCGCCGCTCTCGACGCCGCGCGCCGCGGTGGCCTGCGCGGCCGAGCCCTCGAGGTGCAGGCCGAAGGGATCGTCGTGCGGTGCGCTCGGCGCGGCCGGCGCCGATGACGCCATGCTGAACTGGAGCGCACCCATCGGGACGTCGCTCGCGCTCTCGGCCGGCGCGTGCGTGTGCGCGCTCGACAGGCTCGCGGTTCGCGTGCTCTTGCCGGCCGAGCGCTGAACCGCGCCGCCGTGGCTCGCGCCGGTGCTGCCGCCGGTCTCGGACCCCCTGCGTCCTTGCTCGTTCATGGAAGGTAGAGCCAGGGCTCAGCTGCGTGTGAGGCGTCAAAAAACGTGGGTGATGTCAGGGGTTAAGGCACATGCGGTCGAGCTTCTCGCAGGCCGGGAGCTTCGAGATGTCGCTCAGCCCGCCGAGGAGGTCGAACCTCCCCGGGGTCGCCGGACACGCGAACGCGTCGATGGCGGCGTAGCACTTCACGGCGGCGGGGCAGGAGAAGCTCTGCGGGACCTTCAGTTGATCGCAGTCGCTCGCGGTCATGTCAGCGGCGCCACACGCGAGGGCGCGCGTGCACGCGTGGTGCATGATGTTCACCATCAGCTCGCGGTCGGGCGTGAGCACGAGCTGCGACGGATCGTTGTCCATGATGCTCGTCGTTGTCTTGCCCGCGTCGTCGGTCCACACGTCGCGACGCGCGCAATGGCCGGCTTTGCAGATCGGGGTGCGCTTCGGCGCCGACCTGGTGCAGCCGCCCTCGGCGCACGACGGGCAGTAGAAGGTGAGCGTCAGCAGCATCCCGTACGCCGCGTACGCCTGGTTGATCGACGCCACGATGCCGTTGTCGTCGCAGTGCGCGCAGCACGACACGTGGATCTCGCAATCCTCGTCACGCGTGCAACCGTCCATCACGGGGACGCCAGATCCCGATGTGGGTCCGGAACCCGTGTCCGTGCCCGTGCTGGATCCCGATCCGGTTTCGGTTTCGGTTTCGGTTTCGGTTTCGGGTGATGGGGCGGATGCGGGCGCCGGCTTGCCGGAGCACGACGCAAGGACCACCAGCGCGAACGAGACCAACCCTTGGCGCGTCACTCGGTCAGTGTGCGCGCCCCGAGGCGCGCGCGCACCTCGTACGGAACTCCGTACACATCCAGAGCATGGGTCGTGTCGCGCCAGCCCAGCGACTCGCGCACCACCACGTACGCGAACGTCGCCTCGGCCGCGGCATCGAGCAGCGCGCGACGCGCGCCCGGCTGCGCGTCGGCCGGGCACGCTGCCAGAATGGCAAGCGCTCCCTCCATCCGCCGCCCGGCGATGCCGAGGGTCTGGGCAGACTCCGCGAGCAGCTCGGCCTGGAGCGCAGCATATCCGGCGTCGGGATCCCGGGCGGTCATGGGCGTTCGATGCGTCGCCGGCCCACATCGCTTGCGCGCCGCGCGAGTCGAGGCAACATAGCGCGATGGCCGCCCTCCGGCAGTACGCGATCCACGGCGCGCTCTTCGTCGCGACGTGCATCACGACGTGGCTCGCCGGCGGCCCGGCGTTCTCCGCGACGCTGATGTCCATCCTCGTGTGTCACGAGATGGGGCACTACGTCGCCGCGCGCCGCTTCGGCCTCGACGTGTCGCTGCCGTACTTCATCCCGCTGCCGCCGATGATCACGCTGGGCACGCTCGGCGCCGTCATCCGCATGCGCGCGCCGATCAGCGACCGTAACCAGCTCCTCGTCGTCGGCGCCGCCGGCCCCCTCGCCGGCCTCGTCATCGCCATCCCGGCGCTCGTCATCGGCCTCCAGCTCTCCACCGTCGGGCCCATCCCGCCCGACGGCGCGCTCGAGGGCAACTCGATCCTCTACGGCCTCACCAAGTACGCGCTCTTCGGGCGCTGGCTCCCCGCCGACGGCCTCGACGTCAACCTCCACCCCATGGCCTTCGCCGCGTGGGTCGGCCTCCTCGTCACGATGATCAACCTCATCCCGATCGGCCAGCTCGACGGCGGCCACGTCATGCGCGCCTGGCTCGACGACAAACACGAGCGCATCTCGGCGTACCTGCACCGCGGCCTCATCGCCGTCGCCGCCATCGGAGGCACCGTCCTCTTCGTCATCGCCACCGACGCCGGCCTCGCCACGCTCGAGGCGCTCGGCTACGCCACCGTCGCCATCATGCCGTGGCTGGTCTGGGCCCTCGCGCTCACCGGTATGCGGTCGCTCTCCGGCGGCGAATATCACCCGCCGGTCGTCGGCCCGCCGCTCGATGCCACCCGCCGTCGCCTCGCGATCGCGATGGTGATCGTCTTCATCCTGCTGTTCGTGCCGGTCCCGATGCGCGCGTCGCTCTGACCGGGCGATCGCTAGACCATCACGAGCACGGCGGTGAGCCCGCCCTTCTGCCCCACGTTCACGACGCGCTTCTTCGACGCGCGTCCGAGGATCCCGACGCCGCGCGGCGTCGCCAGGAAACCGCACACCACGTAGAACTCCTCGAGGGTGACCGCGCCGTCGGACAGGATGGGGAAGTCCTTCACCTTCACGTCGACGTAGCGCTGCGCCACCACGCCGCCGGTCTCGGCCGCGTCGGGGGAGAGCGCCTCGGCGATGGCCTCGTCCCACGCCGCCAGATCGACGTGCGGCCCGACGACGATGCCGGTCCCGCCGAACGAGCGGTTCGGCTTGAGCACGACGCGGTCCTTGTTTCGCCGCAACCACGGCAACAGGTCCACCGGCTGCCCGTCGATATCGGTGGTCTTCGTCTCGCGCACGATGCGCGTCCACAACACGTGCTTCCGGAAGATCTTCTGCTGCTTCGCCGTGAACAGCGCGCTGAGCTCCGGCGACGTGAGCACCTCGAACGTCGACTTGTGATCGAACTCGCCGGCGATCGACGAGACCACCTGGTTCTTCATGAAGGCGTGGTGCAGCGCGCCCATGTCGGCGCCGTCCTCCTCGAGCGCGACGTACTCGCCGATCTCGGCGTCGCGATACACCAGATCGATCGGCAGATCGCCCGCGTACAGCTCGTCGCCCTTGCGCCGCAGCTCGCGCGGATCGACCAGCGCCGCCGGCACGCCCTGCGCCTTGAAGTACTCGACCAGGTACGGGAACTCGTTGGGCCCGCCGACCGCGTCGCGCTCCTGCAGGAACGCCGTGTTGATGCGCCGCTTCTTGATGGCCTTGGCGTGCATCGTGATCTGCTCGAGCAAGAGCTGCCGCATGTCGTCCTGCGGCTTGAGGACCAGCGCGGGCGCGCGCTTCTGCATCGCGGGCACCACCACGCGCTGGACGATCTCGGCCGCCTTCGGCGCGTAGTACATGCCGCCGACGCCGACCGAGTTGGTCTCGAAGAAGTCGAACCCCTCGCTCCAGTCGTCGCTCGCGAAGTCGGCGTTCGCGTCGAGCCGCGCCACCACCGTCTGCGGCTGCTTGCCGACCTTGGCCCAGATGTCGCGCAGCCAGCGCTCCTCGCGCTCCGTGAACGGCAAGAGCGCGCGCACCGCCGGCACCTCGATGTAGAGCGACGCCAGCTTCTCGAGCGCGCGCGTCAGATCGAGGCACACCTTGTGGAAGTACTGCTCCTGCTCGGGGCGGATGATGCGCGGCCGCGCCATGATCGGCACCGGGTGCACGGTGCCGTCGTCGTCCTGGTAGACGATGCCTTCCTTCTCCGCCTCCTCGCTCAGCCTCTTGAACAGCTTGCGCGTCTCGCCGGTCGGGATCTTGAGAAAGACCTCGTTGACCGTGTTGCCCAGACGAGCGTCAACACGCTCGTCCCAGGAGCTTCGCCGCGGCACGTGAAGATCCTAGACGGTTTTGTAGCGCCGTAGCCACCCGGCGGCCCATCGGATCTGCTGGCCGACCACCGGATCGAGGCCATGGCCGCGCACCCAGCGGTCCACGCGCGCCGGCTGCCCGCGGGTCGCCAGCGCCAGGCGCACCGCCTCGGCGAACCGCTCGTGGGGATGGGTCGCAGCGTAGAGCGAGATCACCCGGCGGTAGCGCGGCTTGGCGAGCGCGCCGCGGCGTAGCCGGCGCTCGACCTCGTCGGCGGCCGCGCCGACGCTGTAGCGAACCGTGATGTCGCCGAACAGCTCGCGGAACCCGGCCGCCGCCGCCTCGCGCCGGTCGAGGAAGAGCAGGGCGTGCCCGACCTCGTGGCGCAGGATCGCGATCATGTCGAGCGCGGCGGTGCGGTCGGCCGCGCGCAGCACGTCGTCGGGCGCGCGGTCGGCGATCACCATCGCCGCGTGGACGTGCACGACGCGCGGCTCGTCCTCGACCACGCCGGCGCCGTCGCCCGACCACACGAAGCGCAGGTCGGTCGCGACGCCGAACGCCGCCAGCTCGCGCCGCACCCGGGCCACCGCCGGGTGGCGCACCGGACGGCCGACGAGGCGAGTCTGCGCGGCGGTGAGCGGGGCGCGCGACGTGCGCAGCCAGCGCAGCAGGCGGAGATCGAGCGACGAGAGCGTGATGCGTCACTGTACCGGTTATGATTCTTCCGTGCGAATCGAGTGCGAGCAGTGTCGCGCCCTGGTCGAGCCGACCTGGTCGGTCGATGGCGCCGCGCTCGTCGCGCGCTGCCCGACGTGCGGCGGCGAATCGCGCGCGACGGCGACGAGCTCGATGACGGCCGCGCCCGCGGCCGCGCCCGCGACCACGGACGCGCGCGAGTGTCCGAAATGCGGACTCCGCCCCGTGACCGGCGACGCGTGCGCGCGCTGCGGTCTCTCCGTCGAGCGCATGGCCGAATGGTCCGCGTCCGACACCGCCTCCGACGCGCTCGTGGCGGCCTGGGACGACTGCGTCGCGCACTGGGCCGATCCGGCGAAGCACGATCGCGCCGCGTCGCTCGCGCTCACGCTCGGCGAGCAGCCGTGGCTCGCGCGGCATTATCGCGCGGTCCTGCGCGATCGCCCGAGCGACGCCATCGCCGCCGCGCGCCTCGAGCGAACCGGGAAGATCGTGCAGGCGGCGATCCTCGCCACCGCAGCCATGCCGCCCCCGGGGGGATATCGGAGGGGTAGCTCGATGGCGCTCCTCCTGATCCTCACGCTCCTGGTGGCGGGTGGTCTCCTGTGGGGCCTGTGGCTCGCGCAAAAGCGCGAGACCAAGGACGCAACCACCCCATCCTCGGCGGGACCTCGGCGAGAACCGACGGGCGTCTATAGGAATCCCCAATCCGTCCGGCCCCCCGCTCGTACCCCGGCGCCGCGTTGAATCCGACCCACCTGGAGCGTACGCTCGTATACAGAGCGATCGCGTGGCGCAGGTCGATTTCAACGAACGGCAGTTGACGCTCAAGCTGGTCTACTTCGGACCTCCGCTGTCCGGGAAGACCACCAACTTGCGCAAGCTGCACGAGAAGGTCGACTCGATGAACCGCGGGCGTCTCATGACGCTCGAGACGCGAGACGACCGCACGCTCTTCTTCGATCTGCTGCCGGTCTTCTTTCGCTCGAACGGCCTCTCGTTCCGCATCAAGGTCTACACGGTGCCGGGGCAGCCCATGCACGAGGCCACGCGCCGCGTGGTGCTCCAGGGCGCCGACGGGATCGTCTTCGTCGCGCACTCGGATCGTGCGCACCTCGACGCCAACCGCGAGTCGTGGGTCGGCCTCGGCCGCAACCTCTCCGAGCTCGGCCTGCGCATCCCGGTCGTCGTCCAGTACAACAAGCGCGATCTCACCGACTGCGTGCCGCTCGAGACCGCCGATCGCTTCGACGACCCCAAGCGCACGCTCCACGGGGCGAGCGCCGTGACCGGCGACGGTGTCCTCCCGACCTTCTTCGCCGTGCTGGGCGCGACCTGGGACGCGCTCGAGCCCACCTTCAAGCTCTCGCAACGCTTCGGCGTCTCTCGCGAGGACTTCATGCGAACCGTGTGTGCGCATGTGGGTGGGACGGAACGTGATATCCTCGTCGCGTGACCGGCGCGAGCGTCGATCCGCTCGACGAAACTCTCGAGCTGTCCCGCCTACTTTCGTCCACGGACCTGGATGATCTGGCCCAGACGCTGGCGCGTGCGCACAGGTGCGGCGCAGCGGTGCTGGGGCGCGTCGAGGAGCTGCTGGCCGCGGCGGAGCTCGCCGGCAGCACGGGCGCGCGCGCGCCGATCGAGTACCAGGGCGAGCGGCTGGGCTGGGTCATGCTCGAGAACGGCGACGCCGCGGCGGCGCAGCTCGCCGCGGAGATGTGCGCGCTGATCGTGCACCAGGCCTACGCGCGGCGGCTCACGGGTGTCGCGCACGAGGCTGCGGTGACGATCAGCTACAGCGAGCTCCAGCAGAAGAACAAGAGCCTCGAGATGGCGGTGACGCGGTTGCGCGACGCCGATCGCGTGAAGTCGAACTTCCTCGCGACGATGTCGCACGAGCTGCGCACGCCGCTGACCAGCGTGATCGGTTACTCCGAGATGTTGCTCGAGGGACTCGCCGGCACGCTGAGCGAGGATCAGCGCGAGTACGTGCAGACCATCCTCGGCAAGGCCGATCAGCTGCTCCAGCTCATCACCAGCGTGCTCGACATGTCGCGCGTCGAGGCGCACCGCACGCCCGTCGACGAGACCGAGGTGCCGCTCGTCGACGTCGTCGAGAGCGTGGTCGCGAGCTTCGCGCCGCAGGCGACCAAGCACAACATCCGCCTCGAATCGACGGTGGAGTACCCGTTACGCGCCATCGGTGATCGCCGGCAGATCCGCCAGGTGCTATGGAACCTCGTGAGCAACGCCGTGAAGTTCACCGCCGACGGAGGCCACGTCACCGTGGCCATCAAGCTCGGCGCGCTCGTGCCCGGCGGCGTCGGGACGCGGCCCGACAACCGGCTCGCCGCGCACCTCGAGGTGATCGACGACGGCATCGGCATCTCGCGCGAGCAGCTGCCGTACATCTTCGAACCGTTCTTCCAGGTCGACTCCTCGTCCACGCGTGAGTACGGCGGCAGCGGGCTCGGCCTCGCGCTCGCCAAGGCGTACGTCGAGGCGCACGGCGGACGCATCTGGGTCGACTCGACGGTGGGGCGCGGCAGCTCCTTCGTCGCGTCGTTTCCCGTGGTGCCCGAGGACGTGCGCGCGGCGATGGGCGTGATCCGGAGATGACGCCGTGACCGTCGACTGGGGCGAGCTCGCGCCGTGGCTCATCGCCGCCGCGGGATTGATCTTGCTCTCGGGGTTCTTCGCCGGCTCCGAGGTCGCGCTCTTCGGGTTGCGGCGCGTCGAGCGCGAGCAGCTGGCGCGCTCGGGGCGCGCCGTCGACGATGTCGTGCTGCGCTTGCTCGCGCAGCCGCGCCGCCTGGTGACGTCGGTGCTGCTCGGCAGCGAGGCCGTCAACATGACGCTCGCCGCGGTCGGCGTCGTGGTGTTCGGTGAGCTCGTGCCCGAGGCCGCGACGCCCGCGCTCATCGCGCTGGTCGTCGCGGTGGCGGCGCCGATCGTCTTGCTCGTCGGCGTCGTCGTGCCGCGCACGCTCGCCATCAAGGCGCCGATCGCGTGGGCGCGCACGGCGGCACGGCCGCTGGCGCTGTTCGCGCTGGTCCTGTGGCCGGTCCGCTGGGTGGTGCAGACGGTGGTCGAGGGCCTCGCCAAGGCGTTCGGCAGCGGCGGGCGCTCGCGCGGCGCGGGCGATCTTTCCGAGGAAGAGTTCCGGAAGCTCGTCGACGCCGGCAGCGCGCAGGGCCAGGTCGACGCGCGCGAGCGTCGCCTCATCCACAAGGTCTTCGAGTTCGGCGACAAGAACGTCGGCCAGATCATGACCCCGCGCGACAAGGTGTTCGCGCTCGCCTACGACCTGCCGATGGCGCGGCTCGCGAAGGAGATCGCGGCCCGCGGCTTCTCGCGCGTCCCGATCTACCAGCGCTCGCTCGACAACATCCGCGGCATCCTCAACGCGAAGGACCTCGTGCTCGCGACCGCGGGCCAGGCGCCGGCGCGCACGCTGTCGGAGCTGCTGCACGAGCCGCTGTTCGTGCCGCGGACCACGCCGCTCGCGCGCCTGTTCCGCACCTTCAAGCAGAAGAAGGTGCACATGGCGATGGTCGTCAACGAGTACGGCAAGGTGCTCGGCCTGGTGACGATGGACGATCTGCTCGCCCAGCTGTTCGGCGCGATCCGCGACGAGCGCGAGGGCCAGCAGAAGGCGGCGCTGCGGCGCGGCCGCGGCGGGCGCACGCCGGTGCCCGGCTCGATGCCGGCGGTGTCCGACGGCGGCGGCCCCGTCGAGGTGCAGGAGATGACGCCGCCTCCGATCGATCCGTCGGAGCTGACGCCGCCGCCGGTCGACGTCCCCGGGGAGGCGGGCGGACCGCGCCACGCGCGCGCCACCACGCACGACGACGATGACGACGACGACGACGTCGAGCGCGCCGCGTCGCC
>DATLEB010000297.1:0-27118 GCA_035525615.1 Kofleriaceae bacterium | reverse complement strand
AAGCTGCTGCGGTGGGTGCAGGAGCGGCGCTTCGAGCGCGTGGGCGGTCGCGAGACGCTCGAGAGCGACGTGCGTCTGGTCGCGGCCACCAACCGCGACCTCGGCGCGATGGTGAAGGCCGGCACCTTCCGCAGCGACCTCTACTTCCGCGTGCACGTCGTCGAGATCGAGCTGCCGCCGCTGCGCGCGCGCGGCGACGGCGACATCGTCGGCCTCGCCGAGCACTTCCTCGGCATCTACGCGCGCCGCCACCGCAAGTCGGTCACCGCGATCTCCGACGACGCGCGCGAAGCCCTCCTCGCCCACTCGTGGCCCGGCAACGTGCGCGAGCTCGAGCACTCCATCGAGCGCGCCGTCGTCCTCGCGCGCGGCCAGATCATCGACACGCGCGCCCTCGGCCTCGATCGCGCCCCGGCGCCACCCGCCGCCGCCGACACCATCCCGCCCGGCCTCACCCTCGCCGAGGCCGAGCGCGCCTACGCCCTCGCGACCCTGGCTCGCCACGACGGCAACCAATCCGCCGCCGCGCGCGAGCTCGGCATCAGCCGCAACAAATTGGCGCGCCTCCTCAGATAGGGGTCACTCTCCTACCCTCCAACATATCGACATCACGAGAGATTTAGACCCCAATGCGTCAGGGGGATCGAGACACAATGGGGTCTTTTTCCGTAGTGATGACGGGACATTGCGACCCAGGAGAGTGACCCCTCTCAGAGCCAGGCGCCGATGGCGAGGACGCCGCGGACGGCGAAGCGGGCGGCGAGGTCGCGCGCGCCGGATCGATCTTCGAGGGTGAAGAGGTGGGTCTGCGCGGCGATCTCGGACGTGAGGAAGAAGCGCGCGGTGAAGGGCACGAGGGTGCCGAGGCCGGCGTCGATGTGGAGGGCGCCGGAGGTGCGGGGCGGTGCCTCGCCGCGGGTGGTGAAAGTTTCGCGCAGGAGCTCGCCGCCGACGGTGACGCCGACGTCGAGCGTGACGCGATGGACGTCCCACGCCTTCGCGACGCGCACGTCGAGCGCGAGCGCGGTCGTCGTGGCGGTCAGCGTCTCGTTGGCGAAGTCGCCGCGGCAGAGGCTCGCGCGCGGCGAAAGGGTGACGTCGGAGCGTACCCAGGTGATGCCGCCGGCGCCGCCGAGGCACGGGCTCGCGCCCTCGATGATCGCCGACTGGATCGCGGGGCCCGCGAAGATGCCGGTGACGCCGTGGAGGATCTCGCCGCGCCCCTTGCGCACGAGGCGCGCGTACGTCGTGCGCGTCAGGGTGTCGCTCGCGACGACCGTCTCCTGGCCGCGTGCCACGATCGCGCTGCCCTCGAGGAGCGCGTCGCGCGAACGCCCGCGCACCTTGTAGCGTCCCGGGCGCAGGCTGAGCGTCCGCCGCGTGGCGTCGGCGCCGATCTCGCCGACGATGGTGTCGCGCGCACCGCCGCCCTCGCGCACGACCAGCCAGCTCGCATCGGCCGGCACGGTGAGCAAGCCGCGGCCCTTGTCGCTACCGAGATCGACGAGGACGACGTCGGCGCGACCGCGGAGGTCGTAGTGGAAGGTCGGGTGCTGCACGCCGCCCAGCGTGCGCGACGAGGCCAGGATGGTCTGCTCGCGCGTGTAGCGGAACGCCTCGCCGATCGTGATCAGCTGATCGCCGTCGTCGTCGGCCGCGCCGCGCAGCGCCGAGAGCAGGTAGTGCGTGAAGAACGAGCCGCGCAGATCGTCGGACTCCTGCGCGTCCTCGCCGGCGGTGCTCGCGGTCAGGACGATCACGCCTTCGCCGGGGAGCTCGTCGTCGCCGCGCAGCGCGATCGGCGGCGCCGGCCGGCCGCCCTTCACGCGCGTGACCGAGCCCGAGCGGCACGCGTCGACCGCGAGCACGCGGATCTGCGCGGCCGAGCCGCGCACCAGCGCCTCGAGCTCGCGCAGCTCGAGCCGCGAGTCTCCGAGGTGGAGCGCGTCGGCATCGCCGTGGCCCGAGTAGTAGACGAACAGCATCGCCTGCCGGCCGGCGCGCTGGCCGACGCGGATGCGCTCGTTGGTCGCGATCAGCGCGCGCCGCACCTGATCGGCCGACTTGCCGCGCAGCACGACCTGGTTCTCGTCGGGAACACCGCCGACCTCGCCCAGCAGCTCGCCGACGCGCTCGGCGTCGTCCTCGGCAAAGCGCAGCCGCTGCTCGTCGGCGGCGCCGGTGTTGTGGCCGACGATCACCGCGTAGCGCTCGACATCGGCGCGCGCGGACCCCGCGGTTCGCGCAGCCGCGACCACACACGCGATGGCGCACCCGACGAGGACGAGCCCGCGCGTCATTCCGTGGTCCTGCGCTTCGTCAGGATGACGCGCCGGTGCCAGCAGCCGGGCTGCGCGGGGATGTCGCCGTGCGCCGCCAGCTCGGCGACGAGCGGCGCGAGGGGCCGCGCCCTCTCGCACCACACCACGACGATGATCTCCTCGCCCAGGACGCGATCGAGCTCGGTGCTCTCCGGGAACGAGCTGCGCGTGCCGGCCGGCAGCGCGACCATCGCGTCTCCGCTCGACGGAACGTACACGTTCGCCGTGCCCCCGCCGTCGCGGCCGAGCACGGCGCCGAAACCGGCACGCGTCGTCGTGTAGCCCGCCTGCACGTAGTCGCCCGGGAGCACGAAGTCGCCCGTCGCGACCGCCTCGAGGAGCTCGCGCGGCCCCGCCTCGACGACGAGCTCCGGGCCGTCGTCGCCCTTCGGGCGCTCACCGGGCACGGACGGCTCGCGCGGACGCAGCACGAGCAGCGCCGCCGCGGCCGCCGCGAGCAGGGCCGGCGCCGCCAGCCACCACCGTGAGCGCCGAGGCTCGAGCGACACGACCGCGCCGTCCGACTCCACCTCCGTTCGCTTCGCTCGCTCGGGCTCGCTCGAGGCGACCAGCGGGGTGCTCGCCACGAACGGCGAGCGCGCCGCGAACGCGTCGTGCTCGCGCATCAGCTCCGCCCGCCGCGCCGCGCACACCGGACACGTCTGTGCCGCGGCGAGCACCTCGTCGGCCGCCGCGCCGCTGAGCTCGCCCGCGAGCAGGCGATCCCATCGCAGATCGGAGACGTGCGTGTGGTCGCTGCTCACGACGCTTCCTTTCTCGCGCCGAACCGCTCGCCGATCCGCGCCAGCAGGTTGCCGACGTGACGCGCCGAGCACGCCATCACCTCGGCGATCTCGGCGTGGCTCATCCCGTCGAGGTGGTAGTAGACCGCGGCGCGCGCCTCGTCGTCGGGCAGCTGCGCCAGCACAGACTGCACGGCGGCGCGCGCTTCCGCCGATCGCGGGTCGACGTCATCGATCCACGGACGCACCTGCTCGTCGATGAGACGCTGTCGGTTGCGTCGATCGCGCAGGCGCTGGAGGCACGCATGAGTGGTCATGGCGTAGAGGAAGGTGCTGGGTGCGCTGCGTCCGTCGAACTGCGCGGGCCGCGCGACGAGGCCGGCGAAGATCTCCTGCACGATGTCACCCGCGTCGGCGTCGTTCGCGAGGATCTGCCGGGCGCGACGCAAGACGCTGTGACCGTAGCTCCGGTACAGCGCCTCGACGTCGAGCCCGCGGGCCACCACTAGATCAGGCCGTACCAGGCCGGCAGCGCGTTGAACTCGTCGAGCCCGAAGCTCGACACCACGCCGATCGACAGCAGCGTCTCGAGATCCGACGACGACGGCAGCAGATCGTCGTTGGCCGTGCCGCCGCACGTCGCGACGATCTCGGTCAGGGTCGCGCTGAACCCGAGCGTGTTCTGGCAGTCGAGCCGTTCCTGCCGCTCGGCCTCGGTGACGTGATGGACGTCGTAGAGGTGGAAGCCCGCGCTCGGCGTGCCGCGCAACAGCGCCGCGACGTCGCTGCCGGCCGGCGGCGTCGCCGGCAGATACACCAGCACGTGATCCATGTCGGCGCCGAGCCAGCGCTGCCAGTCCTGCGGATCTTCGCCGGGCGGGTTCGACACGATGTACGCCGTCGCGAACTTCACGCCGTCCCAGTCCCACATGGTGTCGTCGGACGGCGGCGTGAACACCGACAGCGCGAAGTTGGACGGCAGCGAGCCTTCGACCTCGACGTGGTCGGCGCCGACGAAGCTGGTGCCGCCGGACCCGATCACCCACGTGACCGAGATGTCGGCCTCGACGGTGCGGCCCGGGTCCTCGGCGGAGTGCATCGTGCCCTGGAGGCGCGCGAGCACCTGGCCCTGATGATCGCCGTCGACTTGCGCGCCGCACGCGGCGAGCGCGCTGACGAGCCCGGCGGCGAAGAAGGTGGGAGAGAGCTTGGTGAGCTGGATCATGAGTGGCTCCTTGCGGGGGTTCGCTGGTGAGGAGCGCGAGCGCGCGCGGTTGCGCACGGCAACCACGACTATTTCATAACCAGCCGGAATCCCGGCGTCAGTTCAGCTCGGCGGCCGGGATGAGCGGGAGATTGGCGGCGGCGCACGCGAAGCAACGGTCGGGATCCATCACGGCCCATGCGGGTCCGGCCTCGATCAGGTGATCACCCGCGATGCGTCGACGCGAGAGCATCGCGCGGAAGCCGGTGCCGTCGAGCGCGCCGAAGACGAGGGCGGCCGCGACGGTCCCGCCTTGATCGCCGACGAGATCGAGCAGCGGCTCGAGCGACGCGCCGGTGGTGACGACATCGTTCACGACGACGACGGGGCGGCCGGCCGGGATGAGGCCGTGGAGGAGCGAGCGCGCGGGGCGGCGCTCGACGTCGGTGCGCGCCACCGCGAGCGACGCGGTGCCGCCGGCTCGCGCGCGGATCGCCTCGCCGAGAAAATACCCGGCGGATTCGGGGACGAGGATCACGGCGCCCGGCGGGACGGAGATGGTGGCGAGCAGGTGCGTCGCGATCGCCGACAGCACCGCCTCGTCCCGCGCGAGCGCGCGGAAGCGAATGAAGTACTCGGTGTGCTTGCCGACCTGGAGGCCGAAGTGGCCGCGCAAGAGCGCGCCCGACTCGAGGAGCGCTCGCTCGATCAGATCGGGCAGGCCGGCGCGCGGTTGCGCCACCACCACGTCGCGGATCTCCGATTCGGTGGCGACCCGCGGCGACGGTGACGGTTGCATCACGCGATCTCCAGCGCCTTCACGCCCTCGGGCAGCACGGTGCCCGGCACGCTGTAGCAGTACACCTGCTCGGCGCGACCGAGGAGCGCACGCGCCGGCGACTCGCTCGCGCGTTCGGCGCGCGCCAGCGGCGGGCTGTCGTACACGAGCACGAACCGGAGCCCGCGCTCGACGATGCGGTCGGCCTCTCCCGTGAGCCAGTCGGCCGACGCGAGCAGCCGCAGATCGTCGAGACGCCGGCGCGCGATCGCGATGTCCCAGCGCTGGCGGTGCGACTCCGAGCGCACGACGGCGATCCCGCCGTGCGGCACGTGCCCGCGCGCCAGATCGATCACCGGCACCGCCGGCCCTTCCGGATCCAGCGCGTGCTCGAGCGCGTCGCCGAGCACGTCGCGGAGGTGCAGCTCGGCCAGCGTCACCGCCTGATCGTCGGTCATCACGGCGAGCCCCGCGTTGCGCGCCGCACGCAGCGCCGCATCCGCGACGCGCGCGACCGCCGGCCGCTCGAGGTGCTCGGCCAGCGCCTCCTCGAGCACCGACCGCGACGCGCGACCGCGCGACACGAGCTTGGCCAGCATGTACGTCGTCGCGACCACGGCCGCGTCGAGATCGACCGCGACCTCCGGCCGCGTGTGCGCGAGCTCTCCGAGCACCACGCCGCCGAGCGGCGACAGGCCGGCCCAGCGCTCGCGTCCATCACCCTCGCTGCGCGTGCGTTCGACCAGACCGGCGCGCTCGAGCGCCGCGAGCACGTGGCTCACGCGCCCGCGCGACAGCACCGCGGTGACCGCGATCTCCGACGGCCGCATCGGTCCCGGCGCCAGCGCCTCCAGCACCTTGCGCCAGCCGGCGCGCAGGTGCACGGCGCGCGCGATCGGCGCGAGCTCGTCCGCCTCGGGCTCCGCCGCCGCGTGTCCGCTGGTCAGCTGCTCGAGCGCCATCGCGAAGCCGCGCAGCATCTCGCCCGCCGGCGGTGCATTTGCCACGGCGGTCGCCAGGTAGCGGCGCACGGCCGCGACCGTCTCGTGGCGTCGGCCCGCGAGCTCACCGCCCAGCATCCACGCCGCCTCGGCCAGGTCCTCTTCACGTCCGGACGAAAGGAGCTCGATGAGCTGCTCGGACGGGGTGGGGTTGGCGGGGTGGTGGACAGCGTGCTCCGACATGGGAGCCCCCTTCTTGGCGACGGTGACGGGCGGTTCTAGGGCAGTGTGGCCAGTAGTTTACGTTACCGTCAACAACATAATTCCACATTGGTTGTCATCAACCCACATCCACTCCGGATTGGCCGCCTCCAACCACGTAGACGTAGCAGGTGCCAATTGCCACATCTCCAATGATCACGGTGTTCTCGCGCCGAGGACGTCCGACGATTGCGCAGGCTCCTCCGATATTTGCTACCACCGTGATGGCCTGCGGACTGCGCGCGAGGCGGTCGGCGAACGCCGTGAAATCGACCGATTCGCGCGACATCGCCGGGATGAGCAAGAGGCGGGGCGCGAGCCGCTGCACGAGCGCCTGCCAGTCCTCGCGGAGGGCGTCCTTGCAGATGAGGACGAGCACACTCGCGCGCTCGCCGACCAGCACCTGCATCGTGGTGCCGGGACGGACGTGCTCGTGCCGCGTGACCGCGCCGTCCTGGAAGAAGAAGTCGGACATCTTGTCGTGCTCGGCGAGCACGCGGCCGTACGCGAGCACCGTGGTCACGTTGCGTCCCGGCGTCTCGCCCATCACGCCGACGTGCCGCGAGCCCGCCACCACGAGCGGCAGCTTCGCCACGCGTGGATCGGTGACGAACCACGCATGGAGCTCGTCGGTGAGCGACAGCTCGGGCAACACCAGCAGGTCCGCGCCCGCGGCGAGCGCGTGCGTGATCACCGCGTCGATGCGCGCGCGATAGTCGGGCACGGTCGGCCGCACGTTGTAGAAGCGCGGCGCCGCATCGGGCTCGAGCCGATCGAAGTCGAAGTCGTCGGTGGTCCGCGCCAGCACGCCGACGGCGATCTTGGTCCCGCGCTTCACGTGCGGAAGCCACGCGCCGCACCAGCGCAGACGCACGTCGACGCCCGCCGTGTCGTCGGGAACCAGGGTCAGCCACTCGCCGCGATCGGCGGCGCGCCCGCGATTGGCGGGATTACCGGTCGGCAGGTCGTAACAGTGCGCGGGCGATTCGACGATCGGCCACGCCTCGCCGCCGCTCACCGCGCGATCGACGCCCGCGAAGAATCCGACGAGGTGACGCGCCGAGCGACGTTCGAGCCAGCGCGCGCCCTGCCACGCGACGAGCGGCGCCGGCGCGTCGACACACGCGCGCTCGAGCTCACCGGCAAGCTCGCCGAGCCGCGCCGCGGGCCAGCGCGGACGACGCCATTCCTCGAAGCGCGCGCGCAGACGAGCCTCGAGCGCGAGCAACGGGCGGTGCACCGCCGGCTCGGTCTTGTGCTGATCGATGTAGGCCGCGTGCTCGCGGCAGACGCGCAGGAGCGCAGCGACGACCTCGGTGACGTGCATCGAGGATCGTGCGCGCAGCTCGTCGACCACGGGACGCAACGCCAACGTCGTCGCCGTCGCCTCGAAGGATCTGGTCACACTGACGCCCAGAAACTACCATTCCCCTGCGTTTTTGCCTGCTTCGGCGGTCGGTCCACTCCGGCGGGAGTTTCTTTTGGGGTTGTAAGATTCATCCCACGCCGGTTAATGTGGGGTATCCGCCCACGAGGTTTTCTGAGCCTCGATCCTCCCCGGCCTCCCATGGCAGCCCCCCGCCACCACAGCCTGCGTGCTCGCCCAGACCTGACGGGTGAGACGCTTCCGTTCGCGCCGCACGGGCGAAGCGACGGCACGGTGCGCGAGGTGGTGGTCACCGACTCGGGCGCCACGATCGGGCTCGCCCCCGGCAGCCACGTCGGCGACTGGCGGATCGACGGCAAGATCGGCGAAGGCGGCATGGGCAGCGTGCACGCCGCCACGCACCCGGTGATCGGCAAGCGCGCGGCGATCAAGGTGGTGCGCGCCGAGATGCTGCGCTCGCCGGGCATGGCCGAGCGCTTCGTGCAGGAAGCGCGCGCCGCGAACCAGATCGATCACCCGAGCGTCGTCGACATCTTCGACATCGGTCAGCTCGCGGATGGGCGACCGTACCTCGTGATGGAGCTCCTGCGCGGGCGCACCCTCGGCGAGCGCATGGAGCAGGGCCGCATGAGCCCGCTCGAGGCGATCGACGTGCTCCTGCAGATCGCCGACGCGCTGGTCGCCGCGCACGCGCACGGCGTCGTGCACCGCGATCTCAAGCCCGACAACATCTACCTGAACGACGCCCCGAGCGGCGCCACCGCGGTGAAGATCGTCGACTGGGGCATCGCCAAGCTGCGCGACGACGCGACGCCGCGCTCCATGTCGCTGACGACGAGCGGCGTGATCCTCGGAACGCCGCAGTACGTGTCACCCGAGCAGGCGCGCGGCAAGAGTCTCGACGAGCGCAGCGACATCTACTCGCTGGGCGTCATCGCGTACGAGATGTTTCTCGAGGGCCCGCCGTTCGTCGCGGAGAGCGTCGCCGACATGGTCGCGATGCACCTGCGCGAGCCGCCGCCGCCGCCGAGCGACGTGTGGCCCGACATCCCGCCGCAGCTCGAGGCGCTCCTGCTGGCCATGCTGGCGAAGGACGTCGCCGGGCGCCCGGCGCTGACGGCGATCATGGACACGCTACGTGCGGTGCGCGCGCTGTTCGCGCTGCGCACGACGCAGACGCGGCGCGAGCGGCGCATCGCCACCGGCAGCCTGCCGCCTCCGATGTCGGCGACCGTGGGTGCGGGCACGGGCGAGCAGACCGCGATCAGCGCCGTCGATCTGTCGCGGCCGACGCGGGCGCCGCGGTCGACGCTGCGCTGGGCGCTGTTCGGCGGCGGTGTGGCGCTCGCCGCCGCCGGCGTGCTCGTCGCGGCGACGCTGAGTGGCCGATCGCGCACGAGCTCGTCGCGCGCGGTCGCGCCGGCGAGGGGTGCGCTCGAGGACGCGACCGCGGTCGTGAGGGAGCCGGTCGCACCTGCGCCACCGGCGACCGCCGCGCCCGTGCCCGCCGCGCCCGTGCCGAGCTTGTCGCTCGAAGTTCGTGGCGCACCGAAGGGCGCGCGCGTGTGGATCGACGCGACCCCCGCGACGTCGCGCAGCGGGCTCGTGAGCGGCACGGTCCCGCCGGGCCGTCACGTCGTGCGTGTCGAGGCGACCGGATACGAATCGTACCGACGGGAGCTCGACGTGCGCGCCGCGACCGTGCTCGATATCGAGCTCACCAAGCTTTCGCGCTCGCGCGGCAAGCGTGCGCACGCGCGCACCGAAGCGTCGCGTGAGGAAACGCCGAAGGCGCCGGCGCAACCGTCGCCCGCACCCGAGCGCAAGATCGATCCAAACGGTACGATCGAGTCGTTCTGATGCAGCGGTTCGCGATCGCACTCGCTCTCGTGCTGACCACGACGAGCGTGGCCGAGGCACAGCCGGCGCCGGTGGCGCCCGGCGACGCGGAGAAGATCGCGAAGGCCAAGGCGGCGAGCGCGAAGGAACACTTCGATCGCGGCGACTACGCCGTCGCCGTCGAGGAGTATCGCGAGGCGTACCGGCTCGTGCCGAGCCCCGGGCTGCTCTACAACCTGGGGCAGGCGTATCGCTTGCTCGGCGCCTGCGCCGAGGCGGCCGAGGCGTACCGCGAGTACCTCCGTCTCGTGCCGGACTCGCCGTACCGCGAGACGGCGCAGCAGAACCAGACCGCCGCCGAGGTGTGCGCGCGAGACGCCGAGGCCGCGGCGAAGCGACGCGACGCGAAGAAGCGCGCGGAGCTCCCCGACGCGAACCAGCCCGTGACGCCCCCGGCGCGCGACGACGGACGCGGCCTGCGGCGCGCAGGTGTCGGCGCGATGGCGGTGGGGAGCGGGCTCGTGATCGCCGGCGGCTACTTCGCGCTCGATGCGGCGCGGCAGGACGCGAAGGTCAGCGACTTCTACGAGAACGGCGGCGCGTGGGCCGACGTCGCGGGCGCCGACGAGCGCGGGCGGCGCGCGCAGCTGATCTCGCGCATCACGTTCGGCGCCGGTGCGGTCGCGCTCGCGACGGGCGCGACGCTGTACGTGCTCGGGCGGCGCTCGAACGAACGCGCGGTCGCGGTCACGCCGCGGCACGACGGCGCGCAGGTGGCGGTGTCATGGCGGTTCTAGGCGCAGCGGCGCGCGGCCTGCTCGTCGCCGTGGCCGCGGCGTCGCTCGCCGCGTGCTACCAGCCGACGCTGCGCGACTGCACGGTGAGCTGCACGAGCGCCGCCGATTGCGCCGGCGATCAGGTGTGCGGCGCCGGCGGCTGGTGCGCCGCGCCCGGCGTGGCCTGCGCGATCGAACCGGACGCGGCGGGGAGCGACGGCGACACCAGCGACGCGAGCGAGACCGACGCGAGCGAGACCGACGCGAGGATCGATGCGAGGATCGACGCGCGGATCGACGATGCGTCGAGCGACGCCGCGGTCGATGCGCCGACCGATGCGGCGATCGACGCCCCCATCGACGCCGGCGCCACGCTGCGCATCGTGATCTCGGGGCGCGGCAGCGTCGTGGGCGACTTCCCCGGCGTGGATTGCGACGCGCCCCCGGGGGACTGCTCGTACGGCATCAACCCCGGGACGACGGTGATGCTCACGGCCGTCGACGGCCCGGGCTCGCACACGTTCCTCGACTGGACCACGCCGAACTGCATGGGCGCCGGGCGCACGTGCACGGTGACGGTGTCGGCGCCTGTGAGCCTGGTCGGCGCGTCGTTCAACTGATCTCCGATCTCCCCCGTGAGCGCCAGCGCACGGTTCGTGATCTGCGGGAGACGTTGCGGTGCTCCCGCGAAGCGGTGCTAGTTTCGATCGTCGTGATGAGAATCGTCGTCGGGATCGGCGTCATGCTGGTGACGGCGGAGGCCGCGAGCGCGGAGGGAGTCGCGACGCCCGTGGCACCCGAGGACGCCGAGGCGGTCGCGCGCGCCGAAGCCGCGAGCGCCAAGCGCGAGTTCGATCGCGGGAACTACGCGTCCGCGATCGCCAGCTATCGCGAGGCGTATCGACTCGTGCCGAGCCCGGGCCTGCTCTACAACCTCGGACAGGCGTACCGCCTGGCCGGTCAGTGCGCCGAGGCCGCCGATGCATATCGCCGGTACCTCGCGCAGTATCCCCGCTCGCCATATCGCTTGACGGCGCGAGAGAACCTGTCCGCCGCGGAGGTGTGTGAGCGAGATGCGGCCGCGGGGGGTCTCGGTCGCGGACCCTCGCTCGCGGGTGGCCGCGGCGCGCGCGGTGACGCCGACGACGGCTCGGGTCGGCGCAGCGCGGGCCTGATCATCGCGGGTGGCGGTGGCGTCCTGATCGCGACGGGTGCGTACTTCGCGCTCGATGCCTCGCGCGCCGCCGATCGCGTGAGCGCGGGGTACGAGCGCGGCGGCTCCTGGGACGATGTCGCCGACGACGATGCACGCGGGCGCCGCTCGCGGATGGTCGCCCGCGCGTCGCTCGGTCTCGGAGTCGCTGCAGTGGCGGCAGGTGGCGCCCTGTACTGGACCGGCCGGCGCGCGGATCGCCCGGCCACGATCGCGATCGGACCGCAGGCCGGCGGCGGAGAGGTGGTGCTGTCGTGGGGCTTCTAGGCGTGGCCGCGCGGATCGGTGCGGTCGCGCTCGCAGGCGCGGCCCTGATCGCGTGTTACGAGCCGCGACTGCGCGACTGCGCCCTCACGTGCAGCGCCGCGTCCGACTGCGCCGGCGATCAGCAGTGCAACGGTGGCTGGTGCGCCGCGCCCGGCGCGAGCTGCAGCGGCGAGGACAGCGGCGCGGCGTCGACCGACGCCCGACCGATCGACGCGCGCGCGATCGACGCACCGACGGTGGTGGAGGTCGAGCTACGCATCGAGGTGAAGGGTCGCGGGAGCGTCGAGGGCGACCAGCCCGGCGTGTCGTGCACCGGTCCCGACGGGGACTGCCGGTTCCAGATCGAGCGCGGCACCGTCGTGGTGCTGACGCCCGTCGACGGCGACGACCAGTTCGCGCAGTGGCGCGACGCGTGCGATGGACAGAACACGACGTGCACGCTGACGCTCGACGCGATGAAGCGCACCAAGGCCGAGTTCAACTAGCTCATCAGGCGGTGCGGAGCGACGCGTCGAAGAAGTCGAGATCGGCCGCGACGGCGCGCGCGACGGCGGCGTCGACCTGCTGGCTGCGGACCAGCCGCGCGAGGCTTTTCTCGAGCGGGATCATGCCGGCGTCGCGGCCGGTCTGGATGTGCGTGCCGAGCATGTGGAGCTCGTTCTTGCGGATGAGCGACGCGACGGCGGACGTGACGGGCACGCGCTCGAGCGCGACGATGCGGCCGCCGCGGCGCGCCGGCAGGAGGTGCTGCGTGACGACGGTGCGCAGGACGGCGGCGATCTGCGTGCGCGCCTGCCGCTGCTGGTGCTCGGGGAACGCGTCGATCAGGCGGTCGACGGCCACGGCGGCGCCCGGCGCGTGGACGGTGCCGAGCACGAGGTGACCGGTCTCGGCGGCCGAGAGCGCCACCGCGATGGTCTCGCGATCGCGCAGCTCGCCGACGACGATGACGTCGGGCGCCTCGCGCAAGGCGGCGCGCAGGCCGTCGGCGAAGCTGGCGACGTGATGGCCGACCTCGCGCTGGTGCACGAGGCAGCGCTCGGTCTCGTGCAGGTACTCGATCGGATCTTCGAGCGTGACGACGTGGGCGGCGCGCGTGCGCTCGAGCTGCGCGACCAGCGCGACCAAGGTCGTGGACTTGCCGGAGCCGGTCGGCCCGGCGACGAGCACGAGGCCCGAGCGCAGCTTCACGAGGTCGGCGAGATCGGAGGGGAGGCCGAGGCGATCGAGCGTGGGAACGTCGCGCCGGATGAGGCGGAGCGCCACGCCGACGCCGCGTTCGTGCCGGAAGCCGTGCCCGCGCAGGCGATGGCCGTCGATCGTCGCGCCGAAGTCCACGCTGCCGCTCGCGCCGATCGGCGCGTCGCACGCGGCGAGGAGCTGGAGGATTTCCGCGGCGGTGGTGGGCGAGGCTTCGTCGAGGACGGCGACATCGCCGTCGACGCGCAACCGCGGCGCGAGGTCCTGCGAGAGGATGAGATCCGAGGCGCGGCGCTCCGCGGCGATCGACAGCAGATGCGCGATGTATCCGGGCAGCGCGACCGCGGGCGCGACCGCCGCGGTAGCGGCATGCGCGACCGGAGCCGCAACCGGCGCCGCGACAGGAATCGCAAACGCGGCCAGCGCGGGATTCGGAGCGCGCACGGGCTCGCCGGCTCCCGAGGGACGCGGCGCGGGTGCCGCCGCACCGCGTCCCTGACGGCGGACCACCAGCCGGTGACCCGCGCCGTTGATCTCGATGAGCACCGCGACGGTGTCGCCGGCGCTGGTCTGGTACGTGTACTCGCCGGAGCCCCGCTCCTCGAACGCCGCGCGCGCGTCCTCCGGAACGATCTCGTCGACGAACCCGGCGACCAGCGCCCTGTCGAGCGCGGGCATCGCCATCGGCTCGGCGTTACCGGCGCGCCGCAGCGACGGAACCTGGCCGGTCGTGATCGTCATCGCCTCCGCGTCGCGCAGCGTCATCACGCGGAGCAGGGAGTCGATCGCGGCCATGGCGCGAGACATTGCAGCGGCCATGCCGCAGACGTGCCGCGCCGAGGCGCGTCGGATCACGGAGTTGCGCCGCGCCGGACGGCGATCACCGTGCCAGTTTGGCAAGCGCCGCCTGCCAGCGCGGCAACACGCGCGGTCGCCCGAGCACTCGCGCGTAGCGATCGTCAGCGCTGCGAGAGCGTCGGAAGCAGCGGCACGTAGTAGCCGTCCGCCTGCAACACCGGCCGCTCGCACGTCGCGCCGGCCGGGATGTCGAACTCGAGCGCGAGGGTCTGGCCGCGCACGAGCGTGTGATAGCGCGCGTCGTTGCCGCAGTACGCGGCGTGGGCCGCGGCGCCGGCGCCACCGCCGACACACGAACGTGGCGCGATCGCGGCGCCGTCGACGACCAGCGCGACCGCGTCGAGCATCGTGAGCTCGTCCTTGGCCTCGACCAGCTGCACGCGCACGACACGCGCGTCACGCGCGTCCGCGCCGCACGTATCCGCCGCGTCCAGGCGCAGGTGCTGCGTCGCCTCGTGACCGGCGCGGACCAGGTTGCGCAGGATCTCACCCTCGTACGTGAGCGCGCCGCCGGCGCCCTCGACGTACACCAGCGGGCACGCCGCCGCGCCCACCGAGATGCCGACGATCTTGTTCTTCTCGTCGATCTCGAACGTGATCCACTCGAAGCCTTCGCAGTCCTCGCCGTCGCCCGTGCAGTCGGGCGACGGCTGTCCCGTCGATGCGGTGATGCGGCGGAGCCCCGAGGACTTGCCGTCGTCGTACTCGATGGGCGTCCACGACTCGAGCGTGAAGAGATGCTTCTCGTCGAGCCAGCCCTTGATCTCGTTCTCCGTGGCCGGGTTGCCGTCGGCCTCGAGCTTCTTGGGCAGCGGCGGATCGCCGGCCGCCTTCTGCGTGAACCAGCCGACGATGAGGGCGAGATCGGCCTTGCTGACCTTCGATGCCGTGAACGTCGCCGGGATCGGCGGCACCTCGTCGCCGCGGCACGTCGCCGCGATGCCCTTCAGGTCGCGGATGTTCTGGCTGGCGACCTTCGACAGCTCCGACTCCTTGAAGTCGGCGCGCGCCTTGTACCAGGACTTCTTGCCGAACACGTCCTTCCACTTGGCCTTCTTGAAGGTGTAGCCGTGGTGCGCGTAGATGCAGTTGCGCAGGTAGTCGTTGGCCTCGCAATCGTTCATGCCCGGCGTCGGGAACGTCGTGCCGCACGCCTTCTGCAACGGCTCGTTGACGTCGGCCATGATGGTGTCGGCGAGGAAGCGACAGGGATCCGCGCAGCGCTCGTCGCCGCCGGCGGCAGATCCCGCGGTCGATCCGGAACCCGTGCCCGTGCCCGTGCCCGTGCCCGTGCCCGTGCCCGATCCGGAAGCCGAGGCTGTCGCGACGCCACTCCCAGTCGCCCCACCACCTCCCTCCTTCTTGCCTCCGCACCCGAACAACGCCGTAACCAACACGATCGATCCAGCAGCCAGCGCACGCTTCATCGTTACCTCCAGGGGGTCTGGACGGTAACACGCGAGTTCTTCGCACTATTCGAGCGCGCGCGCGATCTCGATCCACACCGGCGCCATGTCGGGGCGCGTGAACAACGTGAAGTGATCGGGATCGAACGCGTCGCCGCCGGCGCGCGACACGACGCGCATCGGCACGGTGCGCGGCATGCGGCGCGTCAGCACCGCCGCGTCCTCGGGCGCGCATAACCCATCGCCGGCGCCCACGATCGCCCACGCCGGAACGTCGACGTGCGCGAGCGACGCGAGGTAATCGATGCCGTCGTGGCTCGTCCATCGTCCGGTGCGCGCCCAGCCGGCGAGCTGCCGGACGTAGCTCGCCGGCTCGTCCTCGCTGCCGAAACCGAGCCGCTTGATCGGCGCGTAGCCCAGCACGCGCGCCACGCCATCGTACACGCGCATCGTCGCGCGCCGCCGCCACGGCCCATCCGGTCCCGGCAGCCACACCGACGTCGCGGCGAGCACGAGCCGCCGCACCTTCACCACGCCGGTACCGAGCGACGCCAGCGTCACGAGCCCGCCCAGCGAGTGACCGAGCACCGCGACCTCCGCCGGCCGACATCCCGCCGCCGCGCCCACCGCCGCGAGCGCCGCCGGCAGATCGAGCGTGACGTAGTCGTCGAACGTCCACGTCCCGCCCTTCGGCGCCGGCGGCTTGCTGTCGCCGTGGCCGCGCCAGTCGAGCACGAACACGTCGAGCCCCTGCCCCGCCAGCGCCGCCGCGAACCCGCCATCGCGTCCATGGAAGTACCGGCCGTGCACCATCATCGCGTGCGTGCACAGCACTGCCGCGCGCGCCGCTCCCGTCGCCGGCGCGAAGCGGCGCATCACGAGGCGCACGCCGTCGGCGGTGACGGCGGTGACGGCGGGCAGTTCCACGTGGGCGCTCGGACTAGAAGTAGTACCGCGCGCCGATGCCGCCGTTGAGCGCGAACCCGACACCGGCGATGTCGGGATCCTCGCTGCCGAAGCGGTACTCGACGATGCCCGCGACCTCGACGAAGACGTCGAGCGGAATCTCCTTGAAGTCGAACAGCAACCCGGCCACCGCACGCGGGCCGATGCGGAAATCGCTGTCGCCGTCGCGCCCCGCGCCGTGCTGCATCAGGCGCACTCCCGGGCCGACGTACGCAGGGATCGTGAAATCCTCGCGCTCCTCGATGATCCACGGGTGGAACACGTAATCGGCGTGCACGTGGAAACCTCCGCTCACGAAGGCAAATCCGACCGCGGCTTGCACCGCCTGATCGTCCTCGAGGTAAAGCTTCGCGCACACACCCGTCGGCTCGCCGATGATGAGCCCCGCTCCGAGCGACCCCTTCTCGACGCTCGAGTCGGTCAGATCCTCGGCGACGGCCGCGCCCGTCGAGACGAGCACGGCGGCGACGGACATGGCGGCGGTGGACAGAGCGAGTCGCATGGGCGCGAGGCTACCCGAGCACGCGCGCCGGCGCCAAAATCCGTGATACGAGAAGGACGGTGACCAAGGCTCGCGCCAAGAAAGCGCCGGCGGCCCCGGGGAAGAAGCCCGCGGCGCGCTCGAAGGGCGATCCCGCGGCCAAGGCCAAGGGTGACGCGGCGGCCTCGGCGTCGTCGGACGACCCGCACGGCCGCGGCGATCGCAGCAAGCGCCTGCTCGATCTCGTGATGTTGCTGCTGCGCGCACGCACGCCGGTCACGTATCGCGAGATCCGCGAGCAGTTCCCCGGCTACCAGACGCACAACGCCGAGGCCGGCCTGCGCGCGTTCGAGCGCGACAAGGCCGACCTGCTCGAGCTCGGCGTGCCCATCCGCTACATCACGCCGGAAGAGGACGACTCGCTCGAGGACGGCGGCTACGTGATCGACCTCAAGCGCTTCCGCCTGCCCGAAGTGCGGCTCACCGCCGACGAGGTCTCCGCGCTCGTGCTCGCGGCCAGCGTGGCGCGCGCGATTCCGGGCGGCACGTATCCCAAGATCGTCGACCTCGCGCTGCGCAAGCTCGCGTTCGATCTGCCGGAGAAGCCCGACACGCCCACCGAGCTCTCGTTCGATTCCGGCCGCGGCCCGTCGCCGGTGCTCGTGCACTTCCCCGAGGCCAACCCGCAGAACGCGCCCAACGCCAAGCACATCGGCGAGGTGTTCGCGACGCTCGAGGCGGCGACGCGCTTCCGCAAGCGTGTGACCATGACGTATCAGGCCGCCGGCAACGGCATGACGTCGCGGCGCGACGTCGACCCGTATGGCCTCGTCTATCGCGAGAGCGCCTGGTACCTCGTCGGCTGGTGCCACCTGCGCCGCGAGGTGCGGAGCTTCCGCGTCGATCGCATCGCCGAGGCCGTGATGGCGGCCAAGCCCAAGAGCCCGGACTTCGAGCGGCCCAGCGGCTTCGACGTGCGCGCATTCGTGAATCGCTCGCCGTGGACGTTCACGACCGAGCCGGTCGAGGACGTGGTGCTGCGCCTCGAGGCGGAGGCCGCCGACACCGCCAACGAAGATTTCGGCGACGGCGCCGAGATGACGCAGCACGGAGCCGCGCACGTCGTGCGCTTCCGCTGCGGCAACCCCGAGTTCGCGGTGTCGCGCGTGCTCGCCGCCAAGGGCGCGATCATCGTCGAGCAGGGCGATCGCCTGAAGGCGCGCCTCGCCGCCGAGCTCGACGCCATCGCCGCGAGGTACGCGCCATGAGAGATGTCGCGCAGAAGCTGCGGCGCCTGCTCTTCGTGGTGCCCTACGTCGCCAAGCACCCCGAGGGCGTCGCGGTCGAGGAGCTGGCCAAGAAGCTCGGCGTCGATCGCGAGGAGATGATCGCCGACCTCGATCTGCTGACGCAGGTCGGTCCACCCGACGGGGATCCCGGCGAGTACCTGCTCGTCTCCGTCGAGGACGGCCGCGTCTTCGTCGATCTCGCGCATCGCCTCACGCGCCCGCTGCGCCTCACGCCCGCCGAGGGCTGCTCGCTGCTGCTCGGCATCCGCGCGCTGCGCCAGAGCGGCGTGGTCCCGTTCGACACGTCGATGGCCGCCGCCGAGAAGAAGCTGCTCGCCGCGCTGGGCCGCGACGCCGGCGAGGCCGAGACGCTCGCCACCGGCACCGTCGTCGCCGAGCCGGACTCGGTCGTGAGCGGTCACCTGCGCAAGCTCGTCACCGCGGCGCGCCGCAACGCGACGATCGAGATCGACTACGTGAGCGCGTCGCGCCACGCCGCCCAGACGCGCCGCATCGATCCGTACGGCATCGTGCACCACGCGGGTGAGTGGTACGTGGTCGGCCACTGCCACACGCGCGGCGACGTCCGGACCTTCCGCATCGATCGCATCGCCGCGCTCGCCGAGACCACGGAGCGCTTCCAGGCGCCGGCCGACTTCGATCTCGAGGCCTATCGCCGCGAGCGCCTCTACGTCCCGTCCGCCGACGCCGTCACCGTGAAGGTCCACCTCGATCCGCTCGCCGTCACGCGCGTCGGCGCCTCGTGGCCCGTCGGCGAGATCGCCGTGCAGGACGACGGCGCCGCCCAGATCGATATCGACTGCGAAGGCTTCGAGTGGGTCACCGGCTGGGTCCTCGGCTTCGGCCGCCACGCCTGGATCCTCGACCCTCCCGAAGCCCGCAGCGCGATGGTCGAGCGTCTCCAGAAGGTGAGGGGACAGGTTCCTGTATCGTAGCCTGCTGAATTCCCCCGAGAATTCAGGCCCACTGACTCGCTGCCGCTCGTTGCCACGTGGCGTGAGTCGTCGCGCGCCGCCCTCCGTCGCCTCACGAGGGACGTGCTGGGGACGATCATCGGCGGGCACCGCATCATCCGCGCCTTGGGCCAGGGCGGCATGGGCGCGGTCTATCTCGCCGAGCACACGCTCCTCGGTCGCCGCGCGGCGGTGAAGGTCCTCCTCCCGGCGTTCTCCCAGAACCCCGAGATGGTGACGCGCTTCTTCAATGAAGCGCGCGCCGCGACCGCGATCGCCGACCCCGGGATCGTGCAGATCTACGACTTCGGCTATCACACCGACGGCTCCGCGTTCATCGTGATGGAGCTGCTCGAGGGCGAGCCGCTCGACAAGCGCCTCGAACGCCTCGGGCGACTGCCGGTGGTCGAGGCCCTCCGCATCGGGCGCCAGATCGCGACCACGCTCGCCGCCGCGCACGCACGCGGCATCGTGCACCGCGACCTCAAGCCCGAGAACGTCTTCCTCGTCCGCGACAACGAGGTCGCCAGCGGCGAACGCGTACGGCTCCTCGACTTCGGCATCGCCAAGCTCACCGGCGACGAGCGCGCGACGTCCAAGACGCAGACCGGCGCGATCATGGGCACGCCGCTCTACATGTCGCCCGAGCAGTGCCGCGGCGCCGGCGAGGTCGATCACCGCAGCGACATCTACGCGCTCGGCTGCATGCTCTATCACCTGCTCGTCGGACGCCCGCCGTTCGTCGGCGAAGGCCTGGGCGAGATCCTCGCGATGCAGCTCTACGAGACGGCCACGCCGCCGTCGGTGGTGCTGCCGTTCCTCGGCGGTGCGCTCGACGGGCTCGTCATGCGCTGCCTCGCCAAGTCGCCGGCCGAGCGCTTCGCCGACATGAACGAGGTCGCGCTCGAGATCGCGCGTCACCTCGCGTCGCCGTCGGTGCTCACGCCGCCGGCCGGCGTCGACATCGCGGCGCTCTCGAACCGCTGGCAGGTGCAGACCGTGATGTCGCGGACGCCGACGACGCTCGGTGGTGCCGCCGGATCGGCGCCGGTGCTGCCGCCGCCGCCGCCGCGCTCGCGCCGGCAACGACTGGCAATCGTCGGCGTGCTCGCGCTCGGAATCCTCGCGGGCGCCGGCTTCGCGTGGCGCGTGACGCGCGCGCCGGCGAGCAACGTCGAGGCCGCGCCGCTGCCCGAAACCGCGACGCCGCTCGCGCCGGCGATCGACGCCGGCACCGTCGAGGAAGTGCTCGCGCCGGCGATCGACGCTGCGCTCGTGACGGCCCCCATCGACGCGTCGATCAGCGCACCCGTGGATGGCTCGGTGGACGCCTCGGTCGATGCGCGCGAGCGCGACCGATCGTCATCACATCACCCCACAAGGGTGAGGCGAGCCTCAGAAAATCCACGTAGTGTGACGCCCGCGCCCGACCAGATGGGGGGCACGGAGGATCCGTGCCGTATGGACGAGCAGGGCAACGTGATCGATCGGCATCGTTGCAAGGAGTGAGGTCATGCGTAGCACCACCAAGCGCGTCGCGATCGCGGCGCCGCTAGCGCTCGTCGGGATCATCGGGATCATCTCGACAGCATCTGCACAGAACGCAGCTCAAGCCGAGCGCCTCTTCAACGAGGCCAAGGCACTCTCCGACGCCGGCAAGACGCGCGAAGCGTGCGAGGCCTGGGAAGCGAGCCAGAAGCTCGACCCATCGCTGGCGACGATCACGAACATCGCCAACTGCCGCGAGAAGGCCGGCGACCTCGCCACCGCGTGGGAAGCGTGGATCTCCGTCGAGCGGCAGACCGCCGGGCTCGGGAAGTACGAGAACCTCAACATCACCGCGAAGACGCGCGCCGGCGCGCTCGAGTCGCGGCTCTCGTACCTGACCATCAACGTGCCCGACGAGGTGCGCGTCGAGGGGCTGATCGTCCTGCGCGACGGCGTGCAGATCGATCCCGGCGCGTGGAACCGCGCGCTGCCCGTCGACGGCGGCAAGCACCAGATCTCGGGGCGCGCGCCCGGCCACGAGACCTGGTCGACGGCGGTCGACATTCAGCCCGAGAACGACAAGCAGTCGGTCGAGGTGCCGCGCTTCAAGGCGATCCGCAATCCGCAGAGCGCCGGCAAGACCGTGGTCATCGATCGCACGACGCCGTCGATGTTCACGCCCAGGCGCAAGATCGCCGTCGGTCTCGCCGCTGGCGGCGTGGTCGCCGGCGTCGCGGCGGGGCTGGTGTTCGGGATGGGCTCGGCGCGTTCCGCCGACCGGGCCGAGAGCCTGTGCCCCGATCTCAACTGCGAGCGCTTCGAGGAAGCCAACGCGCTCAACAAGAAGTCACGCGACCAGGCGCTGTACGCCAACATCGGCTTCGGCGTCGGCGCGGCTGCGACCGCCGGTGCGGTGGTGCTGTGGTTCATCGGGAAACCCGAGCAACCGCGCCGCGAAGGTCCGGAGATCACCACCCATGTCGGCGCCCGCCAGGTCGGCGCGTCGGTCACCTTCCGCTTCTGAGGAGCACGACCCGATGCGCGCACTTGCTCTCGCTGTCGTGGCCGCGCTGACTGCCTGCACCGGCGCCAGCACCGATTTCTTGCCCGCGATCGACGGCGGTCCCGACGCACCGACCGATGCACCGATCGATGGCGAGGAACAGCCCGGATTCTTCCTGGTCGTGGATCCCACGAACATCACGGTGACGGAGGGCCAGGTCACCAGCTTCAACGTGTCGCTCAGCGCCGAGCCGACGGCCCCGGTCACCGTCACGATCACACCGAGCGACGTCGCTCGCCTCCAGACCCCGACCGAGGTGACGTTCGACAACGACAACTGGGCCGCGCCGACCGCGGTCACGCTCACCGCGCTGGGCGACCCCGACGCCGCGCCGAACAACCTCTCGGTGGGCCTGTCGGCGCCCGGCGCCATGGACAACGTCACGGTGACGGTCGCGGTCGTCGACGATGATCTGCTGGAGATCTTCGCCAACCCGAGCGCGATCGAGATCACCGAGGGCTTGCAGGGCACCGTCAAGGTCAAGCTGACGGCTCAGCCCATCGAGGACGTCGACGTCGCCGTGGCGCTCTCGCCGGCGTTACCGGGCGTCGCCTCGGTGTCGCCGACGAGCCTGCGCTTCACCGCCGCGACCTGGAACGTCGACCAGGACGTGATCATCACCGCCGAGCAGGACCTCGACATCGCCGGCGCCACGGCGATGCTGACCCTGACCAGCGCGCAGGTCCCCGACCCGACCTCGGTCGGCACCACCATCTTCGACGACGATCAAGTCCAGATCGTGCCCATGCCGGCTGCGCTCGGGACCATCACCGAGGGTGGCGCCGCGACCGGCCTGGGCATCAGCATGACCCGCGATCCCGGCCAGAACGTCCGGGTCACCATCGTGCCCGAGCTCGTCGGCAAGGTCAGCGTCTCGCCCAACTTCGTCGACTTCGACTCCACGAACTGGAACCTGGTCCAGACCGTCCAGGTCAGCGGCGTCCAGGACGACGACACCCGCGACGACACGCTCGACCTCGTGCTCTCGTCGCCGGCGGTCGCGAACAGCCGCCGGGTGTCGGTGACGGTCGACGATAACGACACGCCGACGCTCGTGGCGAGCGCCACGTCGGTCACCGTCCTCGAGGGCAACACCGTGCAGGTCGGCGTGAGCCTGGCCTTCGACCCGCTCGGGTCGGTGACCGTCACGGCCGCGATCGACAACCCGACCATCGCGACCATCACCGCACCGTCGGGCGGCAGCCTGACCTTCGATTCGACCGACTACGACACGCCCAAGATGATCACGATCCGCGGCGAGCAGGATCAGGATCTGGCCAACGACGGCACCCTCGTGCGTTTCCAGGCCACCTCCCTCGGCGCCTCGCTCGACGTGCCGGTCACCAAGACCGACGACGACACGCAGGTGATCGAGACCGACATGAGCACGGTGACGCTCGACGAGACCGGCCAGGCGACGTTCGGCGTTCGCCTGCGCTTCCGACCCAACGCCGGCACGACCGTCAACGTCAGCTCGGGCGCCAGCCCACACGCGAGCGTGGCCCCGACCTCGATCCCGTTCAACCTGAGCGACTTCAACTCGTTCAAGCCGGTGACCGTCACCGGCACGCACGACGTCGATCTGGTGCAGGACGCGGTGCCGATCGTGCTCAGCGGCGCCAGCGCGCCGGCCAGCGTGACCGTCGACGCCACGGTCACCGACGTCGACATCCAGGCGATCCAGGTCACGCCCAACAACGTCACCATCTCGGAGGGCCTGACCGGCACCTTCACGGTGCGGCTCGCCTACCAGCCCGCCGGCAACGTCACCGTCAGCATCGCCTCGATGAACGGTCTGGTCGCGACCGCGATGCCAGCGTCGATCGTCTTCATGCCCGGCAACTACAACCAGCCGGTGACCGTCACGGTCACCGGCGCCGAGGACGCCAACGCCCAGATCGACACGACGTCGATCACTGCGTCGAGCGCGCCGATCCCGGCGCAGAACGTCGCCATCACCGTCAACGACAACGACACCCAGGGCCTCGAGGCCACGGTGTCATCGATGTCGCTCACCGAGGGGACGATGGCGTCGATGACGCTGGGCGTACGCCTGCGTCAGGATCCACTGGGCAACGTCACGGTCAACGCCGAGAGCCTCGATGCCGCGGTGGTGGCGCTGACCGGCACCACGTCGTTCGTCTTCAATTCGGGCGACTACAATCAGTACAAGTACGTCACCGTCAGCGCGCTCCAGGACGACGATCTCGCCACGCAGACGGCGACGGTGCGATTCAGCTCGCTGTCGCCCGCGCTCACCACCGACGTGACGGTCAGCAAGCCCGACAACGACACGCAGGCGATCAACACGTCGGTGAGCTCGGTGACGCTCCAGGAGAACGGCACCGCGCAGTTCGGCGTGCGCCTCGCGTTCCAGCCGCCGGGCAACGTCATCGTGCAGGTCGCCAGCGCCGACTCCAACAAGGCCACGACCTCGGGCAACCTGACCTTCGGCCCCGGCGACTGGAACGTGTTCCAGAACGTCACCGTCACCGGCACCGACGACAACAATCTGGCGGCGGAGACGGTCAACATCAACCTGACCAGCCCCGGCAACGCGCCGGCGCGCGCCGTGGGCGCCACCGTCAACGACGACGACACGCAGGCCATCCAGGGCGTGCCCTCGACCATCAACCTGACCGAGGGCAACCAGACCACGATCAACGTGCGCCTCGCCTACCAGCCGAGCACCCCGTCGGTGACGGTGACCGTCGGCACGTCGCCGAGCGGTGTGGCCGGCACCTCCGGGAACCTGACCTTCAGCAACACCAACTGGCAGACCACCCAGGCGGTGACTATCACCGCGACGCAGGACACCGACCTCGTCGACGAGAACACCACGCTCACCCTGAGCGGCGCGAGCGCCACCGCGGTCACGTGCGCGGTCAACGTCGACGACGACGACACGCTCACCATCGTGTCGTCGCCGTCCTCGGTCACCGTGAACGAGAACACCACCGGCTCGTTCACCGTCGCGCTCTCGCATCAGCCCCTGGCGGCGATCACCGTCAGCGTGGGGCTCAATCCCGCGGGCGTGGCCACGCTCTCGCACTCGAGCATCATGTTCTCGACGAGCAACTGGAGCTCGCCGGTCACGGTGACGGTCACGCCGGTGGCGGACGTCGACAACCAGAGCGAGTCGACCACGGTCACGCTCAGCTCGGGTGCCACCAACAACGCCACCGTCGGGATCACGGTCAACGACACGACCGTGGTCGACCAGCCGGGCTGGCCGACGTACTTCGGCCAGGCGACGGCGACGGGCAGCGCGATGCAGCGCATCGCCTACAAGGTGACGACCGCTGCCGCCGGCTCGAACTGGACGCTCGACGACATCAGAATGATCACCAGCGCCGCCGGCAACATGGCCAAGATGGCCATCTACACGCACGACTCGGTGAACGACGCGCCCAGCATGCTGGTCGCCACGAGCGCCGCCACCTCGGTGGTGGCGGGCATCAACACGTTCACGCCCACGGCGGCAATGCTGACACCGAGCACAACGTACTGGATCGCCTTCCAGGTCAGCGGCGCCATCTCCATCGGGAGCACCACCGGCACGTCCGCGCGGCGCTGCACGCGCGCCACGCTCAGCTTCGGCGACTCCTTCCCGGCGACATGGGGCATGCCGAGCTGCATCAACACCAACCCGATCAACGTGTTTGCGACCCTGCACCAGTAACGAGGCGCCGCGAGCGCCGACGGAGAATCATGCGATCAGTGACGAGAGCGCTATGGGCGATGACGGTGGTCTCCGCCATCGTGCCGGCGACCGCGCACGCCGGTGACAACAAACAAGCGTGTGTGCCGCGGTCCTTCGGGCTCCCCGGCCACGACGACATCCTCGACGCGTACTTCTACGGTCCCCCGTACTGGGCCAGTGGATGGACGGGCGCGGTCTCGAACCGCGTCCTCGACGTGCGCGACGAGGACCCACGCTGGGTCAACGCGGGCGGCGCCAGCATCGCGGACGCGCTCAACCCCGGCTCGGCGATGTCGCCGGTCGAGGTTCGCCTGCTCAGCTCGGATGCCGAGGGCGGGCAGCACCTCTACTACTCGGCCAAGCTCAACGTCGGCGACATCAGCGGCGCCCGCGTGGTGCGCATCTTCCTTCGTCCGGGCGGCGGACAGCCGGCCAAGATGATCCGCGTCCGTATCACGCCCACCGCGCGTCCCGGCATGCAGAACGTACCGTTCTGCGACGCCGGCGGCAGCACCACCACGCCCGACGTCACGTGCGACACCGGTCGCGACGCCCATTTCCGCGTGTGGCAGGAGGACTCGGGCGTGCCCGGCGTCTACGCGCCCTGCTACGACACCGGCGCACCCGCCGGCTCGGCGTGTCATCCCGACAACGCCACGCCCACGTGGCTGACCGAATCGCTGCGCATCTGGAAGCCGTCGAGCGGCGTGTGGACCGTGCAGTTCCGCGCGCCAGTGGTCACGACCGGCACCGAGTTCAAGCACGGGCTCACCACCGCGACCGACGTCGCGATGGACTTCGCCTTCACCACGGCGGCTGACCCGGCCTGGTACGTGTGGCCGCGGACGCTGCCGTTCGGCGACTCGCCGATGGACGATGGCGACACCGACCTGCAGCTCAGCCTGCCGCAGGTCGCCGACTGGGGCTCGTTCCGCTCGACGGACGGCGTGTTTGCGGCGCCGACGGGTGGGCCCGCGGGGAACGCGTGCGAGACCATCAGCGTCGCGACCAACAACGGTCTCGGTGTGACCCACGATCCGACCGGGACCACGAACTTCAACACGGTCGCGCTCACGACGCAGGTCAAGGGCGCCATCGAGGTCTCGGGTATGCCCGACGATCCGATCAAGAACGTGTTCGTGGTCCGGTTGCAGAACAACTCCACGCGCGACATCCAGCCCGGCGAGGTGCGTGCCGAGTTCCGCGTCGCCAAGTGGGGCGCGCAGATCGGCGACGTGCGCGGCGACCTGTCGAGTGCGTGGCACGTGGCGCCGGCGACCGCGCCGGACACCAACCCAGCCACGAACACCGACGTCATTCCGGCGGGCACCCTCGGCAACGTGCACTTCGGCTGGGAGCTCAGCCCGGCCGATCGCTGCCGCTTCGGCGTGCCCACCGCCAACGATCTCGCCGGCGCGGGCTGCACCGCCGTCTTCGGCGAGCACCAGTGCTTCATGGTCGATCTCACCGGCTCGTCGTCGCTGAACGTCGACTTCGAGACCCGCGGCACGTGGAACAACTTCGACTTCCGCACGCTGTCGACCAGCACCGAGGTCGCGACCATCGACGTGCGCGACCTGCCGCTGCCGCCGCATCAGAAGAGCGTCGAGGTCTACCTCGTCGGCATGGCCCGCAACATGCCGCAGAGCTTGCCCAAGGGCACCACCGGCGCCCAGGCGCTCGCCGGATCCGCCACCGAGCAAATCGCGTACGAGAACCAGGTCATGGGCGGACAGGGCTACGGCGGAGTCGAGGTCACGTTCAACCCCGAAGACGTCCACATGGACCGGCTGCCCGAGCCGCCGCCGTACGACGAGCAGCTGTGGGGCAACCTGCCGCGTCCGCAGTTCCCGCCGGTCTACGCGTACCTGCCGCCGAAGATCCAGCGCCGCCTGCGCGCCGTCGGCATGCTCGCGCTCCTGCCGAAGGAGACCGACCCGCTGCTCGCCTCGCAGGCGGT
>DATLEB010000290.1:0-4998 GCA_035525615.1 Kofleriaceae bacterium | reverse complement strand
CTCGAGCCAGAACCAGGACGACGGCCTCGACACCGACAACGGCTGGCAGGGCAAGGGCCAGTTCATCATCGTGCAGAACGTCGGTCCCGACGCCGCCGCCGAGGCCTCGAACGGCTACGAGTCGGACAACCACGGCACGGCCGCGTCGTACACCGCCGCGCCGCGCACGCTGCCGACGATCTACAACGCGACGATCATCGGCAAGGCCGACTACTCGGTGGGCTCGGGCAGCTTCGCGATGGTGCTCCGTCGCGGCACCGGCGGTCACTACTACAACCACCTCGTGCTGAACTTCCCGAAGGCGATCGAGCTGCGCGACGCGGCGACCGAGGGGCAGGTCACCGCCGGTGACCTCTTCCTGAAGAACTCGATCTTCTTCAACAACAACGCGTTGAACGGCGCGAACAACTTCACGCCGGTCGCCAGCCCGCCGGCCGCGGGCGACATCGACGAGCGCACCTACGTCATGAACGCGGCCAACAGCAACCGCGAGGTCGACCCCGGCATGCCCGCCGCGGCGTTCAACGTCTCGAACCCGACCTTCGCGATCGGCGCGCAGAGCGCGGCCATGACCGGCGGCGCGACGCCTCCCGGCGACGGGTTCTTCGACTCGACGGCCACGTTCGTCGGCGCGGTCGGCACGACCGACTGGACGACGGGCTGGACCGCGTATCCGCAGAACTGATTCACCCCGGAACGACGAGGATGGGGTAGCTGCCGGGCATCAGCGGGGAGCGTCTCCCGGTCCCCTCCCTTGACCGATCGAGGCCTTGACTCGACGATCGAGGGGATGCAGTCGACGACCATCCTGATCGTTGACGACGAGCTGGACGTGACCCGGGCCGTCGCCCGGGTCGTCGCGTCTCCGGAGCGCCGCATCATCCAGCTGCACGATCCCAGCGAGGCGATCGAGGTGGTCGAGCGCGAGTCGGTGGACCTGATCATCACCGACAAGGACATGCCCCAGATGTCCGGCCCCACGCTCATCGCTGCGCTCAAGCGCACGCACCCCGACATCCCGTGCGTGATGCTGACGGGGACGCCCGACCTCCAGTCGGCGCTGACGGCGATCAACGGCGAGCAGGTGGTGCGCTACCTGACCAAGCCGTACAACGCGGAGGAGCTGCGCGAGACCGTGGACGCCGGCCTGACACGGCGCGCGACCAACCTCGCGGCACGCGAGGCGAAGCTGGCCGCCGCGGAGCGCGAGAAGCTCCTCCGCGAGGTGGCCGCGGTCGATCCGGGGGCCCTCGACGTCACGCCGGGCGCGCTCGAGGCGGTGGGCTCGCTCGGCGACCGCGCCGACGACGTCGTGCGCCGGCTGGCCGAGGAGGATCCGGGTGCGGGGCCGGCGTTGCGCGCGCTGCGCCAGGCGATCGCGCAGGCGCGGCCGACGCAGATCGCGGATGCGGTCGCGGCGATCCCGGTGCGGCGCGGCAGCGTGGGCGCGTTACTCGTTCCGGGCGGCCAGATGACGACGATCGCGGTCGACGTGCGCGGGCGCATCGTCGAGCTGGGCGAGCTGCCGCGCGCGCAGGCCGACGCGGTGGCGGCGCGGCTCGCGGCGATGGCGGGCCTGCCGATCGGCGGGATGAGCGAGCGGCTCGGTCGGATCTCGGTGAAGAGCAACGGCGCGACCGGCGAGCTGGTCGTCGGCTACCGCCACACGCCGGCCGGCAGCTCGGTCGAGCTGCGGCGGCTCCTGGTCGGGACCGACGACACCGGCAAGCACGGCGTCCCCGAGAGCATCGACAAGTACACGGTGCTCGAGAAGCTGGGCGAGGGCGGCATGGGCGTCGTGCACCGAGGCCTGCACCGGGGGCTCGATCGGCCGGTAGCGATCAAGATCCTCCACGGCGTGTTCCGCACCGACCCCATCGCGTTCGGACGGTTCCTGCGCGAGGCGCGCACGGCGTCGCGCTCGCGCCATCCGCGCATCGTGGAGATGCTCGACTTCGGGAACCTGCCCGACGGGCGACCGTATCTGGTGATGGAGCTCGTCGACGCGCCCAACCTGATGCAGCGGTTGCGCGGCGCGATGTTCGCGCCGCACGCGGCGGTGCGCGTCGCGCAGAGCATCGCCGAGGGGCTGGCGGCGGCGCACGCGGTCGACGTCGTGCACCGTGACGTGAAGCCGAGCAACATCTTCGTCGCCGAGGACCTGAGCGTGAAGCTCGCCGACTTCGGCGCCGCCAAGCTGATGAACGCATCCGACGGCCTCACGCGCGACGGCATGATCCTCGGCACGCCGAGCTACATGTCGCCCGAGCACGTGATGGGCCACGACGTCGACGGACGCACCGACCTCTACGGGCTCGGTTGCATCCTGTTCCAGATGCTCAACGGGCAGGTGCCCTACCGCGCCGGCAACCTGCGCGCGCTGCTCGCGTTGCACCTCAACGCCGAGATCCCGACGGTGAGCTCGCCCATGGGCAAGCTGCCGCACGCGCTCGTCTCGCTCGTGCGCTCGATGATGGCCAAGGACGCGGGGCACCGCCCGGAGCGTGCTGAAGACGTGGCCGCACAGCTCGGCCACATCGCCGCGACGATGACGCCGGCCGGGTCCTAACGCCCGTTGGCGCGGCCCGGCGTGTGGGCGTCGCCGCAGTAGACTGCGCGCCATGCCGGTGCGCTGGGACGAGATCGACGTCGATGGCTCCAAGATGCGCGTCTACGTGGGCGTCCCCGATGCGCCGCGGTGCGCCGGCGTCCTCGTCTGCCATCACGGCCCCGGCATGGACGCGTTCATGCTCGACGTGGTCCATCGGTTGTTCCGGCGCGGCTACGCCGTCGCCGCGCCCGACCTGTATCACCGTCAGCCCGCGGACGTCACCGACACCTACGCGCGCATGGGAATGCTGTCGGACGAGCAGATCGTCACCGACATGGACGCGGGGCTCGCGCACCTCCGGGGCCTGAGCGAGTGCGCCGTCGGCCCGGTCGGCGTCACCGGGTTCTGCATGGGCGGCCGCACCGCGTTCATGATGGCCGGCGTGCGTGATGATCTCGCCGCCGCCGCCGTCTTCTACGGCGGCCGCATGAAGACGTCCTTCGGCACCGGCAGTGGCGGCGGCGACGTCAGCACCACGCCGTTCGACCTGCTCGCGCAGATCAGGTGCCCCGTGGTCGGCTTCTTCGGCGACGAGGACGCCGACCCGAGCCCCGCCGACGTCGACGCGCTCTCCGCCGAGCTCGCGCGCCACGCCAGGCCGCACGAGTTCCATCGCTACCGCGACGCCGGCCACGCCTTCCTCAACTTCACCAACCCGCAGCGCTACCGCCCCCGCGCCGCCGCCGCCGCCTGGGCCGAGATGCTCGCGTTTTTCGGCGCGCACCTGCGTCCGTGATCGCGGGCGCGCCGCGAAGTGCGGCGCCTTCGGCCACCTCTGGCTCTGGCTCTGGCTCTGGCTAGAACTCTACGACGGTGCGGATCGACGCGCCGGAGTGCATCAGGTCGAAGGCCTCGTTGATGCGGTCGAGCGGCAGCTTGTGCGTGATCATCGAGTCGATCTCGATCTTCTTGTCCATGTACCAGTCGACGAGCTTGGGCACGTCGGTGCGGCCGCGCGCGCCGCCGAACGCGGTGCCTTTCCAGACGCGCCCCGTGACGAGCTGGAACGGGCGGGTCGCGATCTCCTGGCCCGAGCCGGCGACGCCGATGATGACGCTCACGCCCCAGCCGCGGTGGCAGCACTCGAGGGCCTGGCGCATGAGCTTCACGTCGCCCACGCACTCGAAGCTGTAGTCGGCGCCGCCGCCGGTCAGCTCGACGAGGTGCCCGACCACGTCGCCCGCGCCGCCCTTCAGCTCCTTCGGGTTCACGAAGTGCGTCATGCCGAACGCGCGGCCGAGCTCCTCGCGCGCCGGATTGATGTCGACGCCGACGATCATGTTGGCGCCCGCCATGCGCGCGCCTTGCACCACGTTCAACCCGATGCCGCCGAGGCCGAACACGACGACGTTCGCGCCGGGCTCGACCTTCGCGGTCCAGATGACCGCGCCGATGCCGGTCGTCACGCCACAGCCGAGATAGCAGATCGACGAGAACGGCGCGTCCTTGCGCACCTTGGCCAGCGCGATCTCCGGCAACACCGTGTGGTTGGCGAACGTCGAGCAGCCCATGTAGTGGTGCACGGGCTTGCCGCGATACGAGAAGCGACTCGTCCCGTCGGGCATCATGCCCTTGCCCTGCGTGGCGCGGATCGCGGTGCACAGATTCGTCTTGCGCGACAGGCACGACTTGCAGCCCCGACACTCGGGCGTGTAGAGCGGGATCACGTGATCGCCGGGCGCCACGCTGGTCACGCCCCCGCCGACCTCGAGCACCACGCCCGCGCCTTCGTGCCCGAAGATCACGGGGAACAGGCCCTCGGGATCCGCGCCGCTGCGCGTGAACTCGTCGGTGTGGCACACGCCGGTGGCCTTCAGCTCGACGAGGACCTCGCCGGCGCGCGGGCCGTCCAGGTCGACCTCGTCGACGACGAGCGGCTTGCCTACCTCCAGCGCGATCGCGGCACGAGTCTTCATGGCGTCCCTGCTTTCTTGGCGTCGTCCATCGTGAAGTTCCAGTGGTTCACGCGCCACACGGCCATCGGCGCGGAGATCTTGAGCGTGATGCTCGCGCCGGCCTTGGCGCCGACCGCGTGATAGTCGATGCAGTGCTGTGTCTCGCCGCACGCCTCGTCCTTCACGATCTCCAGCCGGACCCCGCCGCCCAGCTCGGCGAGCAGCTTCTTCAGCGCGACCGTGTCTTCCGTCGTCCGCCCGCCGCGGATGCGCGGCAGGCTCATCGCGTCGAGCTTGTCGTAATCGCCAGCGAGGATCGCCTCGGCGGCCGCCTTCGCCACCGTGCGCGCCTTGGCGCGATCGAGCTCGGGCTTGTACTGCTTCGGCACTTCCATCTTGAGGTTGACGAGCTTCAGGTTCGCGCCGTTCGCGTCCTCGGCGAACACGATCTCGTACGGCACCACGCCCTTCTCGAACATGACCTCGCCGAAC
>DATLEB010000282.1:0-6710 GCA_035525615.1 Kofleriaceae bacterium | reverse complement strand
GTGTCCCACGTGCGCGTCGTGACGTCCTTGCCGAACGTCTTCTCGATGAGCGTCATGAAGACGGCGCCGCGCGGGCTCGGTACGTACGCGGTGTAGACCTCGCGGTCGCGCACGCACAGGATGCGCGCGCCGTGGAGCTCGACCGGCAGCGCACGCCCGGCCTCGGGCGCGCGCCGCATGAACGTCACGACGCGCTTGGCGTCGCGCGCCACGCGGAACGACGCGTACGGATCGTCATCGAGGATCGTCTGCAGCGCCTCGACCGACCGCACGATCGTGGGAAACGCCTTCCCGAGCGCCTCCTCCATCGCGGCCTCGCACTGCTTGGCGAGCGCCTCGTCGGTCGCCTTCGCCGGTGCGTCGAAGACGACATTCCCGCTCGCCAGCACGGTCTTCACGTTGGCGAACCCCGCGGCCTCGAACGCCGCGCGCAGCTCCGGCATCTTCGCGTTCATCGGGCTCACGCCGCGCAGGAGCGCCGCGTACCGCCGGGTTGCCGGCCTGGTCTTCGCCATCGTCGGCTCAGCCTACCCGCAGAATGAATCCCGATTCACTCCCCAATCCGCTTTCGCCCCAGACGCGCTCGCTTGCGCTCGCGCGGCGTCGTAAAACCGCGCTCTCTCGTCCCGAGACCGAGGACGAAACGAGGAGCGCGATGAAGATCCACGAGTACCAAGGCAAAGAGCTGTTCCGGAAGTACGGCGTGCCGGTGCCCTTCGGCATCCCGGCACTCACCGTGGAGGACGCCCTCGCGGCGATCCCGCGCGTGCAGAAGGAGTCCGGCAAGGAGCTGGTCGTCGTCAAGGCGCAGATTCACGCCGGCGGCCGCGGCAAGGGCGGCGGCGTGAAGGTCGCCAAGACCACGGCCGACGCGGAAGCCGCGGTTCGCAAGATCTTCGGGATGCAGCTCATCACGCCGCAGACCGGCCCCGAGGGGAAGAAGGTCCAGCGCCTGTTCGTCGAGCAGGGGCTCGGCATCGAGAAGGAGTACTACCTGGGCATGCTCCTCGACCGCGAGACCGGTCGCGTGACCGTGATGGCGTCGAAGGAAGGCGGCATGGACATCGAGGAGGTCGCCGCCGCGCACCCGGAGAAGATCCTCAAGGAGCAGATCAACCCGGCGGTCGGCTGGCAGGACTACCAGGCGCGCAGCCTCGGCAAGCGCCTCGACATGACGCCACCGGTGACCAACGAGCTCGTGAAGTTCCTGCGCGCGCTCACGCGCATGTACGACGAGGTCGACATGTCGCTGCTCGAGATCAACCCGCTCGTCGTCACCACCGAGGGCAAGGTCGTCGCGCTCGACGCGAAGATCAACTTCGACGACAACGCGCTCTACCGCCACCCCGAGCTGACCGAGCTCCGCGATCCCAACGAAGAGGATCCGCAGGAGACCGCGGCCAAGCAGTGGGACCTCAGCTACATCGCGCTCGAGGGCAACATCGGCTGCATGGTCAACGGCGCCGGCCTCGCCATGTCGACGATGGACATCATCAAGTTCTACGGCGGCCAGCCCGCGAACTTCCTCGACGTCGGCGGCGGCGCCACCGCCGAGAAGGTCACCGCGGCGTTCAAGATCATCACGAGCGACCCCGAGGTGAAGGCGATCTTCGTCAACATCTTCGGCGGCATCATGAAGTGCGACACCATCGCCACCGGCGTCATCACGGCCGTCAAGGAAGTCGGCCTGAAGGTGCCGCTCGTCGTCCGCCTCGAGGGCACGAACGTGGAGCTGGGCAAGAAGATGCTCGCCGAGAGCGGGCTCGACATCGTCGCCGCGGCCGACATGGCCGACGGCGCTCAGAAGGCGGTCGCCGCCGTGAAGGGAGGCGCGAAGTGAGCGTCCTCGTCGGATTCGGAACTCGTCTCGTCGTCCAGGGCATGTCCGGCTCGACCGGCGCCTTCCACGCCAAGGGCGCCGTCGACTACGGCACCAAGGTCGTCGCCGGCGTGACGCCGGGCAAGGGTGGCACCAAGGTCGCGGGGCTCGAGCAGATCCCGATGTACGACACCGTCGAGGAGGCGGTGAGGCTGCAAGGCGCGAACACGTCGGTCATCTTCGTGCCGCCGCCGTTCGCCGCCGACGCGATCCTCGAGGCGGCCGCGGCGGGCATCGAGCTCATCATCACGATCACCGAGGGCATCCCGGTGCGCGACATGGTGCGCGTGAAGAACGTGCTCGATCGCGACTACCCGTACGTGCAGACCATCGGGCCCAACTGTCCGGGCGTCATCACGCCGGGCGAGTGCAAGATCGGCATCATGCCCGGCTACATCCACAAGCCGGGCGGCGTCGGCGTCGTGTCGCGCTCGGGCACGCTGACCTACGAGGTCGTGCACCAGCTCACGACGCTCGGGCTCGGGCAGTCGACCGCCATCGGCATCGGCGGAGACCCGGTGAAGGGCATGGACTTCATCGACGCGCTCGCGCTCTTCGCCGAGGATCCGGGCACCAGCTCGATCTTCATGATCGGCGAGATCGGTGGCTCCTCCGAGGAGCAGGCCGCGGAGTTCATCAAGGCCAACGTGAAGAAGCCGGTCGCGGCCTTCATCGGCGGCCAGACGGCGCCCCCCGGAAAGCGCATGGGTCACGCCGGCGCCATCATCTCGGGCGGCAAGGGTGCGGCCAAAGACAAGATCGCGGCGCTCGAGGCCGCCGGCATCAAGGTCTCGCCAACGCCCGCGGAAATGGGTAAGACCCTCGCCTCCATTCTGTAAGGACACTTCACATGGCCATCGAACGCACCTTCAGCATCATCAAGCCCGACGCCGTCAAGAAGAACGCCATCGGCGGCGTCGTCGCCAAGCTCGAGGAGGGCGGCCTTCGGGTCGTCGCCTCGCGCATGGTCCGCCTCACCGAGGCGCAGGCGCGCGCCTTCTACGCCGTTCACAAGGATCGCCCGTTCTACGGCGACCTCGTGAAGTTCATGACCGAGGGCCCCGTGGTGGTCCAGGTGCTCGAGGGCGAGAACGCCGTCGCGCGCAACCGCGAGATCATGGGCGCGACCAACCCGGAGAAGGCCGACGCCGGCACCATCCGCAAGCTGTTCGGCACCAACATCGAGCGCAACGCGGCCCACGGCAGCGACGCGCCCGAGACCGCCGCGCAGGAGATCGCGTTCTTCTTCAGCGGCTCCGAGCTCGCCACGCTCGCGCGCTGATCGCGCATGTGGATCCCCGACGGCGCGCCGCCACTGGCGCTGTACTGCGCGCCGTACGGGGGACTCGGACTGAAGACCAAGAGCTTCGCCGCCGCGCTCGCGCGGATCGAAGGCTTGCTTGCCAGCTCGACCAGCGTCGCCCAACAGGAGGCGGAGCTGACCGTCTGGGAGCCCGCCGGTCAGGCGCTCGTCGAGTGGGTGGCCGGTCCGCTCGAGCACGGCATCGCGGGTTCCTCCGGCGCCGCGCGTACGCTCGACGATCCGGCGGCGCTGCTCGCGAAGCACGGGCACGTGCACGACGCGCTGGCCGCCGAGGCGTGGCAGCTGTTCGGACCGCCGACGCACATCGGCCGGCGCATGCAGCGGGGCGGGCCGTATCACGTCTCGTGGGAGTGGCGCGTGACAGATCCGGTGCGCGCGCCGCAGCAGCTCGCGATGTGGACGCCGTTCGCGACGGCGAACGACAAGGGGATGCTCGACGACTACTCGACGCTGGTGCAGGTGCGCGCCATCTGGGAGGCGCGCCTCGTCGTCGCCGGCGGACGCGCGGTGCCGATCGAATATCCACCGTCACGCATCCACGCGCACCTGCGCGGCAAGCATGCGTCGGCGTTTCTCGATCTCGTGTTGCCGCACGACGCGGCGACCGACGCATTCCTCGCCGACTACCAGGCAGTGAACAAGGCACTCGGCATCACGGTGCCGATGAAGGGCTGGAAACTGAACGCGCCGAAGAAGAAAGGCGGCGGGCGCGCGTTGAAGAAGCTGCCGGGACTCTGATCCGAAGCGCGCATTCGGAACTCGTTTCGCGTCGTCGCGATCGAATGCGATCGCGCAAATCCTCGACGAGAAACGCGTGATGCATGGGCGCACATGTGCCCCTTTGACACGGTCGGCAAATACCCCCATTGATAGTGGCCACATGCTTCGCCGTACGCTGTTGAAGGGGGCCCTCGCATCGATCCCGCTCGCGTTCATGTGGCGCCCTCGTCGTGCGCTCGCCGCCAACGGCGCCGGCGGATATGGCCCTCTCGTCGACGATCCGCAGAACATCTTCGACCTGCCTGAGGGCTTCACGTACAAGGTCGTCTCGCGCAAGGGCGACGTGATGAGCGACGGCTATCGCACGCCGGGCAACTTCGACGGCATGGGATGTTTCCCCGGCGCCGCCGGCACGGGGACGATCGTGCTCATGCGCAACCACGAGCTCGGCCCCGGTGATGGCGCTCTCGGGCCCGTGATGAGTGGACAGGCGCAACCCGCGGAGCGCTACGCGAGCGGGATGTTCGGCGGCGTCACGCGCGTCGTGCTCGACGCCGAGACGCTCGAGGTGCGGAGCTCGAACCTCGTCCTCTACGGGACGACGCTCAACTGCAGCGGCGGCAAGTCGCCGTGGGGCTGGCTGACCTGCGAAGAGAACATGGAGTCGTCCAACCACGGCTACGTGTACGCGTGCTCGACGACGGCCGAGCGCGTGCAGCCCGCCGTGCGCGTCGATGCGTATGGTCGCTTCCAGCACGAGGCCGCCGCGGTCGATCCCGAGACGTGCATCGTGTACATGACCGAAGATCAGGCCGACAGCTGCTTCTACCGCTTCGTCCCCACGTCGAAGCAGACGCCGTGGGAAGGCAAGCTGCAGGCGCTGCGCATCGTCGGTCACAGCGGCATGAACATGGGCGCCGGCATGGCGATCGACGACGCGTGGGAGATCGCGTGGATCGACATCGACGATCCGACGCCGGCCTACGACACGGTCCGGTCCACGGCGCGCGCTGACGGTGCGGCCGTGTTCATGCGCGGCGAAGGCTGCTCGATGCACGACGGGGCGGTGTTCTTCACCGCGACCACCGGCGGGCCGCTCGGCACGGGCCAGGTCTTTCGCCTCGATCCCGACGGCGACGGCGGCACGCTCACCCTCCTCGCCCAGAGCGAGAATACGAACGAGCTCGACAAGGCCGACACGCTGACGGTCGCCCCGTGGGGCCAGGTGTTCACGGCCGAGGACGGCACCGGCGAGCAGTGCATCCGCGCGATCGACATGGACGGCACCGTCACGAAGTTCGGGCGTAACGCGTACTCGGGCGGCGAGCTGACCGGCGTCTGCTTCTCACCGGATGGCCGCGTGATGTTCATCAACATCTTCAGTGCCGGCCTCACGATCGCCATCACCGGACCGTTCCCGGAGATGCCGACCCCGCCGCCTCCTCCTCCTCACGGTCGGGGCGATGCGCCGATGCCGGGACGAGAGACGATGACGGGAACCGGCGGCGGCGGTGGCGGTGGCGGTGGTGGCGACGATGACGGCGCCGATGGCGTCGATGACAAGGTCACGGTCGGGGGGTGCTCGGCGACGGGCGGGGATGGCGGGGTCGCCGCGTCGGGGGGCGCGGCGATTCTCGCCGGGGCGGTGGTCGCGCGCTCACTCCAGCGCCGCGAACGCCCAGATGTGCGTGAGGACTAGCGTCGCCACGGCCGCAGCGGCGAGGACGGTCCAGACGGCGACCGCGCGCACGCGTAAGGCGAGCAGCAGCACCAGCGCGCAGGCGAAGCCGCTCGGCACGCCGTAGCGCCAGAGCGGCGACACCGCGAGCTTCGTGAGGGAGCGGAGCTCGATGCCCTCGAGCACGAACATCGCCAGCGTTTCGAGACTGCTCGCGAGCCACAGCTGTGCTGCGATCGCGGCGACGAGGATGCCGGCGCAGACTCCCGAGACGAAGTGAGTCTCGGATGCCGCCGTCACCGGCGCGTGACGCTCGGCGGGACCGACGGCGGGACCGACGGCGGGACCGACGGCGGGATCGACGGCGGCCGTCCAGGTGCCGGACGAGTGCATGGTGCCCGTGAAACGCCCGAGGCGGGCGTCCTGTTCCAGCTCGCCGCAGGGTCAGTCGACGTCGGGCGCGGGCCGGGGAGCGCGCTTGCGCAGCGGCACGAGGAGCTCGCCGTTCGAGCGATTCGCCAGCTGCCCACATGCGGCGTCGATGTCATCGCCGCGCGGCGTGCGCAGGTACGTCGGCAGGCCGAGGTTCTTGCACTCGTTCTGGAACGCCTCGATCGCGTCGCGCGACGGGCGCTCGTACAGCGACTCGGGGTGCGGGTTGAAGGGGATGATGTTCACCTTGCAGCGGAAGCCGCGGAGCAGCTTGGCCAGCTCGGCGGCGTCGGCGAGCGAGTCGTTCACGCCGGCGAGCAAGACGTATTCGAACGTCACGCGGCGGCGGTGCTCGAGCGGGTACGCGCGCAGCGCGCCGAGCAGCTTGCCGATGTTCCACTTCTTGTTGATCGGCATGATCTCGTCGCGCACGCGGTCGTTGGCGGCGTTGAGCGAGACCGCGAGGTTCGGGCGGACGTCCTCGGTACCGAGCTTCTCGAGCCGCGGCACGAGCCCCGACGTCGAGAGCGTGATGCGGCGCTGCGACAGGCCGGCGCCGAGGTCGTGCGTGAGGATCCGCAGCGAGCGCATCACGTTGTCGTAGTTGTGGAGCGGCTCGCCCATGCCCATGTAGACGAGGTTGGTGATGCGGCGGTCCGGCTCCTCGGCGGCGAGGA
>DATLEB010000264.1:0-31138 GCA_035525615.1 Kofleriaceae bacterium | reverse complement strand
ACCTCGCGCTCGTGGTGCAGCCGCCGCCCGTCGACGCCGGCAAGGCGCCGCCGCGCGAGCTGGTGTTCGTCGTCGACACGTCGGGCTCGATGTCGGGCGAGCCGCTCGCGCTCGCCAAGCGCGGCATGCGCTACGCCCTCGAGCACCTCCGCCCCGAGGACTCCTTCCGCATCATGAACTTCTCGACCTCGGTAACGGCGTTCGCGGACGGGCGCGCGCAGCCTGCCACCAAGGACAACGTCCGCGCCGGCCTGTCGTACGTGAACGGCGTCGGCGCCGGCGGCGGCACCGAGATGCTGAACGGCATCGTCGCCGCGCTGTCGAGCCCGCCCGCCGACGGGCGCTCCCGCTTCGTCGTGTTCATGACCGACGGCTACATCGGGAACGAGGAGGAGATCTTCGCCGCCGTGAAGCAGCACCTCGACAAGCGCACGCACCTGTTCTCGTTCGGCGTCGGCTCGTCGGTGAACCGTCACCTGCTCGACGGCCTCGCGTCGAGCGGCAAGGGCGTCGCGCAGTACCTGCTCCTCACCGAGGCGCCCGAGCCCCAGATCGAGACCTTCTACGCGCGGCTCGACTCGCCGCTCCTGCACGACCTGAAGGTCGACTGGGGCGGCCTCGACGTCCGCGATGCGACGCCCGGCGACCTCGCCGATCTGTTCGCGGGCCAGCCGCTCGTCGTCGCCGCGCGCTACGGCAAGGGCGGCCGTGGCACGATCAAGGTCACGGGCAAGGCCGCCGGCCGCACCGTCGAGCTCGTCATCCCCGTCGACCTGCCGGCGCGCGGCGGCGACGGCGACGTCCTCGCGCGCCTGTGGGCGCGGCGCCGCATGACCGAGCAGCTCGACAAGCTGTCGAGCGGCATCGATCAGACGCAGCGCCAGGCCATCGTCGACGACGTCACCGGCGTCGCGCTCGAGCACGCGCTGCTGTCGCCCTGGACCGCGTTCGTCGCCATCGACGAGATCCCACGCGCCGAGGGCATGCCGACCGACACCGTCGCCGTCCCCGTCGAGCTACCGGCCGGCGTCACGCCGCAGGCCGGCAACGTCATCGGTGGCGAGTACAGCGCCTCCATTCCGGTCGGCCGTACCTTCGGAAGCGTGATCGGTGTGGCCGCGGGATCGAGCGGCGACGCGTACGGCACCTCGTTCGGCGGCGAGAGCTCGATGGAGTCCGCGTACTACGTCGACGGCATCAGCCTGACGTCACTGCCGGGCTCGTACGTCACGACGCGCCGGCGCTTCGTGCCGCGCCTCTCGGTCTCCGCCGGCCTCGGCCTCGGCGCACGTGACGGCGACTTCGCCTCGGTCGGCCTTGGCTTCGAGCGCGGCTTCGGCGACGGCTACGGCCAGACGCGCTTCCTCGCGTTCGGCCTCGAGACGCGCTTCGATGCGCGCGGCGAGCAGTCGAACCTGCTCCAGCTGATGATGACGCTGGCGCGGCTCGCCATCCTCCGCCACGTCGACCTGCGCCTCGGCGCCGGCGGCGCCATCGACCTCGACGGCAACCTCGGCGTCGGCTGGAAGAGCGAGCTCGGCTTCTACATCCCGGTCTCGCGCACGTTCCTCCCCGAGCTCACCCTCGGGGCCTCGGGCTCGACCGCCGGCGACAACTACGTCGGCGCCGGCCTCGGCCTCGGCGTCCGCTGGTGATCAGGCGATTTGCCTAGGCAGAACGTCGATCCACGGCGCACGCCCGTGCGCGCTTTCGGGGGCTTCGCCACGGCGCGCGCCGTGCAGTTCGCGCCGGCATGAACCTCACGCGCCTTTCCAGCTCCTTCGCCGCCGCGCTCGCGGCCCTCTCCGCCGCCTGTGTCTCGTCCGACGATGCCGACTCGCTCGAGCTCGCCGACGAGACGCAGGCCGTGGAGCAGGCGCCCCTCAAGATCTACGTGAGCCCCACCGGCAACGACAGCAACCTCGGGCTCACGCCCGGCTCCGCCGTGAAGACACTTCAACGCGTGAACACGATCCTCGACGAGAACCTGCACTTCGACGAGGCGAGCTGGACCGGTGGCAACGTCGAGGTGCGCATCGCGCCGGGCACCTATTACGGCCAAGAGGTGGTCTGGTCCGCCATCAATCCGCTCCGCTCGATCACGTTCCTGCCGCTCAACGACGACAACGTCCGCCCGGTGTTCAATGGCTGCGCCTCGGCCACCGCCGAGGTCCCGAAGCAGTGCACGGCAAACTACTTCTTCTCGATCCGCCGCGCCGGAGCGACGAATCTCAACTTCAAGTACATCCGCGTCGAGCGCTACAACAACGGCTTCTCGTTCCGCGGCGAGAGCTACCAGTCGAACGAGTCCAACACCCTCTACGGCGTCTACCTCTATCGGATCGGCACCAAGTACACCAACTTCGCCGACGGCTCGTTCGGAGCGCTCAACATCTCGGCGTCGGACTACAACCGCGTCGAGAACTCGCACTTCATCAACATCGAAAGCAAGTCCGGCGGGCACCTCCACGCCATCTACATGTCGAACGGTTCCGACGAGAACTACGTCGCGCGCAACCGCTTCTCGACCAGCAACGGCGTCGCGCTCAAGCTGCGCAACGACAACTGGTGGAACGTGTTCGAGTACAACACGTTCAGCAAGGACGGCGAGGGAGAGTGGGCCGCGGCGTACCTCGACCTGCCGAGCGCCGGCGAGAAGTCCTCGTGCCAGAGCGTCTTCCGTAACAACACCCTCGACGGCCAGTACGACTGCGCCACCAGGCTGCCGGCGTTCCGGATCGGACCGAGCACGCTCGATGACGGCAATACCTGCAACGACCTCATCAATCCGTCCACCGGCGCGCCCTACCGGCAGCTCTCCACCTCCAACAACACGGACGACGGCATCCAGTGCAACAACGACTGAACGCCGCCGCCGCGCGCCCGCGCGCCCGCGTCAGCTGACGATCGGGCCGGCCTCGACCGCGGTGATGCCGACCTCGGCCTCGCCGCGGTCGACGGTTCCGGCGCCACGCCTGAAGACCTCGCGCGCGATGGTCTTGAAGACCGACGCGAGGCTGTCGAACAGCGAGTAGAAGACCGGGATGGCGACGAGGGTGAGGGCGAGCGACAGCGTCTGGCCACCGACGACGACGCCGGCGATGGCGCGCGAGAAGCCGGAGCCGATGCCCTCGGTGAGGATGAGCGGCAACATGCCGGCGACGAACGCGAACGTCGTCATCAGGATGGGCCGCAGTCGGTCGGTCGCCGCCTGCAGGATCGCCTCGTCACGCTTCATGCCCTGCTCGCGCAGCTGGTTGGCGTGGTCGATCTGCAAGATGCCGTTCTTCTTCACCATGCCGAACAGCACGAGTAGGCCTAGCATCGAGAAGATGTCGAGGTGATTCCCGAACGCGATGATCGAGAGGAGCGCGAACGGCAAGGTCAGCGGCAAGGTCAGCATGATGGTGAACGGGTGCAGCCACGATTCGAACTGCGCCGCGAGCACCAGGTACATGAAGAGGAACGACATCAGGAACGCGAACCCGAACGCGGCGGCGGTGCGCCCCATCTCGCGGGTCTGGCCCCACGGGATGGCGTGGTAGCCGGGTGGCAGCTTCTGATCCGCGATCGCCTTCTCGAGCGCCGCCGACACGTCGCCCTGGCTGAAGCCGGGCGCGACGTTCATCGTGATGACGATGCTCTTGGCGCGATAGGTGCGGTTCACGACCGACGGGCCGGTGCCCTCCTGCGCCGTGACCACGTCCGACAGCGGCACCGCGCCGAGCGTGCGTGACGGCACCGTGATGATGCCGAGCAGCGATGGGTCCCAGCGGAAGCGCTCGCTGGCGCGCAGGTACACGCTGTACTGGCTGCCGCGCTCCTCGTAGGTCGAGCCCTCGAGGCCGCCGATCATGAGCGCCAGGCTCGACGTGATGTCGGCCGGGTCGACGCCGAGCGCCGCCGCGCGATCGAGATCCGGGCGTAACGTTTGCTCGGGGAGCGGCTCGGGCACGCTCGAGTCGAGGTCGACGACGCCGGGCACGGTCTTCATCTTCCCGACGATGCGGTTGGCGTACATCGTGAGGCGGTCGAGGTCCGGCCCGCTCAGGAGGTACATGACCATCGCGTTCTGCTGCGCACCGAGCGAGAAGTCGTTGACCAGCTGGGCCGCGACGCGCGTGCCCTCCGGCAGGTCGACGAGCACGTGCTTGCGCACGTCGTCCATGATCTCGTTCTGCGTGCGCGCGCGCTGGTCGGGGTTGTTCAGGCGCACGTAGACCATCGCGACGTTCTGGATCTTCTGGTCGTTGTCCGCGACGTTGACCAGCGTGTGCGTCACCTCGGGGATCTTGCGCGTGTTGCGCGCCAGCCGCTCGGCCAGCACGGTGGTCGCGTCGAGGCTCGTGCCTTCCTTGGTGCGCACGTAGATCTCGAACTGGGCCTCGTCGTTCTCGGGCAGGAAGCCGAAGCCCGCCTTGGGGCCGAGCACGCCGACGGAGAGCAGCACGACCACCGACGCGACCGCGACGATCCAGCGGCGGCGCAGGAGGAAGGCGAGCACGCGGTGGTAACCGCGCTCGACCGGGCCGTACAGACGATCGATGCCGCGCTCGAGGAACGACTTCTCGTGCTTCTCGCCCGGCGGCGGCGGCAGCGGCAGGAGGCGCGCCGCCATCATCGGCGTGAGCGCGAACGACACCAGCATCGACACCGCGATGGCGAACGCCATGGTGAGGCCGAAGCTGCGCAGGAAGCGGCCGACGATGCCGCCCATGAACGCGACCGGGAGGAACACCGCGAGGAGCGAGAGCGTGGTCGCCATGACGGCGCTGCCGATCTCCTTGGTCGCCTTGATCGCGGCCGGAAACGGTTTCTCGCCCTTCTCGACGATGTAGCGGTGGATGTTCTCGAGGACGACGATGGCGTCGTCGATCACGATGCCGACCGCCAGCGCGAGCGCGAGCAGCGTCATCATGTTGAGCGTGAAGCCGGCCGCCATCATCAGCGCGAACGTGCCGATGATGGAGATGGGGATGGCGATGGCCGCGATCACCGTCGAGCGGAAGGAACCGAGGAAGAGGAGCACGACGAACGCGGCCAGGATGGCGCCGATCACCAGGTGCTCGAGCACCTGCGACGCCGAGGTGCGGATGACCTCGGAGTTGTCGCGGACGATGTCGAGCTTGATGCCCTCGGGGAGCTCGGCGGCGATCTGCGCCGCCGCCGCCTTGGCACGGTCGACGACCTCGACGGTGTTCGAGCCGGATTGCTTGCGGATGGCGAGGCCGACCGACGCGACGCCGTCGCGCACGGTGGCCGACTCGGCGTCGACCTCGGTGTCCAGCACGCTGGCGACGTCGCGCACCTTGATGGGGTGGTCACCCTTCTGGCGGACGACGATGTTGCCGATCTGGTCCGGCGTGCCTACGCGGCCCTCGATGCGCATCGTCGCCGTGTCGGGGCCGCGCTCGAGGCGGCCGCCGGGGACGCTGACGTTCGACACGTTGATGGCGCGGTAGACCTCGAGCGCCGAGACGCCCGCGGCCTGGAGCTTGATGGGGTCGACCGAGATCTCGATGCGCCGCTTGCGGCCGCCGATGACGCGGACCTGGCCGACGCCGTCGATGGTCTCGAGGCGGCGCTTGACGATGTCCTCGGCGACGCGGGTGAGCTCGCGCGCGCTGGCGTCACCCTTGACGGCGAGCACGAGCACGGGCGCGGCGTCGGGGTCGGCGCGCTGGATGATGGGCGCGCGCACGCTGGTGGGCAGATCGCGGATGGTCGCGATGCGGTCGCGAACTTCCTGTGCCGCCACGTTGGCGTCCTTCTCGAGCGCGAACTGGACGATGACGAGCGACGCGCCCTCGGTCGACACCGACGACAGCGTCTCGACGCCGCCGACCGTGTTGACGGCGGCCTCGATCTTGTCGGTGACATCGGTCTCGACCGAGGTCGGGGCCGCGCCCGGGTACACCGTGGTGATCGTGACCAGCGGGAAATCGACCTTGGGGAACTTGTCGACGCCGAGCGAGCGGTAGCCGACCAGGCCGACGACGACGATCGTCAGCATGATCACGAGCGAGAGGACCGGTCGGCGGACGGTGAGGCGACTGAGCCAGTGCATGGTGTGCTCCTGTGCTTCCTGATGCGAACCGTTATTCGACCTTCACGCCGTCGACGACTCGCTCGTCGATCTTGGCCGCCACCTTCTCGCCGGCGGTGACGCCGCGCGCGACCGCCTGCAGGTCACCGGGCAGCTCGGGACCGAGCTGCACCACGCGCTCCTGCAGATGACCCTTGGTCACGGCGAAGAGGCGCCAGGTGTTGCCGCGGCGCACGAGCGCCGACTTCGGCACCACCGCCATCGGCGACGAGCCCACGGTGATCGAGGCCTCGGCGAACATGCCCGACACCAGCGGCGTGCCGGTCTGGAGCTCGGCCTCGGCGATGAGCGCGCGATTCAGGCGCCCGATCTCGGAGCCGAGCCTGGTGATCTTGGCGGTGAAGCGCTTGCCGGGGTAGGCGACGGCCTCGACCGACACCTCCTGGCCGACGGCGACGCGCGGGACCCACGCTTCGGGGACGCTCAGGTCCACGTGCAGCGGGTTGTCGTCGACGAGCGTGACCAGCGGGACGCCGGGACCGACCCACTCGCCGGGCGAGATGGAGCGGGCGGTGATCACGCCGGCGAAGGGCGCGCGCACGATGCCGTCGGAGATCGACTTCGACGCCAGCTGGAGCTGGGCGCGGGTCGCCGCCACGGTCTGCGCCGCCGCGGTGCAGCTGGTCATCTCGCGCTCGTACTGCGAGCGCGTGATGGCGCCCTTGTCGAGCAGCTGCTGCGAACGCTTGCACTCGTCGACCGCCAGCTTCTCCTGGGCCTGGGCGGCGCCGAGCTGCGCGCGGATCGACTGCGCCGAGAGCGAGGCGCTCGACGCGTCGAGGCGGAGCAGGGGATCGCCGAACTTCACGCGGCTACCGCGATCGACGAGGACGGCGAGCACCTTGCCCTGCACGGACGCAGTGACATCGGAGGTCTCCCTCGCCATGACGGTGCCGGTGAGCGTCAGTCGCTCGGGGGCGGGCATCGCCGCGACCTGGTGGAGGGCCACCTTCGTCACCGGCTCGACGTTGCGGGCGTCGGCCGACCTGGCGTCGGAGCTGGCGCAGGCCACGAGAGCCGCGCACGCGGCGGCGAGAAAAACGAGGCGGAAGGTGTTCATTGATCTTCTCCGATGACATTCGCGAGACGGGCGCGAGCGATCCGGCGATCGATCAGCGCGTCGATGGCAGCGATCCGGGCGCGGGTGAGCTCGGTGTCGGCGTCGATCAGCTCGATCGCCGTCGCGCGCTCGGCGGCGAGCAGCTCCTGGCGGACGCGGTGGCTCTCTTCGGCGGCGGCGAGCCCGCGGCGCGTCGCCTCGTAGGCATGATCGGCGAGGACCACGGCCTGGCGCGCCGCCGTGACCTGCGCGCGCACACCGAGCTCGAGGCTCTGGCGGTCGGCGTCGAGCGCGCGGAGCTGCGCGTCGGCCTTCGCGTCGTGCGGCGACGCGTTCAGGTAGTCGTTGAGCGACCACGTGAGGCGCGCGCCGGCGGCCCACGTGAAGTTGAACTTGTCCTCGGACGGGAAGATGCGCTGGTTGGGATTGTCGTAGACGCCCTGCGCGAAGACGGAGAGCTTGGGCAGGCGATCGACCTGATCGGCCTTCTTGTGCTGCTCGAGCGCGGCGCGCGCCTCGCGCAGCGCGACCACCTCGCCGCGGTGGCCGAGCGCCGTCTTCGTGAGCTCGACGGCCGACGGCACGTCGCCGTTGGCCGACACGTCGCGCACGTCCTCGCCGATCGTGAGCGCCTCGTCGGGCGCCGCGCCGATGGCGATGCGGAGCTGCTCGGCGCGCAGCGTGGAGAGCTCGCGCACCTGCGCCAGCCCCAGCTCGACCTGCGCCTCCTGCGCCTCGAGGCGGAGCACGTCGGCGCGCGAGACGCGGCTCACCTCGGCGAGCGCGCGGACCTGACCGAGGTTGGCCTGCACCTGCTCGAGCAGCCGCGCCGCCACGATGGTGGCGAGCTCGGAGCGCACCCATTCGTAGTAGGCGACGCGTGCCTCGACGGCGGCACCGAGCTCCGCCGTCTTCTCGCCGCTCTCGGCGGCGGCGATGCCGTGCTCCGTCGACTTCTTCAGCGACGGGAGGCGAAGGATCAGATCGGTGAGCGGGATCGCGACCTCGGCACCGACGTGATAGGAGTCGAGGAAGACCGGGAACGAGAAGCCGGGCGCGAGCTCGGGGACCTCGATCGCCGAGAGGCGCGTGTAACCGGCGCTGAGGGTGGTGATGGGCACCAGCGCGTACTTGACGCTGGTCAGGCCGCTGCGCGCTTCAGCGGTTTCGGCCTGCCTGCGCATCACGGAGGGACTGGCGGAGACCGCGCGCTTCGCGGCGGCGTCGGCGGTGAGCCCACCTGGACGCGCGAGCAGCGCGCCGACTTCTTCATCGAAGGTCGGCTTCGGCGCGGCCTTGGGCTGAGCGGATGCGGCACCGGCCAGACCGGCCAGGACGGCAACCGCGAGAGGGAAGAGACGCATGGGTCTTCGCCTCAAGCAGCGCCCATGCCACCCGTTGACCCCTCGAAATGCGAGCGGTTACGATCCCGAACCGCCGTCGCTGTCGGTTCCCTTTACAGCCATCGACGGTTCACCGTACGGGTGACGGTGCACCGACCGCTCGAGCGCGCGATAGGATGTGTGCATGTCTGCGGAACCGCCTTCGCGAACCGAGGCCGCCCCAGTTGGCCCGGCGCTCGCAGAGACGACGGCCGTGTGGCGTGGCACGCGCAACGATCTGATCCTCGCGAGCGGTCGCCAGACCGTCGCGTTCGCGGCGGCGTGCGGCCTGGTCTCGATGGGACTCATGTCGGCGGTGCTGCTGCACGCGTCGTATCCGACCTGGCGCCTGCTCACCATGGTCGGCGCGTGGGCGACGCTCGTGGTCTCGCAGTACAACGTGGTGCGATGGGTCGCGCGCCACAAGGACCGCATGGTCGGCGCGTCGTACGTGATGCACGCGCTGGCCCAGCTCTATCTCGTCACGGCGGTCGCGGTGACGGGCGGCCTGCAGAGCCCGATGTTGCCCGCGCTCGGGACGGCGTCCGTCGTGCCGGTCGTGTTCTTCGGCACGCAGCCGGCGACGCGCTGGCTGACCGCGTCGATGCTGGTGCTCTTCTCGCTGGTCGCGCTGATGCCGACCAGCTGGCTCGGCCCGGGGCTTCCGCACAATCATCATGTCGCGGCGGCGATCGTGTCGTTCGGCTGGACCATCGCGATCGTGACCAACTTCATCACGCGCGTGCTCACGGCGACGCAGGACGCCGCGTGCGCGGTCGACGTCTTGAATGAAGAGCGCGTGGCCGCGGCCGCCGAGCACGCCGGTCGGTTGCAGGCGGTGGGCGCGAAGGTCGCGCACGAGCTCAAGAACCCGCTCGCGTCGGTCAAGGGCCTGGTGCAGCTGGTCTCGCGCTCGCCCGACGCGCCGCGCACGAAGGAGCGGCTCGAGGTCATGCAGGCCGAGATCGCGCGCATGGAGGCGATCCTCGCCGAGTACCTCTCCTTCTCGCGCCCGCTCGAGGATCTGCGGCCGCAGGTGCTCGACCTCGCCGAGGTCACCGGCTCGGCGATCGCCGCGGTCGCGGGACGCATGGAGAGCGGTCGCATCTCGCTGCAGGTGGAGAGCCGCCACACGCCGATCGAGGGCGATCCGCGCCGCCTGAAGGAGGCGCTCCTGAACCTGCTCTCGAACGCTGTCGAGGCGACGCCGGCCGGCGGCCAGATCCGCGTGTCGGTGAATCCGGCGATCGGCAGCGACGGTGCGATCGTCGAGGTGCACGACAGCGGGCGCGGCATCAAGCCGGAGGATCTGCAGCGGCTCGGCACGTCGTACTTCACGACGCGCGACGGCGGCACGGGCCTCGGCGTCGTGCTCGCGCAGACCGTGGTCGCGCAGCACGGCGGCTCGATGCACTACGCGAGCGAGCCCGGCCGCGGCACCACGGTCACCATCCGGCTGCCGGCGCGCCCGGCGGCGGCGTCGTCGGCGGCCGACGTGCTCACCACGTCGTCTTCCTCGCGCATCGAGCCCGCGGCATGAGCAACATCTTGCTCGTCGACGACGAGCCCGGCGTGCTGTTCACGCTGCAGGAGGTCCTGGTCGATCGCGGCCACTCGGTGGTCACCGCGCGCACCGGCGCCGAGGCGCTGACGCGGCTCGACGACGCCGACGTCGTCGTCACCGACTTCCAGATGCCGGGCATGACCGGGCTCGAGCTCATCGCCGCGATCAACGCGCGTGACGCCGCGCTGCCCGTCATCCTGCTCACGGCGCACGGCTCCGAGCGCATCGCGGTCGCCGCCGTGAAGGCCGGCGCGTACGACTACCTCACCAAGCCGTTCGACATCGACGAGGTCGCGGTCGTGATCGAGCGAGCGCTCGAGGCGCGTCACCTGCGCGTCGCCAACCGGCGCCTCGCCATCGAGCACGCGCTCGGCCGCCGCATCGTCGGTGAGAGCCCGGTGATGCGCCGCCTGTTCGACGCGACCGCGCGCGTGGCGACACGCGACGTCACCGTGCTCGTGCGCGGCGAGACCGGCACCGGCAAGGAGTTCATCTCGCAGCTCCTGCACGCGCAGTCGAAGCGCGCGTCGGGTCCGCTGGTGCGCTTCAACTGCGCCGCGATCCCGGCCGAGCTCGCCGAGGCGGAGCTCTTCGGCCATGCACGCGGCGCGTTCACGGGAGCCGCCACCGCGCGCGCCGGCTTCTTCGCGGAGGCCAGCGGCGGCACCCTCATCCTCGACGAGATCGGCGAGCTGCCGCTCGGCGTGCAGGCCAAGCTCCTGCGCGCGCTGCAGGAGGGCGAGATCCAGCCGGTCGGCTCCGGCCGCGTCGAGAAGGTCGACGTGCGCATCGTCGCGTCGACCAATCGCGACCTCGCCGCCGACGCGCGCGCCGGCACGTTCCGCGAGGATCTGTACTACCGCCTCGCCGTGGTCGAGCTGGTGGTGCCGCCGCTGCGCGATCGGCGCAGCGACATCCCGTCGCTCGCCGCCGAGTTCGCGCGCCGTTACGGCGACAAGTTCGGCACCGGCGCCCTCACGCTCGAACCGGCGCTGCTCGACGCCCTGACGTCCGCGCCGTGGCCGGGCAACGTGCGCCAGCTCGAGAACGCGATCGCGCGCCTGGCCGCGCTCGCCACGAGCACGGCGCTGCGGCTCGCCGACTGGACCGAGCCGTCGGCGACGGCGCCGGCCCCCGAGGAGATCGAAGCGGACGAGGTCGCCGGCTCCAGCGAGCTGGGGCCGTCGCTCAAGGAGCAGGTCGAGGCGTTCGAGCGCGGCGTCCTCGCGCGCATGCTCGCGGCGACCGGCGGCAACCAGAGCGAGGCCGCGCGCCGTCTCGGCACCAGTCGCGTGACCCTCGTCGACAAGCTCAAGAAGTACGGGCTGACGACGCGCAAGAACGACTGACGCCACGTTACGATAGGCGCGTGCAACGCTTCCTCGGGGCCGGAGTCGCCGCTGCGCTCGCGCTTCTTGTCCTGCCGCGCGACGCGCACGCCGACGATCTCGTCGCGGAGCCCGACTACAAGGTGCACGTCCCCGTCACCTTCGGCCTCGGCATCCTCTACTTCCTCGGCGAGGCGCCGCTCAAGGCGCCGCTGTCGAAGGACACGTGCCGCTGGTGCGGACCGATCCTCATGGATGACGCGGTCCGCGACGCGTTCCTGTGGGACGACACGCACCAGGCCCATCACATCAGCAACATCACCGGCTTCATGGCGGCGCCCGCGTTCGCGCTCGGCGGCATCGCGCTCGCCGGCAAGCTCGACGATCGCGGCGACAACTGGCTCGCCGACGGCCTCATCGTCGCCGAATCGGCGGCCATCGCGGGCGTCATCAACTTCGCCGTGAAGGCCGCCGCCGCGCGCGAACGCCCGTTCGTCCATCAGCTCGCGCCGGAGGACAAGCCGGACACGGCGCGCCCGCAGGACAACAACCAGTCCTTCTACTCGGGCCACTCCACGCTCTCGATGAGCCTCGCGGTCTCGGCCGGGACCGTCGCCCACATGCGCGGCTACCGCTGGGCTCCGGCCCTCTACGGCGGCGGCATCGCGCTCTCGCTCACCACCGGCTACCTCCGCATCGCCGCCGACAAGCACTGGTCGACCGACGTCCTCACCGGCTGGATCGTCGGCGCCGCCGTCGGCTACGCCGTCCCGCGCCTCCTCCACCGCCGCGAGTCCGGAGCCACGCCCGCCGTGACGCCGCTCGCATCCCCGTCGATGGTCGGCCTCGCGATGACCTGGTGACCGCGCCGCGCGTCAGCGCGCCGGCTCGCGCGCGTCAGCGCGCGCTCGCGCGCGTCAGCGCGCCGGCAACGTCTTGTAGCGATCGAGCAAGAGCGTCTGGTGCGAGACGTCGGGCTGGACCACGCCGCCGATGATGACGACCTCGGCCGCGGTCATGAGCTCGAGCGGATCGCCGCTCCACACCACCACGTCGGCGATGGCGCCCTTCTCGACGGTGCCGCGGCCCTTGAGCCCGTGCATCGCCGCCGGCACGGTCGTCACCGCCGCGAGGCCGTCGTCCCACTGGAGGCCGTAGCCCACGGCGATGCCCGCGAGCTGACGCAGCGTGCGCGCCTGCAGGCCGCTGCCGAGCGTCGACACCGCGACCGGCACGCCGGCGTTGGCGAGGATCGTCGCGCGCTCGTCGCGCACGTCCGACGCCTCGAGCATGCGCGGCAGGTTGTCGGTCGGATCGAGCACGACCGGCACCTTCGCCTTGCCGAGCTCCGCCGCCACACGCCACGCCTCGGTGCCGCCGACGATGACGAGCCGCACGCGGAGCTCGCGCGCGATGCGCAGGGCCGCGCGGATGTCGGCCTCCGCATGTGCGTTCACGAACAGCGGCACGGCGCCGCGCAGCACGGGCTGCAGCGCCTCGAGGTCCAGCCGATCCGCGATCAGCTGGCGCTTCGCGTTGCGCTCGTATCCCGCGCGATCGCGGCCGTAGACGCGCGCGTCGTCCAGGACCTCGCGCAATAGCTCGATGGCCCGCCCACGCGAGCCGCCGACCGCCGCGCCGCCGCCCGAGCCGAGCTCCGCGTGCATCGACGACACCCCGGGCACCGGCTCGCTCGCGCCGTCGAGCGTGAACACGGCGGACTGGCCTGCGATGAGCCCGCCGCCCGGCGCCGCGACCACGGTCGTGATGCCGCCCGAGCGCGCCACCGGCACGGTCACCCCGCGCGGATCGAAGCCGTCGCGTGCGTCGTACGCGGCGTGCACGGGATCGGCGTGCACCTCGTCGCGCGCGCCGAACACGCCGTCGTTGGCGCCCGACTCCTGGATCACGCCCTGGAGCCCGACCCCCGACGCGGTCTCGATGAAGCCGGCGGTCACGACCTTGCCCTTGCCGTCGATGACGCGCGCGCCCGGCGCCGCCACCGGCAGCGGCGCCGCGCCCGCCGTGACCGACACGATCTTGCCGCCGTCGATCACGACGGTCGCCGTCTCGAGCGTCCGCCCCGGCTTCACGTGCACCTTCGCGCCCGAGATCGTGATCCTCTCGGCGCTCGCCACGCCCGCGCTCGCCGCGAGCGCCATCACCACACCTGCGATCCGCGACAGCGTCTTCGCGATGGTCTTCACGGTGCACCTCCGTCGGTCGGGATCCCGAGCTCGTAGTCCGACGGCCGCATCCCGGCCGCGCGGTCGTACGTGATCTCGCCGCCCGCCACCACCAGCTCCGCGCGCGCGTAGACCGAGAACGGCGACGCGCTCCACAACACCACGTCGGCGCGCTTCCCGGTCTCCAGCGTCCCCGTCACCGAATCGATGCCGAGCACCCACGCCGGGTTCGCCGTGATCCAGCGCAGCGCCGCGTTGTCGTCGATCGCCAGCCCGGCGCGTCGTCCCGCCGCGAGCGCCTTGGCGGCCTCCTGGTTCAGTCGCTGGATCCCGATCGCCGAGTCGGAGTGGATCGTCGCCCGCCCGCCCTGCGCCGTCATGAGCGCCGCGTTCTCGGGGATCCCGTCGTACGCCTCGAGCTTGAAGCCCCACCAGTCGGCCCACGTGTTGATCGCGATGTCCTCGGCCACCAGCAGGTCGCGGATCTTGTACGCCTCGAGCGCGTGATGGAACGAGCGGATGCGGAAGCCCATCTCGCGCGCCACGTCCATCATGTTCGCCATCTCGTCGGCGCGGTAGCAGTGGATCTGCACCAGCACCTCGCCGCGCAGCACCGCCGCCAGCGTCTCGAGCTTGAGATCGACCGGCACCGGCTCGGGCGCCGCTTCGCCGGGAATCGGCTTCTGCTTCCCCTTGTCGTCCTTCGCCGCGGCCTTCTCGTCGAGCTCGGCCGCGCGCTTGCGCCGCTTCTCCCACTGCGCGCGTGCGCTCGTGTACGACGATCGCTTCGCCGAGTACGCCGCCGCCTCGAGAAACGCGGCGCGGAACGCCGCGTACTCGCCCATGCGAGTCGCCGGCCCGCCCTTCTCGCCGTAGTTGCGCTTGGGGTTCTCACCGCACGCCATCTTGATCGTCGGCGGCGCCCCCGGGAACGCGGCCTCGCGCGCCGTCGTGCGCGCACGCATCGCCACCGTGAAGCCGCGCCCGCCGACGAGGTTCGCCGAGCCGGGCAGGATCAGCGCCGCCGTGACGCCGCCCGCGGCCGCGCGCTCGATCTGCGGATCCTGCGGCCAGTAGCCGTACTCGGCGCGCGCCTGCGCGGTCACCGGCGCCACCGACTCGTTGCCGTCCGCGTGCGCGCGGCTGTCGGGCGACGCGTACACGCCGATGTGCGAGTGCGCGTCGATGATCCCCGGCGTCACGAACTTCCCCGTCCCGTCGACCACGCGCGCACCGAACGGCACCTCCGTCCCCGGTCCGCCGACCTGCGTGATCGTGCCGCGCTCGAGCACGATCACGCCGCGCTCGATGGTCTTGCCGGTCGCCGTGAGGATCGTCGCACCGCGGATCGCGATGGTCTGCGCCCGCGGATTCTCGAGCGCCGCCGCAAGGGGCGCAGCCGTCGGTGACACGCCGCGCGGATAGAACCCCTCGCTGTCGATCCACGGCACGGGGACGTCGAGCTTCGGTTCGTCGGCGGCTGCGGGCGCGACAGGGGGTGTCGCACGTCCACCACAGCCGAGCGCGGCCGCGGCGAGCACGAAGTACTTGCGCATGGTGTGAGGTTTTACACGTTCGATGTCGGAAAAGTTGCCGGCGGGTTACGTCGAACGCGGTCCTTGTACGTACACTGCCCACAGGGTTGGCCTGGGGACCTCATCGATCGCCGTCCCAACGGGTGAGGCCTGCCAGCTCGAAAAGGAAGACATGCAGAAGAAGAGCTTGATCATCAGCTCCACGTTGTTTGCCGTTGCCGCCAGCGCCTCCGTCGCGGTCGCTGACGTCAACCAGCCGCAGGAAATCATCATGCGTCCCATGACGACGCCCATGAGCCAGCTCACCGTCGGAGGTGATCTGTTCCTGGGCTTCGATCCCACGACCATGGGACTCGACGTCGGCGCCGCGTACGGTGTGTCCGACAAGATCGAAGTGAACGCCGGCTATGCGCTGTCGCTCAAGGAGTTCGAGGCCAAGGGCGACCTCCATGTGGAGGGCGCGTTCAACATCATGGAGGGCAACCTCGGCGTCGCCGCCCAGGCCACGCTCGGCTACAACCTGCTGTTCGAGGGGCTCGACCCGCTCGGCGCCGGCGCCCGCGTTCGCTTCCGCCTGAACGATCAGATGGCGATCGTCTCGCCCGGCAACCAGCTGGTCGTGACGCTCGATCCCATCGAGGTCGCGCCCGGCGTGGACTTCAGCCCGATCTTCCTCCAGGTGCCGGTCGGCTTCGCCTTTCAGGCCAGCCCGCAGATCTACGCCTTCGCGAACACGAACCTGGCGGTCATCGAGATCTCGGACGCCGAGTCCGGCGTCATCTTCGCCGACTTCATCCCGCTGTCCCTCGGCGCGTTCTTCTCGCCGTCGAACACGATGGACCTCGGCGCGTCGCTCGACCTCGGCGACCTGAAGGCCGACGAGATCGACGTCGGCGTCATCGCCCACGCCCGCCTGCACATGTGATCGAGTCGCGCAGCGCCGCTGGCCTCGGCTAGAGGCGCTGTCCCCACGCGTGGCGCGCGACCAGCGCATCGGCGCGCGCCCGCGTCCCGCCGTCGAGCTGACCCTCGGCGGCGAGGGTCATCGCGGCCGCGAGCTCGGCCGGCGTCCCGAAGCGGTCGGCGCGATCCTTGGCCATGCCGACCGCGAGCACGCGGTCGACGTCCTCGGGCAGCTCCGTCAGCATCGAGGGCCGGGTCGGCATCTTGTAGACCACGTCGTAGAGCGTGGTCGGGACGTCCTTGCCGGTGAACGCGGGGTGCCCGGTGAGGCAGCGATACGCGATCGTCGTCAGCGCATAGACGTCGGTGCGTAGATCGACGTCCTCGCCGCGCGCCTGCTCGGGCGACATGTAGCCCGGCGTGCCGACCACGTGACCGGCCGTGAGCGTGCCGCCGCCGCCCGCCATCTTCGACACCCCGAAGTCGAGCAGCTTCCACTGGAAGCGTCCGTCGCGCTCGCTGAGGAACAGGTTGTGCGGCTTGATGTCGCGATGCACGACGCCGGTGCGGTGCGCGACCGCGAGCCCGGCCCCGATCTGCTTGATCAGGCTCACCGTCTGCGTCAGCGACAGCCGCCGCGATCGCCGCAGGTGGTGCGCGAGATCGAAGCCGCGCAACCGCTCCATCGCGATGAACGGGATCTCGCCCGCGGTCATGCCGACCTCGTGCACGCCGCACAGGTTGTCGCTGACGAGGCGCGCCGCGACCTCGGCCTCGCGCAGGAAGCGCGCGACCGCCTGTGGATCGGCGAGCGTGCTGGGATGAAGCAGCTTGACCGCGGCCTCGCTGCCGTCGTGCACGCTCTTCGCCTCGTACACCTCGCCCATACCGCCGCGCCCGATGAGGTTGCCGAGCCGGTAGCTGCCGACCTCCTGCTCGGTGTAGCGGCCGGGGCCGCCGACCTTGAGCGCGCGATCGAGCTCCTGCCGGACCTCGGCGAGCAGCGCCTCGCGCATCGAGATGGCGCGCACCGCGCGGTCGAGCCGCTCGATGGCCTCGATCGTCGCGCGCCGGCTGCGCCGCCCGAAGAACAGCGCCGACGCGTAGAGCAGCTGCACCGTGATCTGGCTGATGATCTGCTCGCGCATCGGCATCTGCGTGGTCTTGATGACGCCGATGTCGGGCATGGTCCCGGTCATGACCAGGATCGCGAGCACGAGGTGCCCGATCACGCCGATCGAGATCATCCACAGCGTCGCGCGCAGATCCTGGCCGAGCGCGAAGAAGTAGATCCCGAACAGCATCACCGCCGACGCCGGCGACGCGACGCCCCAGTAGAGGACGCCGCCCAGCACGGCGAGGAACCCGGTCATGCCGGGGAGGATCACGCGACTGGGGGTGAACCAGCTGGAGTCGCGCATCTTGACCAGCATCCAGCTGACCGCCGCGATCATCACGGACACCGACGCCGCGAACAGCGCCTTGGCCAGCGGATGCCCGTGAGCGAGCGACACCGCGACCATCGCGAACACGCCGATCGCGATGGCGAGCTTCGAGAACGCGCGCGTGCGCTCGACCTCCTCGGCGCGCATCGCCTCGAGCGGCGTGGTCGCCGTCGAGAGCCGCGTGTCGCCGTCCGCCGACGGCGGCAGGCCGCGCGTCGCCGGCAGCTGCTGCGTCGGCTGGCTGTGCACCGGCTCGACGGGCACCTCCGCCGTCGAGAGCGCCGCCGACGGCAGGGTCGGCACGCGCACCGCCGCCTCGCTCTTCCGCCGCGCGCGCGCCGCGGGCGCCGCCGCCTGCGTGTGCGACTCGCGCGTCTCCTCGGACGTGCCGTCGGCCGCGGCGTCGTCGGCCCCGTCCCCATCGCCGAGCGACAGGTCGTTCCCGACCAGCTGCGCCTCGGGGGTATCCGTCTCAGGCACGCATATCTAGTGTATCGCGGCGCGAGCTACGGGTTGGGGGTCATGAACGCGCAGGCCGATTCCGGGATGCAGTAGCCGGTCCAGCAGCCGTTGCGAATGCCTGCCACCGTGCCCATCGGGCAGGTAGGCGGCAGCGAGTCGCAGACCACGGTGCCCGTGCACGCGCCGGGATCCTGGTTCGCGGTGCACGTCGCGCTGCACGCGCCGTTCGCACAGCTCTCTTCGCAGTGGTAGCCGGGGCCGCAATCGACCGCCGCGCACGCGCCGCCGGTCTCGGGGACGCACACCGGCTGGCACACGCCCGCGGCGTTGCACTGCACCTCGCAGGTCTGGCCCATCGGGCACGTCGTCGCCGCGCAGGTTCCACCGGTCGGCACGCACTGCCACTGACACACCGGCTGCGGCGCATCGGCGCCGTTGCCGCCACCACCGCCGCCGCCGCTACCGCCCATGCAGACCTCGACGCACGTGGTGTCGGCGGGGCACTCGAGCGGACACATGTTCTGATCGGGCACGCACTCGCCGCGGCAGATCGGATCGCACGACTCCATGTCCTGCGAGTCGCACGGGAAGCACGTCTCCTCGCAGTGCCAGCCCGGCGCGCAGTCGATCGCGGCGCAGCTGCCGGCGGGCGGCTCGCACACGCCGTAGCAGACCGGCGGGCAGTCGCCCGTCATCGGATCGCATCCCGGCGGCGGCAGGCAGTCGGTGTCCGACGTGCAGTTCCATCCCGACGGACAATCGCTGTCGCCGTAGCAACCCTGCTGCTGCTCGGTCGCGCACGAGAGGAAGCGAAGCGGCGGCGCCTCGGCGGCCCAGAAGCCGTCGACGTAGATGCCGGAGCAGTCGTTGTGGCGCGAGCACTCGTACGCGTCGAGGCTCTCGCACGCGACGCGCTCGGCGGCGGGCCCCGACGGCGCGATGCTCCAGCAACCGTAGAAGGCTTGCGGCGGCGCATCACAGACGGTGTCGGGCGGGCACGGCGTCTCGGTGTAGATCGCGCGACATCGATCGGCCGCGACGCACTGGTTCTCGGTGAGGGACTCGCATTCACTCGGGCACTGGCCCCAGTCGGGCAGCGGCGCCGGCGCACCGTCCGCCTCGGCGCCGGCGGGCACGTCCCAGCCACAGCCGCCGCCGCCACCGCCCAGAAACTCGCACGCCCCGTTGTCCGGGTTGCGCAGGCCGACCTGCGAGATGGGGTCATTGCTCCAGCAGTCGTCGTCGCCGTCGTCACCCCAGTAGATGCTGCAGCCGGAGAGCACAGCGGAGGCGAGGACGAGCAGGACAAAGGTAGGCCAGTTCCTCATTCGCCGATCGTTCAGCAAGGGGCAGGCCACACGCAAGCCTGCGACGTCCTTGAGGCGCGCGTCGCAGGAGGCATGGATTTCCGAGGCTTGACTCGGGGACGATCGCGGTTTACCCAGGCCCGAGCCCACTCCATGCACCGCATTGGCCTCGCCTTCTCCTCGTTCTTCCGCCTCCTTTTCGGCAAGAAGCTGCACCCCGACGCGGCGGAGTACCTGCCCGAGGAGGCCATCAAGGCGCTCCTGCCGGCGCCGGCCAAGGCGCCCGAGCCGAAGCCCGAGAAGAAAGCCGAAGCGAAGCCCGAGCCGAAGGCGGAGAAGAAGGTGGAGCCCGCGCCTCCGAAGAAGCCCGACGGCACCGCGCAGCGCGACGGCGCCCTCGCGCTGCTCGCGCTCCTGCAGCGCGAGGGCCGGCTGGTCGACTTCCTGCGCGAGCCGCTCGACACGTACGGCGACGCCGACATCGGCGCGGCCGCGCGCGACGTTCACCGCGGCTGCAAGAAGGTGCTCGAGCAGTGCTTCACGCTCGAGGCCGTGATGCCGGGCGAAGAGGACGCGAAGGTGTCCGTGCCCAAGGGCTTCGATCCGGGCGAGGTCCGGCTCATCGGCGAGGCGCGCGGCGACGCGCCGTTCGCCGGCACGCTGCGCCATCACGGCTGGCGCGCGACCAAGACGCAGCTGCCGGCGCTCGCCGACGGCGTCGATCGCGCGATCGTCGCGCCCGCGGAAGTGGAAGTCTCGTGAGCGCGACCACGCGTTTCGTCGTCGGGATCGATCTCGGGACCACCAACTGCGCGGTCGCCGCCGTCGACACGACGCTGGACGCGCCGCGGCCCGAGCACGTCGCGATCACGCAGGTCGTCGGCCCGGGTGAAGTCGCGGCGCGCTCGACGATGCCGTCGAGCTTGCTGCTACCGGCCTCGCACGAGGTCGCGCCCGAGCAGATGGGGTTGCCATGGACCGGGCCGGCACCGTCGGTGGTCGGCGCGTTCGCGCAGTCGCGCGGCGCCGAGCTGCCGCATCGCCTCGTGTCGAGCGCGAAGTCGTGGCTCTCGTCGAGCCACGTCGATCGCGGCGCGCCGATCCTCCCGTGGCGCGGCGCCGATCGCGAGGTCGACGGCGAGCGCGTGTCGCCGGTCGAGGCGTCGGCGCGGTACCTCGCGCACCTGCGCGCGTCGTGGGATGCCGAGCACGCCGACGCCACGCTCGCCGAGCAGGACGTGCTCATCACGGTGCCGGCGTCGTTCGACGCGGCGGCGCGCGAGCTCACCGTCGCCGCCGCACGCCAGGCCGGGCTCGAGCGCGTGACGCTCCTCGAGGAGCCGCAGGCCGCGTTTTACGCGTGGCTCGCCGCGGCCGGCGATACGTGGCGCACGAAGCTCGTCCCCGGCGATGTCGTGCTCGTATGCGACGTCGGCGGCGGCACCACCGACTTCTCGCTCATCGAGGTGAAGGACGACGGCGCCGGCAACCTCGCCATGGAGCGCGTCGCCGTCGGCGATCACATCCTCCTCGGCGGCGACAACATGGATCTCGGGCTCGCGGCGATCGCCGAGCGCACGCTCACCGAGCAGGGCAAGACCCTCGACGCGCTGCAGAAGCGCGGCCTCGTGCACGCGTGCCGTCGCGCCAAGGAGGCGCTCCTGGCCGACGACGCGCCCGAGTCGGTCCCGGTGGCGTTGCTCGGTCGCGGCTCCAAGCTGATCGGCGGCACGCTGCGCGTCGATCTGAAGAAGAGCGACGCGCGCCAGCTCCTCGTCGACGGCTTCTTCCCGGTGTGCGCCGCCGAGGATCGCCCCGCGAAGCGCCGCGCCGCCGGTCTGCGCGAGCTCGGCTTGCACTACGCCGCCGATCCGGCGGTGACGCGCCACCTCGCCGAGTTCCTCGAGCGTCACGACAGCGCGCCGACCGCCGTGCTGTGGAACGGCGGCGTGATGAAGGCCGCCGCGATCCGCCACCGCATCCTCGAGGTCGTCACCGACTGGTACGGCCGCGCGCCGCGCGAGCTCGAAGGCACCGATCTCGATCGCGCCGTCGCCCTCGGCGCCGCGTATTACGGCCAGGTACGCCGCGGCAAGGGCATCCGCATCCGCGGCGGCACCGCGCGCGCGTATTACATCGGCATCGAGTCGTCGATGCCGGCGATCCCCGGCTTCCCGCCGCCGGTGAAGGCGCTGTGCGTCGCGCCGTTCGGCATGGAAGAAGGCGCGAGCGCCGAGTTGCCCGACGACGAGCTCGGCCTCGTCGTGGGCGAGCCGTCGACCTTCCGCTTCTTCGCGTCGTCGAGCCGCAAGGATGACGAGGCCGGCGCGATGGTCGACCCCGACGCCGCCGAGCTGGTCGAGCTCGCGCCCGTCGAGCAGGAGGTCGAGGTGTCGGGTGAACGCAAGGCTGGCGACGTGGTGCCGGTCGCGCTCACCGCGCACGTCACCGAGGTCGGCACCCTCGAGCTGTGGTGCCAGGCGCGCGACGGCGCGGGCCGCTGGAAGCTCGAGTACTCCGTGCGCGATCGTTAGCGTCGCGATCGAGCGTCAGCGCTCGGTCCGGCGGCGCGTAGATTGCACCTCTTCCGCGCGTAGGTCTCACGGAGGAGGTGATCCATGTTCGGTCTGTCCATCATGTTGCTCGCGATGGCTGGGGTCTTCGGCGCGCTTGGATTCACCGGCGATGCATCCGGCTCGATGGGGGCGTCGCGGACGGCCCTCGTCGTGCTGGCCGTGGTCTTCGCCATCGCCAGCATGGTCGTGTACTGGATCCGGCATTCGCGCCGGGGCGAGCTCCACTGATCGTCAGGTCGAGGAAGGTCGCGGGACCGCAGCCTGCACGGCCGCCACGACCTCGCGCTCGGTGGGGAAATCGCCGCCGGCCTTGTCGGCGACCTTCGCCCCATCGACCCACACCGTGTACTCACCGCGCCCGCCCGGCGTCAGCGTCGTCTCCACGCCGAGGACGTTCTTGATCATGGCCGCCGCACGGACGGCCCGTGGTCGGTAGCTTCAAGCCTGGCAGTAGCGGATCTCGATCTGCATGGTCCTCTGACCATACCGGAGATCCGGTATGGTGCGCGGATGGTCTATCTGCGCTCGACCGGCGGCTGCGTGAACACGCCGCGCATCCTCTTCGCGCTCGAGGAGATGGGCGTCCCGTACCGGGTCGAGACGGTTCCCGACGGCACGTTCTCGATGCGCTATGGCATCCCGGGCCCCGAGCTCGTCGACGGGGATCGCGTGGTGGTCGAGGTCGGCGCCATCCTGCGGCACGTCGTGCGCACCTACGGGGCCGGCACGCTCTGGCCCGCAGACCGCTTCGATCAGGCCGAGGTCGACCGCTGGCTCGATTTCCAGGCCATTCGCATCGCGCGCGCCGCCGCGGCGCGCGACCTCGAGACGCTGGGCACGCTCCTGTCGGCGTTCGAGCGCCACATCAGCAATCGCACGTGGATCCTCGGCGACGAGTTCACCGTCGCCGACTGCGGCTTCATCCCCGCCATGCTCAAGCGCGACAAGTTCCCGCTCGAGACGTTCCCGGCCACCGCCGCGTACTTCGATCGCCTCGCGTCGCGTCCCGCGTGGCAGCGCGCCGTCGCCGCCAACCCGCGATGAGCTAGACGACGCTGTCGGGCGCGAGCTCGAACAGCTCGACCGCGGCCGGATCGGCCGCACGGTGGAACGACGGATCGATCATGTAGAGCACCGCGTCGCCGTCATGCGGCGCGTGGATCCCCAGCGAGTACTCCACCACATCGCCGCTCACGCGGAGTGTCCGGCGTCCGGACAGCGTCTCCTCCATCGCCGGATCACGCCAGCGAATCAGCTCGGCCACACACTTGGGATGCCCGGTGTGCCCGGCGACCTGGACCAGCCCCGCCGGCAACGTACGCGGGTGGTAGCGGCGCGGGCGCGTGACCTCGTTCTCCCACGTGCGATCGGCGCCGGGCCGGTCGGGATCCGCGGGTCGGTGATAGAGCATGCCGCCGCCCTCGGGCAGTCCGTCGAGCCCGTCGGCGGCGGTCGCGCCCGCGACGTGGAGCGGCTCGAGTGACATCGCCACGTTCTCGCCGGCGCTCCATCGCGCGCGCACGTCGTCGACGGCCGCCGCGAGCTTCGCGGCGAGCGCGGCCGACAGGAACGACGCAGCCCGCTCCTCGGGCACGCCGAGCAGCGCCAGCTCGCGCGCCGTCACGCCCGCGTGCGTGAGCAGCACCTCGTTCCCGCTCGCCGCGCGCCCCGACGCGGCCAGCCGCAACCGCCCGCTCATGAGCTCGCGCTGCACCAGCGCGCGCTGCGCCTCGGTGAACGCCGAGAAGTCGCGGTGCACGACGCCGAGCGCCGGCACCTCCGGGAACGCCACCATGTATTCGTCGCGCGTGCGGGCGCGCGCCTCGTCGGGCGCGGTCTCCTCGAGCGCGATGAGCTCGCCGGCCAGCGCCGCCGCCGCGTCGAAGCGCGCGTCGGTCACCGTCGCCAGCTCCATCACGCGCGCGGTGTCGTGGTTGCCGACCAGCACCGTGGTCTGCGCCACCGGGTGCGCGCACAGCCAGCGCAGGAAGCGGGCGCCGTCGACGCGCGCGGCCGCGGTCGTGCCCTGCGCGCGCGTCCCGAAGTCGAAATGATCGCCGATCGACACCAGCTGCACGTCGTCGCGCAGCCGGCCGTCGTCTCCGAGCAACCCGTGGTGATCGAGCACGGCGAACAGCTTGTGGGCGTGCGCCTGGGGGTCGCCGATCGCCACCGCGCGTCGCGCCGCCGCCGGTCGCGCGGGCAGGCGCTCGCCATCCGCCAGCTCCGCTGACAGCCCCAGCGCTCGTTCGACGCGGTCCATCGGCGGAGTCTAAACAATTGTGAGTCGCGGCGCGTCGGGCTGACGCCTCTCGTAGCCAGGGTCGAGTCTTCCCCGCGCAAGTGCGCGACCCCCCAGGCCTGTTCCCTGGCCCTGCCCTTGCTGTACCCACGCGCGATGACCTCGCGCTGGCTGCTCGGGTTGCTGCTCGCCGGGACCGGCCTCGTCGCCGCCTGCGCCGCCGAGGACGACTACGCCGACGAGCCCGCCGACAGCGGCGACTGGCTCGACGGCAAGGGGGACGCCGCCAGCGCCGCGAACGTGGCCTCGACCCGCCTCGACGTGGACCTGGCCACGCACACCGCGGTCGCCACCATCGACCTCGAGAGGTACGGCAACGTCGCGCTCGAGGTCGGCGGGCTCACCGTCACCGATGTCCGCGACGATCGCGGCCGCCGCCGCCACGCGATCATCGACGGCACGCTGCGCGTCACGTGGGTGCGCGGTCCGCTCGTCGTCAGCTACGGCTTCGCCGAGCACGCGCAGGCCGACGGCCTCCTCCCCGGCGGCTCGACCGTCATCTGGCCGTACTTCTGCGGCAACCTCTTCCCCTGCCACTCGCAGCCCGCCGACGGCACGCGCTTCGAGCTCGACATCGACGGCGTCCCCGCAGGCTCCACCGCCGTGTATCCCGACGCGATCGAGAGCGACGCGCCGCCCTACATGCTGGCGTGGGCGGTCGGGAAATACACGCGCGCGACGCTCGGCACCACCACCGCCGGCACGCGCGTCGCCGTCTACTGGCTGCCGCGCGGCGAGACCGCAGCGCGCGCCGGCACCCGCCACTTGCGCGACGTCTTCGACTGGTACGAGCAGACGCTCGGCCCGTACGCGTTCGGCCGCGAGGTCGCGTCCGTCTCCGTGGTCTGGGGCGAAGGCCTCTACGGCGGCATGGAGCACCACCCGTACTGGCACGTCGCGAAGGACGCCATGAGCGACGAGGTCACGCACGCACACGAGGCCGCGCACGGCTGGTTCGGCGACGGCGTGCGACTCCGCTGCTGGGAGGACTTCGTCCTCTCCGAGGGCACGACCAGCTACCTCGCGGCGCGCGCGCTCGGCGCCGTCGCCGGCCCGGCGAAGGAAGCCGAGATCTGGGCCGACTACCAGGCCGAGCTCGACGACGCGATCGCCACCGGCGGCGCCCCGGCGTGGCCGCGCGGCTGCAACCGGATCGACATCATCAAGGACAACCTCTTCACCAACCTGCCCTACATGCAGGGCGCGTTCTTCTACAAGGACGTCGCCGCCGCGGTCGGCGCCGACCGCCTCGATCAGATCATCGGCGCCTTCTACCGCGCCCACAAGAATCGACCGGCGTCGATGCAGGAGATGCTCGATGCCATCCGGCGCGACACCGGCTTCGACCCCACGCCCATCGCGAACGCGCGACTGCGCGGCGACTGAAAGAGCGGAGCACGACGCTGGTGGCCCGGACCTTGCTGTGTCCCGCCATGAGGTGACTCATGGCAATCGCGACCACCCGCACATCCAGCCCCATCAGCCGCTTCCTGTTCGGTCAGCCCGTCGTGACCGATAGCGCGGTCACGGCGCGACACCTAACCGCGCTCGTCGCGCGCATCGCGCTCTCTGCCATCTTCCTCATCAGCGGATACGCCAAGCTGACCGACCCGGCCGGCGCGGTCGGGTACATGCAATCGATGAACGTGCCGGAGCCGGGCACGCTGGTTTACCTCGCCGGTCTGGTCGAGCTCCTGTGCGGTCTGTCGATCGCGTTCGGCTTCATGACGCGCATCGGCGCGCTCGGCGCCTTCGCGTTTCTCGTCCTGACGACCTACTACATGCACCCGTTCTGGGCGCTCGAGGGCGCCGCCGCGAAGACGCAGATGGTCCAGGCCACGAAGAACCTCTGCATCATGGGTGGCCTCCTGATGCTCGCGTCCTCGGGCGCGGGACGATACAGCCTCGACGCGATCGTCCGCGGAGGTGGCCCCATCGCCCACGATTACCGCGATCCCAACGTCCTGACGCGCGGTGTGCCCGTACGCCACGCCGCCCCCGTCCGCCACGGGATCTGAGCGCGACCCGAGATCGGTTCCTACGAGACCGGCGGCGTCACGGTGGTCTTGCGCTCACCGTTCTTCGGGACCAGCTGCTCGACGAGCGCCTTCAGGGGCGTGTCGTGGAACAGCCGCTGGAGCGTGTCGCCGAGCGACTCGCCGGCGACGATCCGCTGGACGTCCCACGCCTGCGCGACCTTGACCAGCGTGTCGTTGCGCGACAGGGCGAGCAGCGCCTCGCTGAAGTTGCCCGACACCGCGCCGAAGCGCTGCACCGCGGCCTCGGCCTGAGCGCGCAGGAGCTCGATCTGCTTCTCCTGCTCGCGGGCCTGGATCACCAGCTCCTGCTCCCGCTCGCGCTTCACGCGCTCGAGACGGGTGCCGAACTTGAGCTCCTCGACCGCCTGCTCGGCCTCGACCAGCTTCTGCTTGTCGGCCTGCTCCTTCATCGCGTTGCCGATCCGCGCCAGGAGCGTCGCCAGCTCGCTCGCCGCGAGCTCGCGCACCAGCTCGTCCTGGCGCTTCTTGGTCTGCGCCTTGATCTCGAGCTCGTCGCGGCTCATGCGCTCGCGCTGACGCGTCGCCTCGAGGCCACGCGCCTGGTTCGACAGATCGATGCTCGACTTGACGACCTCGCGCTGCGCCTGGTCGAGCAGCGTGCGGATCGCCTCGTCGCGGACGACCACGCCGAGCACCTCGACGTCGACCACGCGCATGCCGTTCTCCCCGAACGCCAGCCCCGGACGCTTGCCGTCGACCGGGGCGCCGAGCACGAAGTCCCGCACCTTGTCGGTCGCCGTCGCGTGCAGCTCCTCGACCTTGTGACGCCACACCTGGCCCTTGACCAGCGAGCGCACGTGATCGCAGAGCAGCTTCACGTAGTCGGCCACGGCGAACCAGCGCATGGCCTCGCCCTCGAAGTCGACGCGATACGCGACGCGGATCTCCACCGGCACGTGATCCTGCGTCTCCGCCTGGATCACGTCGCTGACGCGGTTGTTCTCCACGCGCAGGTACGGCGTCTCGACCGTCTTGGCGTCCCACTTGGGCGTGCCCATCGACAGCGCCAGGACCTCGAGGGTCTCGTCGTAGTCGAGCAGCACCGTCGCCGGACCACGCTCGACGCGGCGCTTGCCGGTCTTCGACGTGACGAGCACGGCGTAGCCGGTCCACGGCGCGATCTGCGGGGCACCCTGGTACTTCGAGTCGAGCGTGATCGTGCGCGGCTGCGTGTACGTCGACGCGCGCGAGAACTCGTCGGCGACCAGCGCCTGGTCGCCGCTCACGCGGCTCGACTCCATCGCCATCGCCGACACGGCCTGACCGGCGCCCGCGACCGCGTGCTGACCGCCCTGACCGTGACCACCACGACGACCACGGCCGCCGCGCTCCACGTCGCCCTCGGAGAGGACGCCATGACGCGTGGTCGGCACGTTGCCGAGCAGCGCGCGGATACCCTGGTTGTACTCGAGCGCCTCGCTGTTGCCCGGGTACCAGAGCTGGCACTCGCGGTCGGTGAGGACGCGGCGCACGATGACCTCGGTGCGCGGGTCGGGCAGCAACATCGCGGGGCCGCGAACGGTGCGAATCGCACCGGTCAGCCGGTCCATGACGTAGCGCGCCTCGCCGGCCGGGATCGCCGTCGCGAAGTGCTTGGCCTTGCCGTCGTACTTGATCGCCGAGTGCTCCTCGCGCGGGAAGTAGATGGCCGTGTCCTTGCCGGTGATGAAGAGCTCGTCGCCCGCCTTGTGCGTGCGGCCGCCCTCCGTGTAGTCGGCGATGACCTTGATGTGCAGCCCCTGGATCTCGTTGAGCTCGACGGCGCGGAACTTCTTCGACGGACGTCCGCCGTCGTCACGCGCCTCGACGAATCGCTCCGTCGGCAGCGGGAAGACGACCTGCGGGCCGACCTCGTAGCGCTTCTTGCCGTTCTCGTCGACGAGGATGGCGTACTCGAGCCGCTCGAGGGTGAGCGCCTCGCGCGCGTACTTGCCGTCGCCGTCGGCGACGACCTCGACGCCGGTCGGCGGGATGTAGAAGGAGACCTCCGTTCCGCGGATGATGAGCTGCTTGCCGACGGTGAGGTCGGGCGGCGGCGCCTTGGACGGCTGCGCGACCGGAGCTTCGCCCTCGGCCACGGCCGGCTTCACGACCGCCTGGCTCCAGTTCTTGCGCGCCTCGTCCTCGTTGTAGATGCGGACGAGCAGGTACTGGTTCGAGCGCAGGTGGTGACCTTCGACCACTGCGGCCGACTGTCCCGGCCACAGCGCGAACGTCGCCGGACCGGGCACGATGATCGTGCGACCGATCTCGAGCTCCGCGGCCGGCTGCGCGCTGGCCTCTTCCGGATGCTTGTTGGCACGGGCCGGGTTGCGGAGGATGACGTAGAAGCCCTCGGCCGCGACCGGCGCGATGCGCATCGCGTCCTCGAGGGACGTGGCGTTCCGGAACGTCCCCGTGACCGCGTCGTACACCACCGGCCGCTCCTGGGCGGTCGGGTTGATGACGGTCGGTCCCGTGTACGTCTTCACGACGCCCTTGGTGACGTCCTGCATGTAGGCGTAGCCGCCCGGCGGCAGGACGAGGTCTCGCTTCTGCTGTGCGTCGGTCATGACGTGATGCTCCTTGTGATTCGTGCGGTACCCGCGAAGGGAATCGAACCCTCATGAACCGGGGTGAAAAGCCGGTGTCTTGACCACTGGACTACGCGGGCGAAGATTTCGAGATCGATGCGGTGAGCTGGAGCCCATCGAGGGATTCGAACCCTCCTCTCGCGCTTACCGGGCGCGAATGTCCGACCTGGATCACCAGATGGGCGTTGCGTGAGTCAGTGCCACCGAGTGGAATCGAACCACTTCACCAGGCTTCGGACACCCGGGTCGCATCCGTGCACGGAGGCTCGTGCTGTTGTCGTCGCGGTCGAGAGGATCGAACTCTCCACGGCAGCTTTGTGGGAACCGCCAGGTCACCAGACCGTTGGCCGCGATGGAGCGCTCGGCCGGACTCGCACCGGCATGTATCTGGGTTGCAATCAGAGGCCTGACTTTTCGGCCACGAGCGCGTCGTCACGTGAGTGGACCAGAGGGGATTCGAACCCCTGTCGCCGCCGTGCGAGGACAGCATCCTTCCGCTAGAAGACAGGCCCAGAATTCAGTCGCGGCCTCGACGGGAATCGAACCCGCCTGAAGGTGATAGACAGTCACCCAACGTCACCAGACGTACCCGAGGCCATGGGAAGCGATGAACGACGTGTCCGCAAAGCGGACGGATGATCTGGTCGCGCGAGCGCGATCAGAGAGTCGTGGAGCCGGAGGGATTCGAACCCTCGTCGCCGACATGCCGAGCCAGCATTCTCCCGCTGAACTACGGCCCCATTCGAAACGCAGTCGTCGGGGTGGAGGGACTTGCACCCCCAGCCACTCGCTCCCGAAGCGAGCAATCTTCTGTTGAAATACACCCCGTAGAGAACCCCACGTCCTGTACCCGTGGAGCTGGAAGGAGTCGCACCTTCGTCGCTGGTACGTCAGACCAGCATTCTGCTGTTGAACTACAGCTCCATCGTCACGGGGACAGGACTTGCACCTGCAATCTCACGGTTCCGGACCGCGCGCCTTTCTGTTAGGCCACCCCATGAAAGACGAGAGGACCGCTCCTCGCGGCCCAACCCTTGCGAGCTGGTTCCTCTCGTTTAATCTTCGTCCTTGAGCAGGAAGTCGTTGTTGATGACCTTCCAGCTCAGGCGTCCACCGAGCGTCTCCGACCGAGCATCGCGGAGCGGGCGCACCACGATGCCTTCCTTGCGGTTCTTCGTGCCGGCGTAGAGCCCCTTGGCCCGTTCGAGCCACAGCTCGAGCGAGTGCGGGAACTCCGCGGCGGCGTCGCCCTCGACGACCTCCTCGACCGGCACCGTGCGCAGCTTCCGCTCCGCACAGAACGCGATCATCTCGGCGTGGTCGAGGAACTTTCCCGCGCGCGTGTCGTGCACGCTGAACACGAACAGGTCGAGCTCGTCGAGCGCGAGCCGGTTCTTCTGGATCCCCGGACCGCAGAGCTCGCCCTGGATCGCGAATCCCGGCGGGATCACGCGCGCGAGGTCGTACTTGTCGGCCATCCGCCACACCGGATTGGGTCCGCGCACGAGCGCCCAGTTACGGGAGCACGCCACCAGTTCCCCGTCACGGGCATCCGGCGGGCGGAAGTACGTCGCGCTCGTTCCGTCGAGCTTGGTCGTGACGTAGAAGTCACGGCCGCGCATCTCGTCGAGCACGCCGAGCGCCGACTGCAGTCGAAGCTCGTCGGTCTTGGGAATCTGACCCGGGAAGCCGCCCGCGATCTCTCGCGTGTCGGGGATCACCGGCTCGTACTTCACGACGCCGAGCACGTCGCTCACGTCGGCGCCGAGCTCCGGCACGTCCGCCCCCTCGGGGAGGATGTCGACCGGCAGCGCGAGCCCCTGCGACAGGACTCCACGCAGCCGCGCGGTCTTCACGCGGAAGCCGCGCGGCCGCATGAACTCCGCCCACGGCTTTCCATCGGGCAGGACGCTGTCGATCTCGAAGAACACGCACGGCGAGCCGGGCGTGAACTCGTGCTTCTTGACCACCACATCCCATCCCATGATCCGAGCCTTGACGATGTTATCCGCGCCGACGATGGGCTCGAGCGCATCGACACGCTGGATCGAGACGAGCTTCCGTTCCATGGTGGGATTCTCCTGAAGAAGTTGCGGAGGTAGACGTTGCAGAGGAAGGAGAGGGATTCGAACCCTCGACACGGATTTCACGTGCACGCGGTTAGCACTCGCGGTCCTCGACCAGCCGGGCTCCTTCCATTCAGTCGCGGGGAGAGAGGGAGTTGAACCCCCAAGGCACGTTGAAGTGCTCACGCGATTTTCGAGATCGGCGCCGTCGCCACGTCGGCTTGTCTCCCCAGGTGATGCCAGCACAACAGAAACGCCAACCCTGCAGCCGGCCGCGATCGGA
>DATLEB010000247.1:0-16646 GCA_035525615.1 Kofleriaceae bacterium | reverse complement strand
AGAAGCGGCCGCCGAGGCTGACGCCGCCGTAGCCCGGGCCGACCGTCGGCTCGAGCGCCACGGCGCGCACGTCGATCGAACCCGTCGAGGGCGGGCCCTTGTCGCGGAAGGTGTAGTAGACGGCCGAGAGCCCGACGACGCCGGCCAGGCCCCAGCCGCCGTACGCGCCGTACTTGATATTGTCCTTCTGGTCGAAGTTCTTGTCGCCCATCGCGAGATCGCCCGAGTAGATGTACGCATATGTCGCGCCGCCGGCGATCGCCGCGGCGAACACGTAGGCGACCACCGCGTCGACGCGCGACGGCTTCTTGCGCAGGTTCGGCTTGATCGACAGCTCGGTCCTGGACGCGACGTCGATGCGCGTGCGGTACGTCTTGTAGCCGTCGCGCGTGATCGAGATCGTGTGCGTGCCTTCCTTCACCGGCTTCCGGCACGGCGCGCGCTCGCACACGAGGTCGCGGTCGACGTAGACGCGCGCGTTGTCGAGCCCCGAGCCGCGGATGTCGAGATATCCGACCGGCGTGCCGGAGAGCGATGCGTTGATCTCGTGGGTCTCGCCCGCGATGATCTCCACGTTGTGCTCGGTCTCGTCGTAGCCGTCGGCCGAGATCCACACGACGTGCTTGCCCGGCTTCAGGTTGCCGGAGAACGGCGTCTTGCCGATCGCACCCGCGGTCTTGTCGTCGAGGAAGATGCTGGCGCCCGGCACGTTGCTGCGGATCTCGAGCCACCCGAGGTAATCCTCCTCGGAGAGGACGACCTGCAGGATGACGAGGCGGTTGGGATCCGGCGACAGCGTCGAGTCCTTCGACTTGTGCCCGCGCTTCTCGATGAGGATCTTGTGCGTGCCGTCGAGCGAGCCCGACCACGGCGTCTGCGCGAACACGCCGTTCTTCTTGTCGTCGAGGTAGATGTTGGCGCCCTGCGGCTCGGTCTCGATCACGACCAGCGAGCGCGTCTTCTGCTCGAGCTTCTGCACGTCCTCCGACGGCGTCCCCGAGGTCTCGGGCGTCGCCGTCTTCATGCGACCGATCTCCTTCTCGATGATCGCGATCGCCTTGTCGACCTCGGCCTTGTCCTGCGCCTTGGGGACGGCGACGAGGTACTTCTTGTAGTACTCGACCGCCTTCTCGTACGCGGCGACGTCCGACAGCTTCTTGCCCTTCAAGTAATACGCGGTGCCGACGTTGTAGAGCAGGTCGGGCAGCTCGCGCGCCTCGTAGGCCGACTTGAACTTGTCGGCGGCGCCGTCGTAGTTGCCGGCGGCGATGTCGCGCTGCGCGTCATCGAACAGCGTCTGCGCGCGCTGCAGCGCGTCGGGCTGCGCGGCGGCGGGGAGTGCACAGACGGCGAGCAACGACAGGGCGAGTAGGAGGCGCACCATACGGAGCGCAGCTTACCACCACGCCTACGAGAGAAATGTGACGTTGGCGTCGACGGGGGCGCGGGCGGTGCGGAACTGGTTGGTCGGCGACGCCTCGTCCTCGAACCCGAGCGCGATGCCGAACAGGATGTCGAGCTCGTCGGTGAACCCCAGGTGCGCGCGCAGCGGCTTGGGATACGCGGCGATCGACGCCATCGAGCAGGCGGCCAGCCCCTCGGCGGTGACGGCGCCCAGGAACTGCCCGAGCCACACGCCGATGTCGATGAGCGCGTACGGGCCGAGCCGCTTGTCGACGGCGACGACGGCGAGGTGCGGCGCGTCGAAGATCTGGTAGTTGCGCAGCCACGCGTCGTAGCGGCGCGCCTTGTCGTCGCGCGCGATGCCCATCGCGCCGTACAGTGCGAATCCGCACGCCCGGCGGTGCGACAGGTACGGCTCGGGGTAGTCGAGCGGGAAGGCGACGTCGGGCGACGGTAGCCCGCCCTTGGCGGCGGCGAGCAGCGCGTCGCGCACCACGTCGGTCTTGGGCGGCTCGGTGACGACGACGCGCCACGGCTGCGTGTTGCACCACGACGGCGCGTACTGCGCGGCCGCGAACACCGACGCCAGACGCTCGCGCGGCACCGGCGTGGGCAGGAACTGGCGCACGCTCTTGCGGGCACCGAACACGCGGCCGAGCGTCGCGAGATCGGCGCTCACGCGCGCGCTCCGCCGCGATTCGGGTGCGACGCGTGCAGCTCGCGGAAGCGATAGATGCCGGTCGAGTGCTTGTCGGAGAACGCGATCGACACGCCGTAGTTGCCGACCAGGCTCATGCTCGTGACGGTGATGTCCGCGGGCACGCTCTCGGGATCGAGGATGCGCTCGCCGGTCGCCTCCGACTGGCAGTACGCACACGTGCAGCGCTGGCGCAGCGTCCGCGCCGTCCACGTGTCCTCCACTCCCTCGTCCCAGACGAACCGCACCTCGGCCTTGCCGAGGCCGACGATCTCGAGTGGCATGGGCATCGCCCGATGCTTAGCACTCTCCGCGGGCTCTCGCCCAGCCTTAGCCCGGCAGCGGACAGGCGTTCTCGATCGAAGCGCACTCGGCGGGCTGATCGATGGTCAGCGAGCCCGGCGGCAGCGGCTGCCCCGCGAGCGCGCACGTGATCGTGTACTCGAGCTCGGTGACCTCGCGCTCGACGGCGTCGAGGCACGCGCGCAGATCGGAGATGGTCTTCGAGCAGCCGGTCGACTCGTAGTCGGCGATCGAGCTGCACCCGGCGCTGGCGACGATCGACGCCACGGTCGACGTCACTTCACTGGGCGGGTTGTTGATGCAGTCGTCGACGAAGTCGCCGCACGCGGCGGCGGTCTCGCTGTTCTGCACGCCGAGCGCGGTGCACGCCACGCGCACGAGCAAGGATCCACGATACTGATCGAGGAGGTAGTCCTCGAACGCGTCGCACACCTTGGTGGCGGCGGCATCCCCGGCCGCGGCGAGCGTCGCGTCCTGGTCGACGTCCGACGGAAACCAGTCGGAGCTGGCGCCGCACGCCGCGGCTCCACTCATCACGATGGTCAAAAGATATGCGTTGGCCCTCATGCCCCCCGATTGGTTCAACCCCTGTGCCGGAGCTGACCTCCACCAGTATCAGCGAGTTGTCGCGGGCAGCGTGACCAAACCTTGCCGGATCGCGCCAGGCTCACTGACACCTACACCGAGCGCGGAGCGCGTCACGCGGAGGGTGTCGTCGAGGAGCGCGAGCATGTCGGCCGACCGCGCCCACGGCGAGCGGTAGCGGCGGCGACCCGCGCCGGTGCGCAGCCGCAGGACCTCGTCGAGGATGCGGTGATGACGCGGATCGACGACGTCGCGCATCCGGCGCGCGGCCGCGGTCTTCGACACGATCGTGCCGTCGACGGCGGTGACGTACTGGCGCGGCACGCCGAACGCGCCCCACTGCACGCGCTCGCCGTGCAGGCACGACAGCCGGAACAGCGGGTTGCGCCGCGCGCGCTCGCGCCACGGCTCCCAGTAGGTCGCGAGGTTGGCGCGCAGGTACGCGATCAGCTCGACGCGCGGGACGTCGTGCACGAGGGCGCGCGGTGACTCTCCACGGATGGCGAGCCCGGCGCGGTGGAGCGTGGCGGCGGTGATCGGGTGGAGGGTCGCGAGGGCGCCACGCGTGGTCCACGTGATCGAAAGTGGCCATGGCGCGCGCACGCGCAGGTGTGGCGCCTGCGGCTGGCGGGTCACCACCACGACGTCGATGTCACTCAGCCCGGGGTGGTAGTCGCCGAGGACGAGGGATCCTTCGACCCACACCGCCTCGACCTGGCCGGGGAGCCGCTCGTCGAGGGTGGTCACGAACCGCGACAGCGAGGCGGCCGCATCGGAGGGGAGGTCGCGCACGCGGAGGAGGCTCATCACCTCCGACAACGCCCGGGAGTGCCTGCTTCATCCGAGGAGGTGCGCTACCGTACGGACGTGGGGAGCTCGGGAGCGATCGATGCCCTTGCGGATCGATTCGACGTCCGGGCGCTACTCGGAAGTGGCGCGATGGGGAGCGTGCATCGCGTGCTCGATCGCGCGCGCGGGCACGAGGTCGCGCTCAAGGTGCTCGAGTCGGCCAACGGGCGCGAGCTCTATCGCTTCAAGCGTGAGTTCCGGCTGCTCGCCGACATCGTCCATCCCAACGTCGTGCGGCTGCACGAGCTTTACACCGCCGGCGACTCGTGGATGTTCACGATGGAGCTGGTCGAGGGCGTGCCGTTCCACCGCTGGGTGCGGCCGGTCGACATCGAGCCCGAGGACGACGAGCTGACCCGGCCGCGCGCCGCGGTGCCGTCGGATCGCGTGGCGGTGCCGGGGCGGCTCGACGAGACGCGGCTGCGCTCGGCGTTCGGGCAGCTCGCCGACGGGCTGCACGCGTTACACGCCACGGGCAAGCTCCATCGCGACATCAAGCCCTCCAACATCCTCGTCGACAAGAACGGGCGCGTCGTCATCCTCGACTTCGGCCTCGTCGCCGAGCTGGCGGCGTTCAAGCTCGATCGCACGCACGAGAACGCCGCGGTCGGCACGCCGATGTACATGTCGCCCGAGCAGGCCGCGGACATGCCGCTGACCGAGGCCAGCGACTGGTACGCGGTCGGCATCATGCTCTACGAGGTGCTCGCCGGCGTGCGACCGTTCTTCGGACCGCCGATGCAGGTGCTGGTCGCGAAGCAGCGCGAGACGCCGCCACCGCCCAGCCAGTTCGCGAGCGGCGTGCCGCGTGATCTCGAGCTGCTGTGCCGGCAGCTGCTGGCGCGCGACCCGCGCGAGCGGCCGACCGGTGCGGCGGTGCTGAACGCGCTGGGGCGCTCGGCGTCGGCGTCGACGGAGCGGCTGCGCGCGGCGTCCAGGCCGCCGCCGTTCGTCGGGCGCACCAGCGAGCTGTCGGTCCTGCGGCACGCCTTCGCGGCGAGCCGCGTCGGTCCGGTGGTGGTGTCGCTCACGGGTCCGTCGGGGATGGGCAAGAGCGCGCTCGTGCGCGCGTTCCTCGACGAGGTCGGCTCGTCGGGCGCGGCGGTGACGCTGACAGGCACCTGCTACGAGCGCGAGACCGTACCGTTCAAGGTGCTCGACGAGGTCATCGACGCGCTCACGGCGCACCTCGTGACACAGCTCGATCTCGAACGCGCGTCGCTCCTGCCCCGCGACGCGTCGGCGCTGGTGCGCCTCTTCCCCGTCATGAAGCGCGTGCCCGGGATGCCGATCACGCCGGGCAAGCTGGTGCTGCTCGATCCCGTCGACGTGCGGCGCCGCGGCCTGAACCAGCTGCGCGAGCTGCTCGCCGCGGTGTCGCTGGCGCAGCCGGTGGTGATCGTCGTCGACGATCTGCAGTGGGGTGATCTCGACGGCGTGCACGCGCTCGCCGACCTGGTCACAGGCCCGGGTGCGCCGCGGGCCATGGTCATCACGGTGCATCGCCCGGTCGAGAACGACGTGCTCGACGCGTGGTACGCGCGGCTCGCGCGCGGCGAGCGCGAGGTGACGCGGTTGGTCGTCGGCGAGCTGCCCGTGCTCGATGCGAATCAGCTGTGGAGCGCGCTCGGCGGCAGCGGCGAGGTGCCGATCAGCGCGGTGGGAGGATCGCCCTTGCTCCTCGGCGAGCTCGCCGTGGCGCAGGGCATCGGCGGCGGGGCGGCGAGCCTCGAGGACGTGGTGCGCGCGCGTGTGTCGCGGCTCGGCGGCCAGGCGCGTGCGCTCCTGCAGGCGACGGCGCTGGCGGCGCGGCCGATGCGCGCGAGCCTGCTCGCCGCGGTGCTCGGCGATCAGACCGACGAGCTGGCGCTGGCCGCGCTCGAGGGCGAACGTCTGGTGCGATGTCACGGCTCGCCCGAGCTGCTGGTCGAGCCCTATCACGATCGGATCCGCGAGGCGGTGATCGCCGACATGGGCGACGAGGAGCGGCGCGCGCTCCACGCGCAGCTCGCGAACGCGCTCGACAACGACGGCGCCGTCGATCCCGAGGTCGCGATCCAGCACTGGCTCGCGGCCGGCGAGATCCAGCGGGCGGCGCGGCGCGCGGCGACGGCGGCGGGGGAAGCGCATCAGCGGCTCGCGCTTCACCGCGCCGCGGCGCTCTACGAGCTCGCGCTGCGCGGCACGATCGCCGATGACGAGCGGCGGACGCTCGTCACCCAGCTCGCCGAGGTGCTGACGGCGAGCGGACGCTTGAGCGAGGCCGCGGCGGCGTTCGAGAAGGCGGCCGCGCTGGCGACCGGCCGAGAGCGCTTCACGCTCGAGCGCCGGCGCGTCGAGCAGCTGCTGCGCGCCGGCGAGTCGGCGGCCGGGTTCGACGGCGGCATGAAGCTGCTCGCCGCGGTGGGCGTGAGCGTGCCGACGACGTGGCGCGGCACGCTCGCGAGCTTCCTCTACCAGCGCCTGCGCATCCGCATGCGCGGGCTCGAGCACACGCTGCGCGACGAAGCCGCCATCGATCCGGCGGCGCTCGATCGCCTCGACGTCCTGTGGTCGCTGTCGAGCGGGTTCACGCTGGTCGATCCGATGCTCGGCCGCGTCCTGCAGGCCAAGTACCTGCGCGATGCCCTCGACGCCGGCGAGCCGCGGCGACTCGCGTCCGCGCTCGCGCTCGAGGTCGGCTACCAGGCGATCCCGGGAACCCCGGCGCAGGCGCGCTTCGACGCCGCCGTCGCCACGACGCGCGTCATCGCCGAGCGCGTCGGCGACCGCGCGCGCATGGGCCTCTTCGACGGATGTTCGGGCATCGGCGCGTACCTGATGGGCCACTACGGCGAGGCGCGCGACCGGCTCACGCGTGCGCTCGACGCGATGGCGACCGATCCCGCCGAGATGCGCTGGCAGATCGACGTCGCCACGTTCTTCCTCGTGACGGTCCTGTGGAACCTCGGCGAGCTGCGCGCGATGACCGAGCTGCACGATCGCGTGCTCGAGGACGCCGAGGAGCGCGGCGACGCTTACGTGCAGCGCGCGATGCGCGGGTGGCGCGGCAACGTGAGCTGGCTGGCGCGTGGCCGGCGCGCCGAGGCGCGCGCACACGCCGACCGCGCGCGCTCGCCGCGTGGCCCGCGCGACCGTTACCACCTGCACCACTACTACGACCTCGTGTGCGACACGCTCCTCGATCTCTACGAGGGCAAGGGCGACGACGCGTACCTGCGCATCGAAGGCGTCGCCGACGACGTCGCCAGCAACCACCTCCTGCGCATCCAGTCGATCGCGATCGACTTCCACGGCTTGCGCGGCGCGGCCGCGATCGCGGCCGGCGAGATGGCAGAAGCGCAGCGCGCCGAGCGAGCGCTCCTCAAGTGCGACACGCCGGTGAGCGCGGTGATCGCGGCGCAGCTGCGCGGCGGACGCCTGCTCGCGACCGGCGACACCGAGGGCGCCGAGACCGCGCTGCGCCAGACCATCGGCGCCGCGGCGGCGGCGGGGCTCGGCGTGCACCTGGCGGTCGCGCGCTGGCGGCTCGGCACGCTGCGCGGCGGTAGCGTCGAGCTCGACGAGGCGCGCCGCTGGATGGATCGGGAGGGCGTCGCGGAGCCCGAGGCGTTCGTCCAGATGATGAGCCCGCTGCCGCGAGGCTAGCGGCCACCCGCGTGGTAGCGTGCGGCACCATGCCGGCGCCCACGAAGCGTAGACCGCGTCCGCCGCAGGGTGACGCGCGACGGGGTCCGCCGCAGCGTGGCGGCCGGCGTGATGCGCCGCGGGGTCAGCGTCGCTCGTTCTCGATGCCGTCGGCCGCGGGCGCGAGCGGATGGGGCGGCGACCGCCGCATGGGGCCGGCGCTCGAGGACGCGTTGCTCGAGGCCGGCCGCGACGACGTCACCGCCGAGAGCCTCACCCATCCCGTGCATCCCTATCCAGCGCGCCTTCATCCGGCGACCGCGGGCCGGCTGGTCGCGATCGTCATGGACGGCGCGGCGCGCGGGGCGGCGTTGCTCGATCCGTTCTGCGGTTCCGGCACGGTGCTCGTCGAGGCACGCGCCGCAGGCGTGGCGGCGTTCGGCGTGGATCTGAATCCGCTCGCCGTGCGTCTCGCGCGCGTGAAGACGTGGACCGCGCCGGTGCCGCGCCGCAAGCTGGCGCGCGAGCTCGGGCGGCGGATCGCCGGCGACGTCATGCTGGCCGGCCGCGAGGCGCGCCGCTCGGGTGCGCCGCTGCCCACCGTGCGCTCGCCGCAAGGCTTCGATCCCAACGCGCGCCAGCGCCGCATCGGCAAGTGGTTCTCGCCGCACGTCCGCCGCGAGCTCGAGTCGATCGCCGGCGCGATCGACGAGGTCGCCGCCGCCGACGCCGAGATCGCCGAGGTGCTGTGGATGGCGCTCTCGGGGGTCCTCTACAAGGTCTCGCACCGGCGCAGCGACACCGACCCCACGTGGGTCGAGCGCGCGGTCGCGCGCGGCGCCGCGGCGCGGCTGTTCGGCGATCGCGTCGAGATGATCGTGGCTGGCCTCGAGGATCTGTCGCGCGGCCCCGGGCCGATGCCGCAGGTGTTCGAGGCCGACGCGCGCGAGCTCGACACGCTGAAGATCCCACCGGCGACGGGCATCGTCACGTCGCCGCCGTACGCCGGCACGTACGACTACGCCGAGCAGCACCGCCTGCGCTTCGACTTCCTCGGCATCCGCCACCGCGCGTTCGAGAAGGGCGAGCTCGGCCCGCGCCGCTCGTTCCTCGCCAACAGCGCGGCGGCGACGACGGCGTGGCGCTCCGGGCTGGGCGACGCGGTGAGCGCGCTCGTCGGGGCGCTGGCGCCGGGTGGGCTGGCGGCGCTCGTGGTCGGCGACTCGATCGCGGGCAGGGCCTGCTTCGCCGACGAGGATCTGCGCAGCGTTCTCGACGATCGCGTCGAGGTCGTGGCGTGGGCGTGGCAGGAGCGGCCGAAGCTCGGCCCCGAGCGGCACCTCTTCGGCGATCGTCCCAAGCGCGAGCACATCGTCGTGCTCCACCGCGCCCGGTGACGTGGCGATGAGCCAGGGCGACCTGTTCGCGCCGCATCCGTTCGCGCCCGGCGACCGGAACGAGCCGAAGGGCGCCGTCCACGCCGCGTCCGTCGACGACGAGCTCCGCGCCGTCGCCGCGCGCATGCCGCCGAACGTGTACCTCGGCACCTCGTCGTGGTCGTTCCCGGGCTGGTCCGGCATCGTCTACGGCGACACGCACAGCGAGCAGCAGCTCGCGCGCCGCGGCTTGCCGGCGTACGCGGCGCACCCGCTGTTCGCGACGGTCGGGCTCGATCGCACCTTCTACAATCCCGTCTCCGTCGAGGTCATGGCCGACTACGCGGCCTCGGTGCCGGCGCACTTCCGCTTCCTCGTGAAGGCGCACGAGGCGCTCACGCTGGCGCGGTATCCCATGCACGCGCGCTACGGCGCGCAGCGCGGGCAGACCAACGCGCTGTATCTCGACGTCGCGTGGGCGCGCGATCAGGTCGTCGCGCCGTTCGTCGACGGGCTCCGCGACAAGGCCGGCGTCCTCTTGTTCCAGATGTCGCCGGCGCCGGCCGAGGTCCTCGCCGGATCGGGCACGAAGGAGAAGTCCGCCGCGCGTCGCTTCGCCGAGCGCATGTATCGCTTCCTGCGCGACCTCCCGAAGGGCCCGCGCTACGCCGTCGAAATTCGAACACCCGAGCTCATCACGCCCGATCTGGCAGGTTGTCTGCGCGCGACCGGCGTCGCACCGTGCTTCGCATCGATGCCCGGCCTACCTCCCGTCGAGGCGCAGGCCAGCTTGCTCGGCGACACCGGTGCTCCGGTGTTCGCGGCGCGCTGGCTCCTCGCCCATCACCGTGACTACGACGGCGCCCGCGCCGCGTACGAACCCTTCAACCGCCTGGTCGAGCCCGACCGCGTCACCCGCGGCGCGCTGGTCGAGCTGATCAAGCGCGCGCTCGCCACCGGCGTGCCGGTCTACGTCATCGTCAACAACAAGGCCGAGGGCAGCTCGCCGCTCTCGGTCGCGGCGCTGGCCCGCGCGCTCGTCGACGAGGCCCTGGTACCATGAGCGCGGTGACCGACGTCGCGACGCAGCGCAAGAAGGACGCGAAGGACGCGGCGGTGTACGTCGCCGCGCGCTCGCTGGCCGGGATGCTGCTCCTGGTCACGTACGTCATCGCGCTGCACAGCTACTCCGAGATCGAGTTCCGCTACGTCGCCGCGATCCTCCTGGTCTACGAGACCGCGATCGCGCTCGGCTCGCTCGGCCTCCCCGACGCCGTCTTCTACTTCATCGGCAAGACTCCCGAGCGCGCCGCCGCCATCGTGCGGCAGGTGTCGGCGTTGCTCCTCGGCGCCGCCCTTCCGGTGACCCTCCTCGGCGCCATCGCCGCCGTGGCGATGTCCGACGCCGAGGTCGATCTGGTCGCGGCGATCCCGTGGCTCGCGCTCGTCATCCTCATCGAGCTCCCGACGCAGCCGGCCGTGAACCAGCTCATCGCGCACGGCTACGCGGGCACGGCGTCGGCCTTGTTCTTCGGGTTCGCGGTGCTGCGCACCGGCGCGGCCGTGGCGCCGTTGATCTTCCCGGTGTCGATCACCGTCATCCCGATCGCGATGGCGGTGCTCGGCCTCTCGCGGCTCGCGGCGCACCTCGCGATCGTGTGGAAGCTGTATCCGCTGCCGCCCGACGAGAAGTGGTTCGACAAGCGCGCGATGAAGACGATCATGCTGTGGGCGATCCCGGCCGGGCTCGCGGCGACGGTCGGCAAGCTGAACCCGCAGGTCGACAAGTACACCGTCAAGCTCATGCTCGGCGGCGAGGCGTTCTCGCACTACACGGCGGCGGCGCTCGAGATCCCGCTGGTCACGATGATCCCGTACGCGATCGGCGCGGTGATGCAGGTGCGCTACGTGCGTCTCTTCGCCCAGGGCGACGTCGTCGAGCTGCGCCGGCTCTGGTACTCGAACGTCGAGAAGACGATCGCGATCGTGCTGCCGCTGGCGGTGTTGCTGATCGTCACGGGACCGGAGGTCGTGTTGCTCCTCGCCAGCGAGAAACACGCGGCGGGCGCGACCGTGCCGTTCCAGATCTTCACGGTGGTGCTGCTCCATCGCGTGGCGGCGTACGGCCCGATGTTGCAGGCGACCAACCAGACGCCGGTGCTGGTCAAGACGAGCATGTTGATCCTCGGCACGAACCTGCTCTTGACGGTGCCGTGCGTGCTGGTCTTCGGTGCCTACGGCGCGGCGATCGCGACCGTGATCGCCAACGTGCCGGCGTGGCTCGTCACGCTCGATCGCATCGGTAACGCGATGGGCGGCGGCGCGCGCATCGCGCTGCCCTGGCGGTTCTACCTGCGCGGGCTGGCGGTGACCGGCGTGCTCGGGCTCGGGCTGTGGTTCCTGCGCCCGCAGCTGCACATGAGCACGGCGGCTCGGCTCGGCACGCTGGGGGCGATCTACCTGGTCGCGTACCTGATCGTCGGGCGGATCGCGGGCGTCCTGAGCCCCGCGGACGTCGCGCAGCTCCGCCGCTGGCTCACCTTCGGGCTGTGGAAATGACCGGGGGGGCGCGCGTGGTGACCTCGTCGACGCGGATCGCCGCGGTGCTCGGCTGGCCGGTCGCGCACTCGAAGAGCCCGGCGCTGCACAACGCGGCGTTCGCCGCCACGGGCGTCGACGCGGTGTTCGTGGCGCTCCCGGTGCCGCCGGCCGAGCTGGCGACGGTCGTGCGCGCGCTCGCGGCGACCGGCGCGCTCGGCGCCAGCGTCACGATCCCGCACAAGGAAGGCGCGCTCGCCGCGTGCACGCGCGTCGATCCGCTGGCCGCGCGGTGCGGCGCGGTGAACTGCCTCGTGTTCGACGGGGCCGAGATCGTCGGGCACAACACCGACGCCGGCGGCTTCGTCGACGCGCTCGCGGACGCGAAGATCGCGGCGCGGGGTCGCGCCGTCCTCCTCGGCGGCGGCGGCGCGGCGCGCGCGGTGGCCGCGGGTTTGTCCGACGCCGGCGCCGACGTCACCGTCGTCGCGCGCCGTCCCGACGCGGTCACGTGGTGCAGCGCCGCGGCGTGGAGCGAGCTCGGCGATCTGCTGACGACGGCCTCGCTGCTCGTCGACTGCACGAGCGCGGGCCTCGACGGCGCGAGCGACGTCGCGCTCGCCGACAGCGTCCCGCTCGAACGGCTCGGGTCGAGCGCCGCGGTCGCCACGCTCGTCTATCACCGCCAGACCGAGTTGCTGCGCCGCGCCGCGGAGCGCGGTCTCGTGACCACGGACGGCAAGGCGATGCTCTTGCATCAGGGTGCGCGCGCCTTCACGTTGTGGACCGGTCGACCGGCGCCCGTGGACGTGATGCGCGCGGCGCTCGCCGCGGCCTGATTCGTGCAATTCCGTCCTCGCTCGTCGAGGAGGGCCGTCCATGACCGTGATCCCACGACTGCGATGGGGGCTGGGGCTGGGTCTCGTGTGCCTTGGATTCACACTTCCGGCGTCGGCCGTGGCCGACGAAGCACAGCCACCACCGAAGAGGTGGATCGAGGATCCGTACGAACCGCACGAGACCGTCGGGCCCAACCTACGGGTCGGCAGCGCGGTCGGCTGGATCATCAACGACGACAAGACCTACACCGCGCTCGGCGGGGCCATCTCCGTCGGCCCGCGCATCGGTCGCTTCACGCTCGAGGCGGGCTACGTCTTCGCCGAGCTGAGCGAGACCGGTCCGTCGTCGATGGCCTACGGCAACTTCCATCGCCTGTCCGCCAACGTGCGCGCCGATCTGGTGCGCCTCGGCTCGCACTCGCTCGGGCCCAACTCGATGCTCGCCCTCTACGGCGAGGCCGGGCTCGCGCGGCAGTTCCACCACTGGTACAAGCCGCAGTTCGGCGAGCCGATGCGCGAGGTCTCCGTCGACGCCGGCCGCTCCTTCGGCGTCCTCGGCTTCGGGTTGAACCTCGACCACCGCCTCGAGCAACCGCTCGGCCTCGCGCGCGTCGGCTGGCAGCTCGGCTGGCAGCTGACGGCGTCCGGCCGGGAAGACCCGATGAACACCGTCATCTGCCGCGGCCCCGAATGCGTCGCCGGCCCCGTGGTGCCGCGCTCTCCCGTGCGCGACACGTCGCTGCTCGTGACGTCGACGATCGCGTTCACGTGGTAGTGCTGGGCGCGGCGCAGGTGCTCAGTGGCACCAGATGCTGACGTCGAGCTCGACCAGCTCGCGCGGTGCGAAGAACGCGACCGCGTCGGCGCCGGTGAGCGCGTCGCCGGGGAACGAGCCGTCGACGACGTACGAGCTCGTGTCGGTGTCCGTGTCGTCGGCGCGATCGAAGCGGCAGCGTGACTGCGTCGGGCCGTTGGCCCAGCACGTCAGCGGCGGATGGCCCGGCACGCGGTCGAGCACGTCCTGGCCGCGCGCGCCGGTGCCGAGCTCGAAGCCGAGGTCGTCCCTGATGCCAGGGACGAGGATGCGCACGCCGCACGAGAGCTCGGCGACGGGCGTGCCGTCGGCGGCGGTGATCTTGCTGTCGGCGATGGTGCAGCTTCCGTAGGTCGCGGGCGGCGGCTTCTCGTCGTCGGACATCATCCAGCTCATCGCGTACTTCTCGAGCTCCTTGTACATGGCGACGGCTTCGAGCGGCGCGGTGCGATCGTTGAAGCACGGCACACGTCCCGGCGGCTGCGGGCGCGCGAGTGGCGCCACGTCGGCGGCCGGCTTCGACGCGGAGGCGCCGCCGCAGGCAGCGAGGGCGACGAGCGAGAGGAGGCGATGCCCATGGAGGCGATGCACGTGGAGAAAACGGTCGGTGGGGCGCATTTGTTCTAGAAGGATCGCGTCGCGGTCGTCACGAGCCCGATGATCGCCGCCAGCCACGTCACCGCGCACGTCGAGAGCGCGCCGAGCACGACGAACGGAAGCGGCGCGCGTCCGTCGCGGCGCGGATCCCACGCGAGCAGCGCCGCCATCGTGCCGAGCCCGAGCAAGAGGCCCAGCGCGACCCAGTGCTCCTTGACGTCGAACCAGCGCGCGATCTTCTCGGCGTGCTCGGGCGCGTCGCGCGAGGCGCGCAGCACGGCCGCCGGCTCGAGCGCCTGCGGTGGCACGCCGGCCGCCCGCGCGCGCACTTCCTCTGCCGCGTGGATTCGCAGCGATGCGTCGTCGAGCACCGCGCGCGAGCTGGTCAGGAACTCGAGCTTCACGCGCCCCTTGTACGTCGGGTACAGCAGCATCCCGCCGATCGCCGCCGCCAGGTACAGCGACATCGCGATGATCCCGAAGCGCCGGGTCGCTGGCACGCGCTTGTAGCTGCCGCGGATGTAGGGCCACAGCCACACGCACCAGTGCGTGGTCGCCGCCACCGCCGCCGCGGCGACGATGCCGTGAACGACCAGCAGCCAGCGGGCCGAGTCCGCGTCCAGCACGCGGTCAGGGTAGCTGAACTGCCTAGTCAATTTGGCAAGGCGCTGGACAATCGCGCTCGCCAACTACGTGAATCGACTCGGCGCGGCCGCGGCACGTCACGTGCTCAACACGGCAGGAAGCGTCATGGATCGATATCGCTGTCTCCTCGGGGACCTCGTCGCGGGCGTCGACGACGCTGCGCGCGAAGGTCTCATCATGCTCGACCGTCCCGATGCGGCCGCCGCCCGGGCCGCCGCCGAGCACGTCGCCGAGCGTATCGAGCACATCCTGTCGGTGACCTCGCCCGCGCGGCCGGTGGTGCCGCCCGTCGAGAAGTTCGCTCCCGACGCGCGCATCGCGCTCGGGCACGCACAGGAGCTCGCCAACCGGCTCGCCGTCGAGCACGACGGTGTCGGCGCGCTCTCCGACGCGCTCGAGGGCATCGCGACGGCGCCCGGGCTCGCCGGCCGCTGGCGGTGGCAGGCGATCGGCGTGGCGAGTCGCCGGATCGCGGGCCCGTTCTCGTTCAGTCGCGAGCACCGCATCATCTCGGGCACGCTCGCCATCGTCGGCGACCACGTGCAGCGGGCCCTCTCCACGATCGACGCCGCGAGCATGACCGCGGCGGCGGGCGCGGTCGTCGTGGACCTGGGGCACGCGACGCGCGCGCTCGGCCGCTCGGCGACGCACGACCCGGTGCGCCGCGCGTTCCAGCCGCACGTGGTGGCGGCGATCGGGCAGATCGAGAAGCTCGAGCGCGCGGCCTTGCTGCGCGGGCTCGGTGCGTCGCCCGAGCTCGGGGCCGTCAAGACCGCGTCGCGCGCCGTGCACGCGGCGGTGCAGCTGAGCGCGGTTGTCGCTGCGGTCTTCGCACTGTGAGAGTACGCTCCGCGGCATGATCCGCCGTTCGATCGTGCTGTTGATTGCAGGGGTGCCGACCGTCGCGCACGCGCACTTCGTCCTCAACGCGCCGGGGAGCGCGACGCAGCAGGACGAGTTCGGCTCGCCGCAGAAGAGCGCGCCGTGCGGCCTGACGGATCGCGCCGGCGTGCCCGACGACTCGACGCCGAGCGGTGTCGTGACGACGGTGCGCACCGGCTCGACGCTGACCATCTCGATCCGCGAGACCATCTTCCACCCCGGCCACTTCCGCGTCGCGCTGGCGCCGACGATGGCGGGCCTACCGGCCGACCCGGCGGTGACGCCCGGCTCGACCGCGTGCGGCGCGACGACGATCGACGCGACCCCCGACTTCCCGGTCCTGGCCGACGGCCAGCTCGTGCACACCTCGGGGTTCGGGAATCGCGACATGACGTTCGACGTCCCGCTGCCGGCGGGGATGACGTGCACGAACTGCGTCCTGCAGGTGACGCAGTTCATGTCGAACCACGCGCTGAACAATCCGGGCGGCTGCTTCTATCACCACTGCGCGACCGTCACGATCTCGGATGACGCGCCACTGCCCGACGCCGGCACCGGCGGCGGTGGCGACGGGGATGGCGGGACTGGCGGTGGTGGCGACGATGGCGGCGGCTGCTGTGGGACTGCCGGGAATCCGGCGGTGGGTGCGGGGCTCGCGCTCCTCGTGCTGGCGCTGGTCGCGCGCAGCGGCGGCAGGCGCAGCGGCGGCAACAGCGGCAGGGGCAGGGGCGGCAGCGGCAGGGGCGGCGGCGGCAACAGCGGCAGGGGCAGGGGCGGCAACAGCGGCAGGGGCAGGGGCAGCAACAACGGCAGCAGCGGCCCTCGCATCGGCGGGTGAACGGGCTGCGCGCGAAGGGCGGCGACGTCCCGTCGCGCTCGGTCCCATCCGGGCGAATCACGGCGACGTCCCGTCGCGCTCGGCCCCTCCGCGCGAATCACGGCGACGTCCCGTTGTGCTCGGTTCCATGCGCGCGGATCACGGCGACGTCCCGTTGCGCTCGGTTCCATGCGCGAATCACGTGGTCGCCCATGTGCGCTGCGGCTCACGTGCGTCGTCGGACTCGCGCCACGTCTGCTCCGCGACTCGCGTGGATCGTCGGACTAGCGCCGCGTCCGCGCCGCGACTCACGTGGGTCGTCGGAGTTTCGCCGCGTCTGCGCCGCGACCCACGCGGGTGGCGACGATCAAGTCGCGCCCACGCAGGGTGGCGCGCCGTAGGGCCGGCCGTCGGCGTGCGTGACGATCAGCGCGCCCGGTTCTCCAGCGATGCGGATCACGCCGTCGTGATGCAGCGAGTGATGCAGCTCGCAGGTCGTCAACAGATTGCGCGGGTCGTGATCGCCGCCGTCTTCCCAGTGCCGGATGTGGTGCACGTCGACCCAGCGCGACATCGAGCAGCCCGGGACCTGGCATCGGTGATGATCGCGCGCGAGCACCGCCCGGCGCGTCGCCGCTGGAATCGTGCGCGTCGCGGGTCTTAGCGAGCCGCC
>DATLEB010000246.1:0-5005 GCA_035525615.1 Kofleriaceae bacterium | reverse complement strand
GGTGCGCTACTCCCCGCTCCTCCACACGCGCGAGGGCCTGCGCCCCGCCGTCGTCGTCGAGGCGGTGATGCGCGGCCTGCGCGCCGCCAAGCGCCAGTACGGCATCCGCTACGGCGTGATCCTGTGCGCGATCCGTTCGCTGTCCTCGGAGTCGAGCCTCCGCATCGCCGAGCTGTGCGTCGCGTTCAAGAACCGCGGCGTGGTCGGCTTCGACGTCGCCGGCGCCGAGGTCGGCAACCCGGCCAAGGTGCACCGCCAGGCCTTCCAGCTCGTCATCGACAACAACATCTCGTGCACCGCGCACGCCGGCGAGTCGTTCGGCCCCGACTCGATCCATCAAGCGCTCCACAAGTGCGGCGCGCACCGCATCGGCCACGGCACGCGCCTCGTGGAGAACGGCGACCTCCTCAACTACGTCAACGACCACCGCATCCCGCTCGAGGTGTGCCCGTCGTCGAACGTGCAGACCAAGGCCGCCAACAGCCTCGAGACGCATCCGGTCGACTTCTACGTCGACTACGGCCTGCGCGTGACCATCAACACCGACAACCGGCTCATCACCGACACGACGGTCTCGAAGGAGCTCTGGCTGTGCCACAAGACCTTCGGATGGCCGCTCTCGACCCTCAAGGAGATCATCATCGCGGGGTTCAAGAGCGGGTTCATGCCGTACCGGGAAAAGGCCGATCTGCTGGCTGAAGTCAGCGCCGAGCTGGCCAGCATCCAGGCGCCGACCAACGGCAAGGTCGCGGAGCGCCAGCAGGATCGGCCGGTTACGACGGCTGCGACGGCTGCGGCGCTGGTCGAGCCGCCGATTGCGACCCGTACTCCCCAGTGACCGCGGTTTTCGGCGATCCCTGGTGAGCGGCCCCGGATTGCGGGGGTAGGCAGGGGCGGTCTAGCTTTCGACGATGCTCTTCCGCGTCACCGTCGTATCGCTCCTCATGCTCGCCGCCTGCGCCCAGGGCCAGAGTGGCGGGGATGGCGACGACGTCGACGCGCGCGTCACGGACGCCAAGCAGGATCTGGTCGACGCGCCCAGCGCGGACGCGCCGCCGGGCTCGGTGGACGCGCCCCCGGCCGCCGTGGACGCCGGCACCGACGCACCGCCGGGCGCCGCGCCCGACACCTGCGCGCAGGCGCAGGACGTCACCGCCGGCGCGATGGTCGCGGGCGGCATCACCGTGACCGGCGACACGACCGGGTACGTCGACGACGTGCGTCCCGCGTCGGCGTGCACGGGGTTCCTGCCCGACGGGCCCGACGCCATCTACTCCGTGACCGTGAACGCGGGCGTGACCATCACCGCGGTGGCGACGCCGACCACCACCTGGGACATCTCGCTCGAGCTGGTGCAGCCGTGCGCGGCGACGCCGACGTGCCTCGACGGCGCCGACGCGATCAGCGGCCCCGAGACCGTCACGTTCACGACCACGGCGCAGGGCACGTATTACATCGTCGTCGACGGGTACAACCCCGGCGTCGCCGGCCCGTTCTCGCTGAACGTGCGCGTCCAGTAGCGCGATCCGCGGCTGTCAGCGCACCGTCAGCTGCACGTGATCGACGGCCGTGGCTTCCTGGCCATCGCCGTCGGTGACGGTCAGCACGATCGTGGCGGGGCGATCGCCGCGCAGGAGCACCATGGGCATGGGCGCGTTGGCGCGGCTGCCCTCGAACCGGTATTCGTCGTCGAGGATCTGCCACGCGAACGTGAGTCGGGACGAGCCGTCGGGGTCGTCGAGCGGGTCGGCCGAGGCCGTGCCGTCGAGGGTCACCGCGGTCTGGAACCCGTCGTTCTCGACGATGGCGGGCGGCGTGATCTCGATTCGTGCCAGCGGCGGACGTCCTTCATCGAGGGTGCACCCGAAGAGACCGACGAGGACCGTAAGGCGCCGCACGCCTCCGTGATATCATGCCGGCCGTGCTGTCCAAGACTCGACGCGAGCGATTCAAGCCCGTCATGGGACAGCACCTCCGCCGCGTCTACAACTTCTGCTTCCGGATGACGCTCGACCACAGTCGCGCGTCCAAGGTGGTCGAGGAAGTCTTCCACCGGGCGTATCTGGGCGGCGACGACCTGCCGGCCGAGAACGAGCGCGCCGAGCTGTGGTTGCTCCACATCGCGAACCACGTCCTCGAGAAGCGGTTGCCGCGCACGCCCGAGGTCAACTTCGACATCCTCGACGACACCCTGCGCAGCGAGGCGACGCGCACCGACGTCGTGCGTTCGCTGACCGATCCGCAGCGCGACTTCCTCCTGTGGGAGCTGAAGCAGGGCTGCATGACCAGCGTCGTGAACTGCCTCTCGCCCGGCGAGCGCGCGGCGTTCGTGGCGGCGCAGGTGATGAAGCTCCCCGACGAGGATGCGGCGAAGGCGCTGGGCGTGACCGTGAGCGCGTACAAGGTGCGGCTCTCTCGCGCGCGCCAGAAGGTGGGCGACTACCTCGCGCCGCGCTGCGAGCACGTCGATCCGATGAACCCGTGTCGCTGTCCGGCGCGCGTCGGGACCGCGCTGAAGAAGGGCTTCATCGCGCCGGCGGTGCAAGGCGGCAGCATGGTCTCGCTGCGCAAGCCGTCGCAGCCGTACGGCCGCTACGGCGCCACGCCCGAGGGTGACGACGCGCCTCAGCGCGACATCGCGACGATCTACGGCAGCCTGCCCGAGCCCGAGCCGCAGGCCGGCTTGCTCGACAAGATGGTCGCGAACCTCGACGGCGGCGTCTGGGACAAGAAGTAGAGATCGTCCGCGCGGCGCCGGAGGGCGTCGACGTCCAGCGCGGTGACGGCGCCGTCGAGCTTCGCTTCCAGGGGCGGGCCGATCCGGCGGGTTCCCCGATCGCTCCCGTCGTCGCGATCGTCTCCGGTGCGGCCGTCGCGATCGCGCTCGTGGCCGCGGCGCTCGGCAGCAGCGGTGCGTTCGATCTCGCCAAGGCCTTCGGCGTGCCGCTCGTGCTCGCGGTGTTCGAGTGGAAGGTGCGTCGTCGTGGGCTCGCGGGTCGCCTGGCGATCCGGGGCGACGTCGTGCACCACGGTGACTTCGCGGCGCTGCCGATGGATCGGATCCGGCGGATCGACGTGGTTCCGGAGGGTGACGGTCACGCGGTTCGCCTCGGCACGAGCGACGGCGACTTGATCGTCGCGCGACCGCCACCGGCACCGGGACAGACCAACGCGCGCAAGGCGTGGGAGCACACCAACAAGCCCACGACGCGCATGGCGAAGGAGCACATCGTCGAGCTGCGCACGCGCACGCGCGTCCGCACGTTGAACGAGCGCTACGAGCTGAAGCGCGTGATCGGCGAGGGCGGTATGGCCGAGGTGTACCTCGCCACCGATCTCGTCCTTGAGCGCGATGTCGCCGTGAAGGTGCTGCGCCGCAACCTGGCCCTCGACGAGGCGCATCGCGAGCGCTTCCGCCGCGAGGCGCTGGCGCTGGCGTCGGTCGACTCGCCGTTCGTCGTGCCGGCGCTCGACGTCGGCGTCGACGGCGAGGACCACTACTTCGTCATGCGCTACGTCCACGGCAAGACGCTGGGCCAGCTCATCACCAAGCACGGCACGCTGCCGCTCGAGCGCACGCTGCGCATCATCGGCGACGTGCTCGACGGCGTGCAGGCGCTGCACGACAAGAACCTCATCCACCGCGACCTCAAGGCCGACATCGTCCTCGTCGACTGGGACGATCGCGCCGCGATCGCTGACCTCGGCGTCGCCGCCGACCGGGGACGCCCCACGCTGACCGCGCCGAACACGACGCTCGGCACCGTCTCGATGATGCCGCCCGAGCAGCGCACCAGCGGCCACGTCGATCGCCGCACCGACACGTACCACGTCGGTCTCCTCCTCCTGCACATGCTCACCGGCATCGTCCCCGACACCGGCGACCCGCAGTCGCTCCTCGAGCAGATCGAGCTCGTCCAGCCGTCGCTCCGCGCCATCGTGCGCCAGGCCGTCGACGCCGACATCGAGCGCCGCTGGTGGAGCGCGCGCGAGCTCAAGCAAGCGCTTCGCGCCGCCACCACACCCGCGCCCGCGCCCTCCTCGGTCCCCGTCGTCGAGCTCCGCGCGATCACGACCTCGCCCAAGCTCCCGACCCGCGCCGCCCCCACCTCCGACGTCCTCCCTCCGCTCGCACTCCCCATCGCGACGCTGGCCGCCTTCTTCGCGATCCTGGCCGCCTTCCTGAGCGGATAGGGGGACACTCTCCTGGGTCGCAACAAGCGGCAAACGTTGCCCTTTTCGACCCCATTGCGTCAGGAGCGCTAGGCTAGCGGTTCGATGCCGCTCGACCTCGTGCTCGCCCCGTCGCCGGGAACGGTCACTCAGCGCGTGGTGATCGACGAGCACCTCCTCTGGAAGCTGCCCGAGGAGCTCGGCGTCCACGCGCCTATCTGGACGAAGCTCGGCGCCGGCGCATTCGACGATCCCGAGCTCACGATGCGCGAGGTCGAAGCCCTCGCCGCCGAGGTGCGCGTCCTCCGCCAGCACTGGCTGGCGAGCCATCGGGAGCGCGTGATCCGCGAGCGCCACATCAACGCGCGCGACTACACCACGCGCATGGAGCTCGCCGACAAGGTCCTCGCCGAGCGCGCCGACCCGACCCGCGACCTCCTCGACCGCGTCGCCGCGCTCTGCGAGGCCGCGCTCATCGCCGGCGTGGGCCTCATCGGCCTCAGCGACTGAACCGCAGGCGCGATCTGCGTCATCCTATCCGCGTGGAGCCTGAAACCAGCGCGAGCGCGCCAACCGAGCGCGGCCTGGTCGCCGCCGCGCCGTCAGGGCTCGTCGTACGCACGCATCGCAAGACCGTCGGCGATGGTCCGTTCCGCGCCATAGCGACGGTGCGCGTGAGCGCCGAGCCGCGGGCACGCCCCAACATCCTCGTCGGCGTCGTGCGCGCCGTCGCCGTCGTCGGCGCATTCGGCATGCTCGCCGCCGCGCTCGTTGCCGCCGCGCCCGCCATCGCCCGCCTGATGTGGGCCGGACAGTCGGTGTTCCTGAGCCT
>DATLEB010000236.1:0-17152 GCA_035525615.1 Kofleriaceae bacterium | reverse complement strand
TTTCGGTTTCGGTTTCGGTTTCGGTTTCGGTTTCGGTTTCGGTTTCGGTTTCGGTTTCGGAGGGACCTGCGGGGGCGTCGCGGCTCCCGTAGCGGAGGGCGCTCGCGCACAGCGTCGCGATCAGCTGGTCGTCGGTCATCGGGTGGCCGACCTCGTCCTCGAGCAGGCGCATCGCGTCGCGGAGCAGCGCGAGCGTGCGCGGCGTGAGCTCGAACGTGATGGGGCGCGTGGCGATGTCGGGATCAGGCGCGTCGTCGGGATCGTCGCCGGGCTTGTGCCCCGCGAGGCACTCTTCGATCTCGCGGAGCGACTTGCCGGCGACGTTCGCGATCCATCGCTGCTCGTTGTCCGGGGTCGCGACGCGACTGACCTCGCGCACCGCCGAGTACGACAGCCGCGCCGTCTCGAGCTCCGCGCGCAACCGCGGCAGTCCTTCCAGCGCACGTGCCACGCGCAGCCGCTCGCGTGCCACGCGCGGCCCGTAGCCCATCACTCGCTCGACGTACTCCAGGATCGTCGCGTGCCCGAGCTCGCGATGGATCTCCGCGCGCTCGGCGCGCGCCAGCCAGAACAGCTCCTCACCATCGAGCCGCCCGCGAACCGTCGCCACGCGCTTCAGCTGCCGATCGATCTCGCGCCAGTTGCGCCCGACATCACGCTTGCAACCATCGCGACCATCGCCGTCGCGATCATTTCCGCGCTCCGTGCCCACGTGGGCCACGGTCATCGCCACGATCTCGCCGCCGCCACGACCGCCGGCTCCCTCGCCCTCTCCCTCGCCACTCCCACTCCCACTCCGCTCTTCGTCGAACATCTCGCCGCTCCTCCCGCGCAGAGCCTTCTCGCACGCGCACCATCTCTATACACCCTGCATTTTCGGCGCTCTGGTTTGCGTTCTCGTCGACGATTCGCCCCTCGTTCGCGAGAAATCGCATCACGACGCCTTTCGTTCAGCAGCGGCCAACGTGCGCGTCCACGACGAAGATCAGAACGCGGCCCCCTGATTCGCGTCGTCTGCGCGCGGAAACCTCGTCAATCACAATCGACAACCGATCGATCACGCGCGTACGGTTCTGGCGTGGCAACCGCGAGCGAGATCCTCCGCATCCTCGACAGCTGCTGCGATGCGTACACGTTCCCGATGCTCGACAACGGCTACATCTACCTGGCGGCGACGCGACTCTCGCTTTTCCGCTCGCAGCGTGACTGGGGCCTCGTGATGGAGGTCTTTGGGTTCTCGCCGCGGGCTGAGTTTCCCGACCTGACCGTGTACACGTACGCGGGCGAGCTCGCCGCACGCCGATCGGCGTTCGAGTTTCGTGGCCTCGAGGGTCACCGCCAGTACCTGCACAACCACCCGCACGATGAATCGCGGAGCCTGTTTGATCTCGAGGAAGGAGACTGGCAGGACCCCGACAACTGCGAGCTCGTCACCGAAGACGCCCACGGTGCCATCGTGCTCCGTGGCCGCACGTATCCGTTGCCGCCCCGGTCGGCCTACGCGCGCCTCGGAATCGAGCTCGTCGATCCGCGCCGCTTGCACACCTTCGAGTTGATTCGGTATCTCGCGGCGATTGCGCGTGACGAGGTGCTCGCGACTCCGTCCGAGCGGCGCGCCAACCTTGCCGCCGACCAGGACGAGCTCCTCGTCCTCGACGATTGGCACCACCCCGATCTCGCCGGCGACGAGCGGCCGAGCCAGCTCGAGTCGTTCCAGCAACTCGCGCTCGTGCTCGAGACCGGCGACGTGAGCCGCTATCGACCGACCGCCGCCGGCAACACGCACTGGCGCAACTGGCCCGGGGGCGGCTCCCTCTAGGACTTCGTGGCCCTGCCGGTCATCCCGCGATCGGCGGCGGCGACACCACGTAATCCCGCCACATCCCGGGATCCCCGCCCTTGCCGTCCATCGCCGCGCGCGCGACGTTGTACATCTCGCGCGCCGTCACGTAGTGCAATTTCCACTGCGCGCCGTCGTTGTACCGGCGCGCCAGGTGCTCGTGCATCGCGCGGCCGTCGCCACCCAGCAGCGAGTCCGCCGTCTTCTCGACCGCGCCGTGCGTGTGCACCTTCACGAACACCCACTCGGGCCGCCCCGCGACGTGAATGCCCTGATCCACCCACGTATCCACGCGACCCGGCGTCGGCGGATCGTCGCCGGTCAGCGCGCCGTTCTCGATACGCACGCCCACGCCGCCCTTGCGCACCAGTGACAGCGGGCCGGTCACGATCAGCATTCGATCGTCGAAGCTCGCGCCCACCTTCGCCAGCTCGCCGCTGTCGTACGACCGCCGACGATTCAAGTCTCCGGTCGGCCAGTAGATCACATCGACCATGTCCGACTGACACGGGTCGGGCGCGGACGGGAACGTGAAGTCGGCGTAGCAGCCGAGATCCCACAGGAGCGGCAGCTCCTCGTCGACGCCGCACCACCGGCCATCCGGCCGCCCGTTCGCCAGACACCAGTTGCCGTGAATGAACGCCCACTGATACTTCGCGCCACCCGCACCACCCGCGCCACCTGCACCATTCGCCCCACTCCGCGACAGATGGCCGTGCCCCGCAAAGATCTCCAGGTACTCCTCCAGCTTTGCGCGCAGCGTCGCCGCCGTATCTCCGTCGTGGTGCATGTGCACCTCCACCTCGCCCAGTCCCGCCTTCGCCAGCGCCGCAAGATCATCCAGATACTCCGGGCGATACTCCTCGCCCGGAAAGAACCACGAGTGCCGCGGCGGCCGACCATCCGCATCCCTGAACGGCGCCGCCATCACGGGATATCCATCGCGCCACGCCGCCACACGCGCGCGCCCCTCAGCCTCCGGAGCGCCGGCCCACAGCGGCTCGTAGTGGTCGCACATCGCGAACAGCAGGTGCCGCGTTCCGTCACCGCCTCCGCTCCGCGCCTTCACGTTCGCTCGCGCGCGCCGGGCGAGGTGTCGCGCGTAGCCGCGCATCCAGGTGTGCAGGTTCTTCTTTCTCAGGCGGGACAGCACGCGTCGCGCGATGCTACTACGGTGAGGTGGACCTGTACGGTCGGCTCCTGTCGAAGGTCCTGTTTCCGGGGTGGGAGCGGATGCGCGGCCGCTCGACGATGGATCTGCTCGACTACCTGCGCGAGACGCAGACGTCGACGCCTGCCGAGATGGAGGCGCTTCAGTCCGGCCTGCTGCGACGACTGATCCGCCACGCCTACCGCCACACCGAGCACTACCGCACCGCGATGGACGCGGCCGGCGTGCGTCCCGAGGACATCCGCTCGCCCGCCGATCTCACGCGCCTGCCGCTCCTCGAGAAGAACATCGCGCGCGCCTCCTGCGAGTCGCGCGAATCGAAGGCGCCGCCCTACGCCGAGGTCGTGAAGACGACGAGCGGCACCACCGGCACGCCGATGATCGTGAAGTACAACGCCGAGTCGCGCGTGTGGCGCGACGCCACGCGGTGGCGCGGCTACGGCTGGGCCGGCTACCAGCCGGGCATGAAGGCGTTCCACTGGTGGGGCGTGCTCGCGACGCCCGCCACCGGCTGGAAGAAGTACAAGGTCGAGCTCGATCACATCCTCCGCCGCGACCACTACATGGACTGCTCGCCGCGCGACGACGAGCACCTGCAGCGCGCGGTCGATCGCATGCGCACGCTCCAGCCGGAGGTGATGCTCGCGTACGCGCAGGGCGCCGCCGCGCTCGCACGCTTCGTCGAGCGCACCAACGGTCGCTCGTGGAACGACTTCCCGACCATCACGGGCGCCGAGCGCCTGTGGCCGCACGATCGCGAGGCGATGCAGCGCGCCTTCGGCCCCGACGTCTACGAGACGTACGGCTGCCGTGAGGTGATGCTCATCGGTTCGGAGTGCAACCAGCACGACGGCCTCCATCTCTCGATGGAGACCATGATCGTCGAGCTGATCGTCCGCGACCCGAAGACCGGCACCACGCGCGCGGCGCGCCCCGGCGAGGTCGGCGAGGTCGTCGTCACCGACCTGCACAACCTGGCGCAGCCGCTCATCCGCTACGTCGGCGGCGACAGCGCCGTCGCGCGCGCGCCCGGCCCGTGCAAGTGCGGGCTCACGCTGCCGCGCATCGGCCCCATCGAGGGGCGCGTCACCGACACGCTGCGCGACGGCAAGGGCAACCCGGTGAACGGCCTGCTCTTCTCGATCCTCTTCGTCTCGGTGGTCGAGCACGCCAGGCAGTTCCAGATCTTCCAGAAGAAGACCGGCGAGGTGTCGATGCGCATCGTGCCGGCGGCAACGGGTGGCAAGATGCCGCCCGAAGCCGAGCAACTGTCGTACGGCTTCCTGCGCAAGTACCTGCCTGGCATCGCGGTGTCGATCGACTATGTCGACGACATTCCGACCGGCGCGGCGGGGAAACGGCACATCGTCGTGGTCGAAAAATAATGCGAGTAGACGCACCGGCGCGGGGTCGCGTACGACCGCGGCATGTCGCTCGCCTTGCTCGCCTGTGTCGCGTTTGCCTCGCCCGCGCTGTCACCCGCTGACGCGAAGGTGTTCCCGTCGAAGGTCGGCCCCGCGCTGAGCGGAGAGCTCGCGTCGCTCCGCTGGGGCATGACCGCCGACGAGGTGAAGGCCGCGGCGCCGATCTTCGCCAAGGCCATCTATCTGAACGTCTCCGACGACAAGGGCCAGGTCACGGCGAGCGGTCGGGAGGACTGGGTGCCGTTCGCCGGCGGCCAGCTGCAGCTGTGGGTGCAGGGCAACGGGCTCGAGTCGATCCGCCTGCGCTATCCGTCGCGCGCGGCGGCGCTCAAGGCGTTCAAGGTCTGGAAGGCGCCGGCCAACCCGCGCAACGCGCAGAAGTTCGAGTTCTGGACCGGCGCGAAGGGCGGGATGCGCGGCCTGCTCCGCCCCGACGAGAAGGGCTACCAGGTCGAGCTCTCGCCGTTCGTGCCGCTCGCGAAGACGCTCGGCGAGGGCGCCGTGTTCGCACCCGGCGGCAAGGCGCTCCTCGGCAGCGCCCGCGCCGATGTGTGCCTGCAGGCCATCGACCACGATCCCGATCCCGAGCGTTTCATCGTCCCGCCGAGCGAGCGCTCGAGCGGCTCGTACCTCGTGAAGGTCGACTGGGAGGATGGCAAGATCGCCTCGTACAAGCTCTACGTCGACTACACGTACGATGACGCGGTGCGCGCGCAGATCCCGAAGCTCCTCGAGAAGAAGCTCGGCAAGGCGCGCGACTGGCGCCCCGAATCGCAGGGTGCGTACGGGCCGGCGTGCCTCGCGTTCGGCGGCAGCGGCGCGAAGGCGGACGTCATCGCGTGCGACGGCAAGCTCGTCGGCATGCGCCCGATCTCGGTGTGGACCATCTACGTCGGCGAAGCGCCGGCGTTGCTCTAGTCATGCGCGGCCTTGCACTCACGCTGGTCGTGGTCTCCGCCTGCGCCTCGTCGCGCCCGCCGGGCGGCGACGGCGACGACGACGAAGCCGACGCCGCCACCGAAACCGAAAGCGACGCCGCAACCGAACCCGAACCCGACGCGAGCGCCGTCGCGCCGTGCACGCCAGGCAACCTCGAGACCGTCGCCGCCTGGCCGAAGGAAACCGGCGGGCTGCACACGGCACCTTCGATCGCCGTCGGCCCTGGCGGCGAGCTCGTCGCGGCCTACAACGTCGACGCCGGGCCGGTCATGGCAGCGACGCGCGGTCCCGGCGGCGTCTGGACCGCCACGCCCATCGACGGGATCGTCGGCAGCTTTCCCTCGATCGCGTTCGCGCCCGACGGGACGCTCCACGCCTGCTACGTGCGTGCGCGCTCGGACGCCGTGGGACCGCTCGTGTGCGCGTCGCGTCCTCCGGGTGGCGCGTGGTCGGCCGGCACGACCGTCGACGCCAACGTCTCTCGGTACCCGTCGGTCGCGGTCGATCGGTTCGGCCGTCTCGGCGTGGCGTACGCGCGCGCCGAGGGCGTCGCGATCGCGAGCCAGTCCTCGGGTGGCGGATGGTCGACCTACGTCATGTCCGGCGGAACCGCGGAGGGTGCGTCGCTCGCATACGATGCGCAGGGCGCCGAGGTCGTGGCGTGGACCATGTGGTCGGCGGGATCCCCGTCGCTCTTCGAGCGTGCCACCGGGTTCGTCGACGGCACCTTCGCGTGGGTCCGCCCGCGCTCGCTCGCGATCGACGGTCACGGCCGCGTGCACGTCGGGTTCGGTCGCTACCGCAACGAGCAGCTCTCCTACGCGTATCGCGACGCCGACAACGTGTGGCATTTCGAGCACGACCTCGACGGCGACGGCCTGATCGCCCCGTGGTCGATGGCGCTCGCGCTCGGCGCCGTGGGCAAGGTGCACGTCACGTACACGGAGCGCGCGATGGGGCAGACCCCCGAACGCGTGCGGCATGCCGTCCGCTCGTTCGGCACGTGGACCACCGAAACCCTGTACGAGGCGCCGGCCGACTACTTCTCCACCACGGCCACGGCCGCCTCGCCCGACGGCGGCATCCACGTCGTCTTCGACGCCTTGCCCGCCGCCACGCCGGACCTTCGCACCGTGTACTACGCGCGTCGTTGTGAATCCGTGGATCCGCTCTGACTTACTGCGTTATTCTGTAAAAACACCTGTGATGACAAGGCATTGACAAGCCTTGTCGCGAATTTACAGATTGACAGACCAACCTTCGATGCTTCACAACGGAGGCATGGCGAGGAAGATCGAGAACGTCGTCGTGCTCGGGGCCAATGGCGCGATGGGGTCGGGTTCGGGGTCGGTATTCGCGGCCGCTGGCATCCGCACGGTGTTCCTGGCGCGTACCCGCGACAAGGCCGAGGCCGGCCGCGCGCGCGCCGAGTCGATGGTGAAGTCGACCGCGATCTCGCGGTTCATCGAGGTCGGGGACTACGACGCGCTCGAGGCCGAGGTCGCCAAGGCCGACCTCGTGTTCGAGGCGGTCGCCGAGGATCTCGCCGTCAAGCGCGAGGTGTTCGCCCGCGTCGACAAGGTCCGCAAGCCCGACGCGATCGTCGCCACCGTCTCCAGCGGTCTGTCGATCGCCGCCATGTGCGCGGGGCAGAGCGAAGCGTTCCAGAAGCACTTCCTCGGCATCCACTTCTTCAATCCGCCCAACGTGATCGTCGGCTGTGAGCTCATCGCGCACGCCGGCACCGATCCGGCCGTGCTCGCGTTCGTGCGCGACCTGCTCGACGGTCCGCTCGGCCGCGAGGTCGTCGAGACCACCGACACGCCGGCGTTCGCCGGCAACCGCGTCGGCTTCAAGGTGCTCAACGAGGTCGCGCAGCTCGCCGAGGAGCACGGCGTCGCGTTCATGGACGCGCTCATCGGGCCGCACACCGGCCGCGCGATGGCGCCGCTCGTCACCGTCGACTTCGTCGGCTGGGACGTGCACCAGGCGATCGTCGACAACCTGCTCGCCAACACCAAGGACGAGGCGCACGCCGCGTTCGCGCTGCCGGCGTACATGCAAAAGCTCATCGCCGCCGGCCACCTCGGCAACAAGACCAAGGCCAAGGGCGGCTTCTTCCGCACCGAGGGCAAGGGCAAGGACGCCGTGCGCCTCGCCGTCGATCCCAGGACGCTCGACTACCGCCCGGTCAGCGAGAACGCGCGCGCGCTGCCCGCGTTCGTCGATCAGATGAAGGCCTTCATCCGCGTCGGCCGCTACACGCAGGCCATGGACATCATGAGCAACGCGACGGGCGCCGAGGCCGACCTCATGCGCAAGGTCGTGCTCGGCTACATCAGCTACGGCCTCGCGCGCGTCGGCGACGTCGTCGTACGTCCGCGCGACGTCGATCGCATCATGGGGTTCGGCTTCAACTGGGCGCCGCCCAGCGTGCTCGCCGACGCCATCGGCGCGCGCCGCCTCATCGGGCTCCTCGATCGCGCGCAGCTCCTCGTGCCGCGCGTCGTCGTCGAAGCCGCCGAGAAGAACCTCGACCTCTTCGACGAGCCCGAGGTCGATCGCGGGCGCTTCTTCGTCGCCGCCTGAACCACCACCGAGACCAGGAGAGAACCATGACTGCACCCGTCTATATCCTCGGTGGCTTCCAGACCGACTTCGCCCGCAACTGGACGAAGGAGGGCAAGCACATCGCCGCGATGATCCGCGAGTCCGTCGACGGCGCGCTCGCCGCCACGGACCTCACGGCCAAGGACATCCAGGTCGGCCACGTCGGCAACTTCGCCGCCGAGCTGTACTCGATGCAGGGCCACCTCGGCGCGTTCCTCGTCGACGTCGACCCCGCGTTCTCGGGCCTGCCCACCGGGCGCCACGAGGCCGCGTGCGCGTCGGGCTCGATCGCGCTCCTCGCCGCGTCGGCGGAGATCGAGGCCGGTCGCTACGACTGCGCGCTCGTCGTCGGCGTCGAGCAGATGAAGACCGTGTCGCCGGCGATCGGCGGCGACTACCTCGGCACGGCCGCCTGGTACGAGCTCGAGGCCAAGGGCGTCGAGTTCCCGTTCCCCAAGCTCTTCGGCAAGCTCGGCGACGAGTACGACCGCCGCTACGGCCTGAAGGATGCGCACCTCGCGCACATCTCGGCGGTGAACTACGCCAACGCCAAGCGCAACCCCAAGGCGCAGACCCGTACCTGGTACATGAACGAGGAGCACGCCAACTCCAACACGCAGTACAACGCGACGATCGGCGGGCGCATCAAGATCAGCGACTGCTCGCAGGTCACCGACGGCGCGGTCGCGGTCGTGCTCGCATCGGCCAAGTTCGCCGAGGCGTACGCGCACCGCCGCAACCAGCAGCTGTCGTCGATCCCGCGCATCCAGGGCTGGGGCCACGCCACGGCGCCGCTCACGTTCGACGCCAAGGTCGCCGAGAGCAAGGACCAGCCGTACGTCCTGCCGCACACGCGTCGCGCGATCACCGACGCGTATCGCCGCGCCGGGATCCCGGACTGCTGGGCGCTCGACGGCATCGAGACCCACGACTGCTTCACGACGTCCGAGTACATGGCGATCGATCACTTCGGTCTCACCGCGCCCGGCGAGTCGTGGAAGGCGGTCGAGGAAGGCGTCATCGACTTCAACGGCAAGCTGCCGATCAATCCGTCGGGCGGCCTCATCGGCGCCGGCCACCCGGTCGGCGCGACCGGCGTGCGCCAGCTCCTCGACTGCTCGCTGCAGGTGACCGGCAGGGCCGACGACTACCAGGTCAAGAACGCGCGCCGCTTCGGCATGCTCAACATCGGCGGCAGCGGCACCACCAGCGTCGTCTTCGTCGTCGGCGCCTGACGCGTCACGGGGACGGTGTAAAGTTTGTCAAGTTTGACAAGTTTGCGCTGAGGACAGCGCGCTCGCCGGCGCGCACGAGCTCGCAGGTCGCGCGCCACGCGGCGTCGCTTTCGGCGGGCAGCGGCGCAGCGGCGATGCGGTCGGCTGCACGGCGGGCGGCGGACGCGATCGTCGTGGCGATCGCGTCGTCGTCCCAGCGCCCGAGCTCGCGGGCGGCCAGGCTGCGCGCGATTGTCATGCGGTCGTCGTCGGCGGCGCCGATGAACACCGGCGACCCGTCGAGCTCGAGGACGACCTCGTCGTCGGGATTGTCGGGCAGCGCGAAGCCGTAGCCGGCGAGCCAGCGCGCGTTCGAGAACTGGCCGTAGCTGTGGAGGACCTCGACGCCCACGGCGAGGTCGGCGGTGGCGCGGACCTCGAAGTCGCCGCCGTCGACGAAGTCGAAGGTCGCGTTCGGTGCCCCGTGATTGGCCATGTCGGCGACGGGCACGAGCGCGGGGCGCGAGCCGTCTGGCATCTTGAAGCCGCGGCTGCGCGCCGCGTGATTGCCCCAGATCATGTCTCCGCGCGGGATGTCGCGCGCCTCGTCGAGCAGGTCGGTGACGACCGTGAGATCCGCCCGCAGCTCCTGGCGCCGGCGCAGCACCATCTCGAGCGCGCGCGTCCCGTCGAGCGCCGCGAGGTCCTCGTCCGTTCGCAGCGTCGGCATGTACGCGAAGCTCGCCGGCAACGCCTCGAGATACGCCCGCCACGGCGACGCCACATTGCCGCGCTCTGCGCCCAGCCACACCGCGTGCATCACGTACTGGCTGTGCAGCTTCCCCTCGAACGCGCCCAGCGTTTCGCACGCCGGCATCTCCACCATCACCTCATGGGTGATGACCATCCGCTTCGGGATGCGCATCAACAGCTCGCCCGCGCGCACATCGCGCCGCGTGAACAGACCCCGACTCCCACCACCGTCTGCACGGATCTCGATCGGCTCGAGCTGCGCGCCCGCCTCGCGTGCCCAATCCGTAAGCCGCGACGCTGCAAAACTTGTCAAACTTGACAAACTTTACACCGTCCCGGTGCTGTCGATCACCGCGGGAGCTCGTCGGCGATCATCAGGATGTAGCTGCGGACCAGGCAGTCGGCGTAGCGCGAGAGGATGTCCATCGACACGGCGGCGTGGCGCCATTGCCAGGGGGTCGGGTCGGCGATGTACGGCTCGGCGCGCTCGCGCAGCGCGATGACGGCGTCGTGGATGGCGCGCTCGCCGGCGCGGACCACGGCGCACGTGCGCTCCCACGGGCTCGCGTCCTCGGCGATCGGCGCCTGGTCTTCGATACGCGCGCGCGCCGCGCGCGCCGCGTCGGCGATCATCTCCAGCGCGGCGCGATCGTGGTCACCGTGGAGCCAGAGGTAGCTGCGCTCCTCGAAGCGGCCACGATCGTTCGACAGCAGGATCTCTCGATAGCTGGCGTTGCGCAGGCGCGCCAGCGAGAGCGCGCGGCGCATGCCACCCTCGATGCGGGTGTTGACCTCGAGCTCGACCGGCGCCGACAGCGGCTGGTCCCACAGGCACGCCGCGATCACGTCGCGGAGCGGATCCGCCGCCGGCGGAAACAGGAGCAGGGCGACGTCGTCGGCGTTGTCGGGGACGGCGAAGCCGTAGTGGGTGAGGAAGTGCGCGTTCGGGAACGAGCCGTAGCCGAGATGGATCGGTTCGCCCTCCTCGATCGTGCGCGCCGCCGTGATGATCAGGCCGCCCTCGGCGTCGTCGTAGCGCCACGTGGTGTCGCCGTCGGAATGGTCGAAGAAGTCGGCGACCGGCACCATCGCGCGCCGGTCGTGGCCCTCGATGGTGAGCTTGAAGAGGCGCGAGCTCGTGATCGCCCGGGCCCACGCCATCGCCGCGCGCTCGGGCGCCTCTGCGCCGAGCAGCGCGACCACGCGCGCGTGATCCTCGTCGAGGTTGCGGCGCGCGCCCGCGGCGCTGGCGACCGCGGCGGTGTCGGTGAGTAGCGCGAGCTCGGCGGCGTCGCGGAACGCAGGCAGGTCCGGGTCCGCGGGCAGCGACTGGAAGTACGTCCGCCACGGCGAGTCGCCACGCGCGCGCTCGAGCGCCAGCCACGTCGCGAACGGCGTGTGCAGGCTGTCGAAGTCGCCGCGCCCCTCGGCGAGCCGCGCGCCGACCTCGCTGCGGTCGAGGTCCTCGTCGATGATCATGAGCGCCCGCGGCACGAACATCACGCGGTCCTGGCGCCACAGATGCTTCTTCGCGAAGACGCTGCGGTTCCCCTCCGGCGAGGTGCGGATCTCGATCGCGCTGAAGTCGGCCCCGCGCGCCGCGGCCCACTCGACCACGGCGCGCACCGACTCGGCGCTGCCGCTGCCCGCGGTCGCCGCCCAGCGCGGCCACGGCGGCCCGATCGGCGGATCGACGTTCGCGGTCGCGGCCCCCGGCAGGGGCGCGCCCAGCATCGGCGCGATGCGGTCGGCGAGGCTGATCGCCGCCGAGTCGCGCTCCTCGTTCCAGTCGAGCGACACGCCCTCGAGCGGCGTCCCGTACGCCGCCGCCAGCCGTCCACGCAGCGTCTGCCCGTCCATGAGCAGCGCTAGGTGTGCGTGCGCTCGAGCTCGCGCAGGAAGTCGACGAGCGCGTGCACGCCCTCGAGCGGGAACGCGTTGTAGATGCTCGCGCGCATCCCGCCGACCGTGCGATGGCCCTTGAGCCCGTCGAGCCCGCGCGCCGTGGCCTGCCGGATGAGCTCCGGCTCGAGCGCCGTGTCAACGCAGCGGAACACCACGTTCATGAGCGAGCGGCTGTCCGCGCGCACGGTGCCGCGCACCAGCTTCGACTGATCGAGGTAGTCGTAGAGCACGCGCGCCTTGGCGCGGTTGCGCTCGGCCATGGCCGCCAGCCCGCCCTGCTCGAGGATCCACGCGGCGACCTCGCCGATGACGTAGATGCCGAACGTGGGCGGCGTGTTGAACATCGACTGCTCGCCCGCGTGCGTGCGGTACTGCAGCATCGTCGGCAGGTCCTTCGACCCCGACTCGAGGAAGTCCTTGCGGATGATCACGAGCGTCACGCCGGCCGGGCCGAGGTTCTTCTGCGCGCCGGCGTAGATCATCGCGTACTTCTCGATGTCGATCGGCTTCGAGAAGATGTCGCTCGACGCGTCGCACACCAGCGGCACACCCGCCGGCACCGCCGGCTCGCTCGCCCACTGCGATCCGTAGATCGTGTTGTTGCTCGTGAAGTGCACGTACGCCGGCGCGCTCGACCACGTGGTCTCGGCCGCCGACGGCACGTACGTGAACTGCGCGTCCTCGCTCGAGCACGCGACGTGGATGCCGCCGTAGCGCCTGGCCTCGGCGATCGCCTTCTTCGACCACACGCCGGTGTGGCAGTAATCGGCCGTCGCGCCCGCTCGGCCGCCGAGGAAGTTCATCGGCACCTGGAAGAACTGCGTCGAGGCGCCGCCCTGGAGGAACAGCACCGCGTACGAATCAGGAATGCCGGCGAGCTGGCGCAGCCGCGCCTCGGTGCGCTCGAGCACCGCCATGAAGGCCTTGCCGCGGTGGCTGTGCTCGAGGATGCCGATGCCGCTTCCGTCGAGATCCCAGATCGCCTCCTGCGCCCGCCTCAGTACCAGTTCCGGCAACACCGCCGGACCCGAGGAGAAATTGAAAATCCGGCCGGCCACGGCCTCGCTCACTTCTTCGCGAGATTCTCGTCGAAGTAGAACAGCGTGATCGCGAGGCAGTGGAACGCTTCGTCGCTCGACTGCGTCACCACGAACTCGACGGGCTTGCAGTGAGCGTGTGACGCGATCCAGCTCGTCACCTTCTCGCCCAGCTGGTCGCGATCGGCGACCATCGTCGCCGAGAACACCTTCAGACCATTGAACTTCACGTCCTTGCGGACCGTGAGGATACCGGACGAATTGGCAGCCATAATCCTCGCCAGAGTACACCCAGGAGGGGTGCGTGTCAGCCAGCCTGGTGCCGGCGGATGATGTCGTGAATCTCTTCGTCCGTGAGGACGTGGTTGCCCTTCTTCGCGGCGCCGAACACCGCCGCCACCAGCTCGGCCGTCGGCTCGTAGCCGCGCTTACGCAGCCAGTAGACGACGTTCGACTCGCCCGAGTAGTGACCGACCTCGATCTCCTGCTCGCGCCCGAACGCTCCGGCCGGAACACCAGAGTAAATCCGATCCGCGAGCCAGGCGTGGCCCTTTCGCTCGGCCTTGATGATCGCCGCGGCGTGAACGCCGGTCGCGGTGCGGAACGCGTCCGATCCGGCGAGCGGGTACTGCGCATGAATGGGGACGTGCGTGGCGCGCGACGCGGTCGTGCACCACTCGAGCAACTTGCTCAGGTCCTGCCCCGGCAGCTCGCCGAGCAGTGACAGGTTCAGGAGGATCTGATCGAGCGCCGCGTTGCCGACGCGCTCGCCGACGCCGAGCGCGGTTCCGTGGATGCGGTCGGCGCCGTACTCGATCGCGAAGATCGAGTTCACGACGCCGAGGCCGCGATCGTTGTGACCGTGCCAGTCGATGCCGACGTCGCGGCGGCCCATGCCGTCGAGCAGGTTGCGCGTGAAGCGGAGCAGGTTCTTGATGCCGTCGGGCGTGGCGTGCCCGACCGTGTCGCAGATGATCAGGCGATGCGCGCCGTGATCGACGGCGTTGGTGAAGAGCTTCGACAGCACGTCGGGCCGCGAGCGCGTGGTGTCCTCGGTGACGTACGCGACCGGCAGCTGGTTCTTCACCGACAGATCGATCGCCGACGCCGACAGCGACAGCATCCGCGCCAGGTCCCACTCCTCGGCGTACTGGCGGATGGGCGACGAGCCGATGAACGTCAGGACCTCGAGCTCGATGCCGACCTTCTGCGAGATGTCGATGATGGCCTGCACGTCGTTGACGTGCGTGCGCGCGGCGCAGGCCGGCTTGATGGCCAGCTTGTTGTCGCGGATGTGCTTGGCGATGGTCGTGACGTCCTCGACCGCGCGCGCGCCCGCGCCCGGGAGGCCGATGTCCATGTAGTGGATGCCGAGGTCGCTGGCGAGCTCGACCAGCCGCAGCTTGTCCTCGATCGTGGGATCCACGACCGACGGGGACTGGATGCCGTCGCGCAGCGTCTCGTCGAGGAACGTGACCTTGCGACGCGGGGACAGCGGCGCGACCTTCTCGACCGCGTTCCAGTCGTAGATGAGGTCGTGCTCGGACATCTCGTGATCTGCTGACTGGGACATCACATCACCGCCGACATGATGAGGATGACGATCGCGGTGACGACGATGATCGCCGCCATCACCAGGAACCAGCCGATGACCACGCTCACCGCCGCCAGGCCGAGACCTGCGAGCGGCAGCACGGGCATGCCTTCCTTGCGCGCGAACGACACCACGTTGGCGGCGGCCGCGGCGACGAAGAACGGCACGGTGATGCGCCAGTCGGGGAGCGTCCACAGCGCGTCCTGCGTGAAGGTCGCCACCACGAAGGACGCGACGCCGATGACGATCGCGACCAACCCGATCGCGTGCTGCGCGAAGAAGTTGGGCGACGCCGTCTGCGTGGCCGGCCTGAGCGGGGGCGCTGGCTCCATGCCTGGTGTATAGCGCGTTCCGGCTACCTCATACCTGCAAGCTTGGGCGGCGGCGGCGCGGACACCGTCAGCCCCAACGCAGCGCGCAATCGGAGGAACGCTTCCGAGCGCGCGAAGTCGATCAGGTCACCGTCGGCGGCCGGGCTCGACGAGAGGCGCAGGGCGACCGGCACGTCCCCGCAGACGAGGAGCCCGAAGCGGTCGGCGGTCCGACCCAGCGACTGGGCCCAGCGCGACAGGTTGTGATCCTGGGAGCGGGCCAGGAGGCGCTGGGCCAGCGCACGCGCCTGGTCGCGCAGGCCGCGGTCGAGGGCGTCGAGCGCATCGCGCGTGGCGTCACCGTCGGCGGTGGCGGCGCTGGCGCTCGTGGTCTCGTGGAAGAGCGCTAGAAAGAGTGCGCGCATCACGCGCGCCGGCCGCGACGCACCGGCGGCGCGACCAGGCCACAGGTAGCTGGTCGCGCGCGCGAGGCGGAAGCCGAGATCGGGACGATCGGGCGCGGACAGCGCGTCGTCGCCGGCGAGCAGGACGAGCTCGTCGGCGGCACCGACGTGGACGTCGGAGCCGAAATCCGGGTGCGCGTACACCGGCGCCGCGACCAGCCCGAGCAGATCCGCGGTGTAGGCGCGCAGGCGCGCGAACGGCCCCGGAAGCTCGCTGTCGGCGACCCGCGCGTCGAGATCGACGTTGAGGTCGGCGAGCGTCACCGGGTGGAGCTTGTGGACCGCGGGCGCGATCAGCTCGGCGAGCGCGCCGACGTCGGCCTCATCGTCGGGGTGACGGAGCAGGTTCCACAGCTCGCGGCTCATCGTGGCGCGTGCTCGAGGCAGCGCGCGGGGGCGCAGCTCGTCGTACTGCTCGCGCTCGCCGGCCTGGTCCTCGCCGAGCGCGACACGAACGGAGAGCGCGATGAACTCGGCGTCGCTCTCCTGCACCGGGCGCGGCGTCGGGATGCGGCGCGGGGCGCGCGGGCTTCCGCCCAGCCGAGCCGCCTGGTTGAAGGCGAGGCGCGCCGCCGCCGGATCGTCGAGATGATCGGAGAGCACGACGCCGAGGCGTTGCCACAGCGAGGCCTGATCGTGCGGCGAGCCGACGCCGCCGCGCAGGAGCCGGCGATAGAAGCGCTCGATCGCGCGGTAGCGGCCGTGGCGCAGGTGGATCGCGACGACGGCGTCGAGGACGACGCTGTGCCCGGGCGCGCCGCGCGCCGCGCGCTCGAGGTGCTCGAGGGCGGCGTGCTCGTCGGCGCCGAGCGACAGCTCGATGAGGCCGAGGTACTCGTTGGCGGTCGCCATCTGCGGCTTCTTGCGCAGCGCGCGCGCCAGGTACGTGCGCGCCTGGTCGGCGGCCTCGGGCGTCTTCTCCTCGCGGTGCCACACCGCCCAGCCGAGCGCGGCCAGCGTCTCGGCGTCGTCGGCGCGCAGCGTGAGCGCCTCCTCGAGCTTGTCGGCGGCGGTGTCAGCGTCGCCCTTCTGCAGCAGGTCGAGGCCGGCCTGGAGCAGGCGTTCGGCCTCGGCGTCCTTGCCCGTGAGGTCGCCGCCCGCGAGCTCGCGGTCGTACGCGCGGCGACGGTCGTCGTCGAGCAGCACGTCGCGCGCCGCCTCGTACGCGGCGTGGATCTCGTCGACCAGCGCGGCGTCGCGTCCGAGCGGGAAGCGCGCGTAGTAGTCGCGCGAGAACTGGCTCTGCCGCTCCGACAGCGCGGCGGCGATGTCGAGGTCGCTCGCGTCGCGCTCGACCATGAGCACGGTGTAGTGGTCGAGATCGCGCAGGCGGTACGCCTCGGCGACCAAGGCGGCGCGCGCGGTCTTCGTGCTGTCGTCGTCGAGCAGCTCGTCGACGTCGAAGTCGTCGGCGCCCTCGCCGAGATCGAGCGGGTCGGCGCCGGGCGCCATCGGCAGCGGCGACATCGTGCTGTGGCCGCCGAACAGCTCGGCGTAGAGCGGCGAGCGTTCGCCGGTGTCGACGGCGGCCTTGAGCGCGAGCGCCGGACCGACCTTGGGCAACGAGGGCACGACCGCGTCGGTGAGGATCATCGCGTCGAGGAGCGCCGCGGTGAGGCCTTGCTCGATGAGGCCGCGCGCGGTGATGCCGTCGGGCAGCCGCTGCGGCAGGCGCGCCTGGAACGTGGTGCGGAAGAGGGGCAGGAGCTTCTCGCCGCGCGCCGTCAGCTCGAGGAACACGTCGGCGAGGATCTGGCTCGGGGAGACGCCTTCGCTCGACGTGTCGCGCAGACCGAAGAGCACGGTCTCCGCCAGCGACAGGCGCTGCGCGTCGGCGTGGACGTCGCGGATCTCGAAGCGCCACGCGCCGTCGCCCCAGCGCAGCGGCGA
>DATLEB010000234.1:0-20893 GCA_035525615.1 Kofleriaceae bacterium | reverse complement strand
CCGTCTCCCGCCTCCCGTCACCCGCCTCCCGTCACCCTCCTCCCGCCTCCCGTCTCCCGTCACTACAGCCCGGGCTCGATCTCTCCGAGCTCGACGCCGCCGCCGGCGTAGCGCTGGAAGTCGCTGTTCCCGAGCGCGTCCTGCAGCGACAGCATGTAGACGTTGCGATTCCAGCCGCTGTGCAGGCCGAGCCCGTGCTGATCGATGTACCCGCCGTGGAACGCCTCGACCGCCTGCGCCTGCATGGCGACCCAGGTCGCGACGGCGTTCTGCACCGCCGATTCCTTTTCGGGCGCGAGCCCACCGCCGAAGACGCTGCGGATGCGCTTGCGCGCGCGCTCCCAGCGCTCCTCGACGAGCCCGGACGGGTTCGAGAGCCGTTGCCGCTGGCGCGTGCTCATCGGCACCGGCGCGAAGCGCGCGGCGCCGGGAATCGGCGGCGGCTGCGACGACGATGGACCGACGATGCCGGCGGCCATGTCGAGCTGCGCGAGCCCGGTGTTGCCTTCGGACCGCGACGCCGGCGGTGGGTTGAAGCCCGACGTGCGCTTGCCGCCGAGGGCGCCGAAGAGGACGAACGACACGCCCACCAGCACCGCCAGCCCGATCAGGAGATTCACCGTTCGCTGCATCGACCCCGCTCCGCGCCGATTCTAGATCCAGGAGGTCAGCAGGAACCAGCCCTCGTTGATGCCGTCCTGCGAGAGCCCGCGGCTGTAACCGACCTCGAACGTCCCCGGGATGAAGTATCCGAAGAAGGCGTCGAGGCGCAGCGCCCCGCCCACCGACCAGCGCGTCGCGTCCACCGTGAACGGCCCGTCGTACGCGGCGCCGCCGTCGACGAGCGCGGCGGCGTGCATGCGCTTCACGTAGAACGGCAGGCTCGACGCGCCCTGCTCGATGGTCACGATCTGGTGGCGGTACTCGACGTTGGCGAGGTGGAAGATGTTGCCGGCGACGGCGCGCTGCTCGTAGCCGCGCAGGTACCCGGTGCCGCCGAAGCGCGTGGAGTCGATGATGCTCTGCGCGATGTCCTGCGACGGCACGCCGCCCAGCGCGAAGCCCGCGCCGCGCACGTTGTCGCCGGCGCGCACGCCACCGGTGTAGCGCAGCATGACGTTGTTGCTCTCGCCCCACGGCACCTTCCAGTACCCGCGCCAGAACCACGACACGACGATCTGGCGCGCGCTCGATCCGACCGCGGGGTGATCGACGCGCACCGAGCCGTTCATCTCCATGCCCTCGCCCGGCCCGACGCCGTAGAGGTACGCGCGCACGTTACCGAAGCCGGCGCGCAGCGCGACGCCGGCGGTGCGCACGTCGGACGCCGGCACGCCGGGGATGGTCTCGTCGGGGTTGGCCACCATCGACGGCGTCGACAGGCGGCGGAACCAGTCGAAGTCGTAGTCGAGCGAGATCGAGACCGCGCTGCCGTCGTTGCGGCGCGGCGGGATGCCGATCGCCGCGGTCAGGCTGTAGACCTCCTCGGTCCACGGCTGCGGGATGCCGTCGATGCGGAAGTTGGTGCGCCGCGCGATGGAGCGCGCCGCCGCCACGCGCAACCCGGGGCGCAGGCCGGAGTAGCCGTACGCGCCGCCCACGCTGAGGTCGCCGCGCTCGAGCTCGATGGTCGAGCCCAGCGTCCAGCCGTGCAGGCCGGCGATGTCGGCGGCGCTGGTCTGTAGCGTCAGGGCCCGGCCGAACTGGCCCACCGCGAAGCGGCCCTCCCACGCGCGGGGCGCCAGCGTCTCGAGCGCGCGATACGGGCGCGGCGCGCTGACCGTGACCTCGTCGTCGTTCACCACCGTCGGCGGCGGGCGATCGTCGACGTACGGAAGCGCCGGGGTCCATCGCCGCGGATCGAGCGCGAGCTCGTACAGGTCCCAGCCGGTCCCGACGAAGTCGCCGTACGCGAGGCTCTCGCCGTCGGGCGACACCGTCATCTCGGTGACGCCGCCGATCACGTTGGTCACCTGCCACATCGCGCCGCCGGCGGTGTCCCAGGCGAAGACGTTGCTGATGCCCGTGCGGTCGCTCGTGAAGTAGAGCCAGCGCCCGTCGGGCGAGAACGCAGGATCACCGTCGAGCGCGCGATCGTGCGTGACCTCGACGACGCCCGGCCCGAGGCCGACGTTCTCTCGGTCGGCGGGGACCACGAGCACGTCGCGCACGCCGCCGGCGCGCCACGCCGTGAACGCGAGCTTCGTGCCGTCGGGCGACCACGACGGGTTGAACGCCTGATCCCAGCGACCGCCGCCCTTCCACACCACGAGGCGCGCGTCGGGCCGGCGCCGATCGAGCACGACGATCTGGCTGGTCGACCCGCCGTTGCGCGAGTACGCGATGCGCTCGCCGTCCGGCGAGATGGCGGGGTCGCGCGCGCGCTCACCGCGCGTGAGGCGCTCGACGCGGTCGCTCTTCACGTCCCAGCGGTAGAGATCCTGGAAGGCGTAGACGTCCTTGAAGCTCTGGCTCTGCTCGTAGACCACGGCGCCGTCGCCGTCGAGGTCGAAGGTGCCGACGCGATCGATGCGGCGCACGTCCTTGGCGCTACGCCGGTCGCCGCCGCGCGCCACCTTGCGCACGAGGGTGTCGCGCACGCCGTCGGCCTCGAGCCAGTACAGCTCCTTGCCGTCGCGGCTGTAGCGCGGGTTGCGCGCGACCTCGCCGATCACGGTCAGCCTCCGCCCGCCCCGCGGCTGCCGCCGCTCGACCGCCTCGAGCTGGAGCGTCGCCTTGTCGCGCAGGTGGCGCCGCCAGTCGTCGTAGAGCCCGTCGAAGTCGCGCCCGATCGCGTCGTTCAGCTGGCGGTTGATCCCGAACGGGATCGTGGCGCTGCCACCGGCGTGCGACATCGTGCGCAGCGTGTCGTCGCCGAAACGATCGAAGACGTAGCGCAGGAAGTGACCGCCGTAGAGATACGCCGCGTTGCCGCGCGGAAAGCGCAGCGGCGCGTTCGAGACCTCGTCGAGCCCGAGGTTCTGGTGCTTCAGCGCCGGCACGCGCAGGTACATGTCGAACTGACTGGCGCGCGTGCGCCCCGACGAGCTGCGCTTGCTCTCCTCGTACGTGGCGATGCCCTCGATCACCCAGCGCGGCATGGTCTGGTTGGGCGCCCAGATCTTGCCGAAGACCGCGTTGTAGTAGGACGCCAGCCCGCCGATGGTGTCGAGGTGCACGATGTGCGTGTACTCGTGCGTGAAGAGGCCATAGAGCCAGTCGTCGTGATCGGCGAGCACCGAGCCGGCGTTGGGCGCGGTGGCGAACAGCGTGATCTGGTTGCGCGGCAGGACGGAGGCAAAGCCGTTGGCGCCGTCGGTGTCGTCGACGAGCAGGACCTGCGTCTTCTCGCGCGGCTCGTGATCGAGCACCGGCACCATGGTCTGGTGCGCGCGCTCGGCGACCACCGCCACCCGCCGCGCGATGTCGTCGAGCGGCACGTAGTAGTGGATGACGAAATGATCGGTTTCGATCGTGCGCCAGACCCGATCGGGGTCGCCGGCGTGCGCCCGAGACACAGTACCCGCGAGCGCCAGCAGCACCAGAACCGGCATCAGCCAGCGCATCGACGTGATTGTAGTAGAGTCGCCCGCACCATGGCGCGCCTCCTTGCCCTCCTCTCAGTGACGTTTCTCGCGTGCAGCGGCGGCTCGACCCCGCCCACCACGCCCACCGGCGGCGGCGGCGACGGCACCGGCGGCGGCACCGCCACGCCGGTCGAGCCCGCGCTCGACACCGCCGCGCTCGGCCAGCCCTGCGGCGAAGGCGGCACCTGCGGGACCGGCGCCTCGTGCGTGAAGTACTACGGCATCGCCGGCCCGTCGGGCCCCGAGTTCACGAGCTGCGAGGTCACCTGCGCCGGCAAGGGCGCGTGCCCGGAAGGCACCAGGTGCGTGACGGTCGCCGACGGCCCCGGCGAGGTCTGCCGCGCCGACACTGTCGCGCCCTGAAGCCCTTCTTCAGCGGTTCCCGCCGTGCGGGACACCGAGCTGGTCGAGGTACGCGACCACGGCCTCGCGGATCTCGCTGGCCGTGGGTAACACCACGATGCGGTCGACGAGCTTCTCGAGATCGACCAGCGTCGTCGCGCGCAAAACGCCCTTCACCTCGGGCACCGAGACCGCGCTCATCGACAGCTCGGTCAGCCCGAGCCCCACCAGCACCGGCGCCACGACGGCGTCGCCGGCCATCTCGCCGCAGATGCTGACCGGGATGCCCGCGGTGCGCGCCGCCTTCGCGGTGTCGCGCAACAGCCGCAAGAGCGCGGGGTGCAGCGGCTCGTAGAGATACGAGACCAGCTCGTTCACGCGGTCGACCGCCATCGTGTACTGGATGAGGTCGTTGGTACCGATCGAGAAGAAGTCGGTCTCGCGCGCGAGCAGGTCGGCGATGAGCGCCGCCGACGGCATCTCGATCATGATCCCGATCTTCACGTGCTCGTCGAACGGCTGCTGCTGCTCGCGCAGCTCCGCCTTCACCTCGTCGACCACCGCCTTCACGGCGCGCAGCTCCGCCACGCCCGAGATCATCGGGAACATGAGGCGCAGCGGCCCGTTCACCGACGCGCGCAGGAGCCCGCGCAGCTGCGAGCGGAAGAGGTCGCGCCCCAGGTCGGCGAGGCAGAGCCGCGTCGAACGCAATCCCAGCGCCGGATTGGCCTCGTCGAGCTTCGCGGCCTCGAGGAAGCCGGCGAGCTTGTCGGCGCCCAGATCGAACGTGCGGATCGTGACCGGCCGCCCCGCCATGCGCTTCAGCACCTCGCACGCCGTCTCGTAGTGGAGCGCCTCGTCGGGCACCACGTCGCGGTTCATGAACAAATACTCGGTGCGGTACAGGCCCACGCCGACCGCGCCGTGCGCGAGCGCGTCGTCGATCTCGTCGGGCCCGTCGATGTTGGCGTAGAGCTGGACCTCGGCGCCGTCGCGCGTGCGCGCCGGCAGGTCCTTGTTCGTGAGCAGCACCGCCTCGATCGCGGCCTGCTTGCGCTGCTGGTCGCGGAACTCGGCGACGGTCTGCGGCGTGGGGTTGATGATGACGACGCCGCCCACGCCGTCGACGATGAGCAGGTCGTCGTCCTCGACGACCTCGGTGACGTCCTCGAGGCCGACCACCGCGGGGATCTCGTGGGCGCGCGCGATGATCGCGGTGTGCGAGGTCTTGCCGCCCGCGTCCGTGATCAGGCCGGCGACCGCGTGTTTGTGCAGCTGCGCGGTGTCCGCCGGGGACAGGTCGTACGCGACGACGACGGCGTCGGGCGGCGGTCGGATCGGCCCGGTCTCCTTCCCGAGCAGGTTGCGCAGGACGCGCTCGCCGACGAAGTCGATGTCGCTCCGCCGCTCGCGGAAGTAGTCGTCCTCGATGGCGTCGAACACCCCGCGGATGTCGTCGACCGCCTTGCGCAGCGCCCACTCGGCGTTGATCGACTCGTCCTTGATGTAGCCGAGCGCGGCGTCGACCAGGTGCTCGTCCTTGAGCATCAGCTGGTGCGCCGTGATGATGTGGAAGTCGCTCTCGCCCTCCGACGCCGCCAGCTTGCTCTTGATCTTCTCGAGCTGCTTGTCGGACGCGCCGATCGCGCGATTGAGGCGCGCCATCTCCGGCTCGACGTCGTCGGGCTCGACGTGGTAGCGCGGCTCCTTGATGAGGTCGCGGCCGACCAGGAAGGCGCGGCCGATCGCGATGCCCGCCGAGACCGCCACGCCCTCGCGCCGCATCTCTACCTTGCGCGCGTCATCGCTCGACCGTCCGGGCACTCGCTACCGGTCCTCCCCGAACTTTTCGTCGACGAGCTGGGCCAGCGCCGCGACCGCAGCGTCGGCCTGTGCTCCCTTGGCGCCGATCGTGATGGTCGTGCCTTTCGACGCGACCAGCATGAGGACGCCCATGATGCTCTTGCCGTTGACCTCGTGCCCGTCCTTACCCACGGTCACGTCGCAGGGGAACTTGCCGGCCAGCTGGACGAACTTGGTCGCGGCCCGCGCATGCAGACCTAGCTCGTTCTTGATCACCACCGTTCGCTTGGCGGCACCCGGATCTTGCGACATACGGCTCATTCCCCCCTGTCGACGTCACGATGCCGGACCAGAACGTCCCAGGCACCGCCGAGCCGCCGGCGCAGCTCCTCGACGATGGCCACCGATCGGTGGCGGCCGCCGGTACATCCGACGGCGATGGTGACGTACAGCTTCCCCTCTTTCTGGAACTGGGGGAGCGAGAAACGGAGCAGGCTTTCGATCTTCTCGACGAGCTCCTTGCCGGCTTCGGGCTCGCACACGAAGCGCGCCACTTCCGGGTCGCGCCCGTCGAGGTGCGTGAGCGTGGGCTCGAAGTACGGGTTGGGCAGGAAGCGCACGTCGAAGACGTCGTTGAACTCGACCGGCAGGCCGTGCTTGAAGCCGAACGACACCAGCGTGACCGCGAGCTTCCCGGTGCCGCCGTAGCGGTCCTGGATGATCGACTTCAGCTGGTGCATGTTGAGGTTCGACGTGTCGATCACGGCCGCGCCGTGACGCAGGTCGGCGCAGATCTCGCGATCGCGGCGGATGCCGTCCTGCAGGTCGTCGCCCGACAGCGGATGACGACGCCGCGTCTCCGAGAAGCGGCGCAAGAGGGTCTCGTCGTTGGCGTCGAGGAACATCACCTCGAGGCGATGACCGGCGCCGCGCAGCGCCGCCAGCTGGTCGCGCCACTCGGGCAGCCACTTCTTCTGGCGCGCGTCGATGGCGACCGCCAGCTTGTCGGCGCTGTCGTCCTGGGCCATGTACTCGACCAGCTCGGCGAAGAACGGAAGCGGCAGGTTGTCGACGCAGTAGAACTCGACGTCCTCGAGCGCCCGCAGCGCCGTCGACTTGCCAGCGCCGGACATGCCGGTGACGATGACGATCTGCACGGCTACTCGATCCCATCCACGTCGAAGCCGCCCTGCGGGCGGGCCTCGGCGATCGCGCGGTTGAGGCGGTCCTGGAACTCCTTGGCGGAGTTGTGACCCTGCAGCTTGAGCAGCTGGTTGCGGGCGGCGACCTCGATGATGGTGGCGATGTTGCGGCCGGGACGGACCGGCAGCTTCACCATCGGGACCACGATGTCGAGGACGCTGTACTGCTTGTCCTCGAGGCCGAGGCGGTCGTACTCGTCGTCCGCGGCCCACTCGACCAGCTCGACCACGAGCTCGAGCTTCTTGGTCTCGCGCACGGCGGCGATACCGAAGAGGTCCTTGATGTTGATGATGCCGAGGCCGCGGATCTCCATGTGGTGACGGATGATCCCGGAGCCCGACCCGAAGACGAACCCGGACTTCTGCCGGATGTGCACGATGTCGTCGGCGACGAGCCGGTGCCCTCGCACGACCAGATCGAGCGCGGTCTCGCTCTTGCCGATGCCGCTCTTGCCGAGGAGCAGGATGCCGATGCCCAGGACGTCGAGCAGGACGCCGTGGATCGACGTCGCCGGAGCCATCTGGTCCTGCAGCCAGGCGGTGACCTTGATGATGAAGTCGGCGCTGGGCAGGCCCGAGATGAGGAGCGGCACGTCGGTCTCTTCGCAGCCCGCGATGAGCTCGAGCGGCGGCTGCAGGCCGCGTGACACGACGATGGCCGCCGGGTGCGCCGACAGCATGGTGGCGACGGCGAGCGCGCGCGCCTCGGGCATCACGGCCTCGAGGTACTGCAGCTCGGTAGCGCCGAGGACGAGCAGGCGCGCCTCGTGGAGCTGCTCGTCCCAGCCCGTGAGCGCGAGCCCCGGCTTCTGGATGCGCGGCGCCGAGATGCGGCGGTCGAGCCCCTTGTCGCCGGCGATGACGCGCAGGTCCAGACAGACGTCGGGCGCCACCAGCTGGGCGGCGGTGACCTGCACCGTGCGGACCTGTCGCGACGACATGGCGCTAGTACTTCGCGTCCTCCTCGGCGATCACGCGGTACATCGCGTCGACGTCGGGAGCGTCGAGGAGACGCTTGCGGAACGCCTGGTCCTTGAAGACGCGGCTGATGCGAGCCAGCGCCTTCAGGTGCGCACCCGTCGAGGACTCGGGCGCGACCAGGACGAAGAAGAGGAAGGTCGGCTGCTTGTCCATCGAGTCGAAATCGACGCCGCCGGGGGCGCGCCCCAGGCAGGCCACGATCTCGCTCACCGCCGGCAGCTTGCCGTGCGGGATGGCGACGCCCTCACCGATGGCGGTCGAGGCGAGCGCCTCGCGATCGACCAGCACCTTGGTGAGCGCGGCGCGATCGATCCGGGGGTGCCGGCCGGACACGTGGCCGGCCAGCTCCTCCAGGATGCCGCGCTTGTCGGTGGAGGCGAGCGCCGGCACGATCATGTCGCGCGCGATCAGATCGACGATCTTCATCAGCCGTCGCCCAACCTACCACAGCCACCTTTTTCAGGCGTGGGTCTCGATCAACCCGAAGGATCCGTCCTCACGGCGGTAGACCACGGCAACGCGCCCCTGGGCCTCCACCGAGCGGAACACGAGGAAGTCCTCGTGGGCCAGGTTGAGCTGCACGATCGCGTCCTCGACGCTCAGCGGGTTGGCGTGGAACTTCTCGGTCTTGATCACCTTGTACTGGTGCGACCCGTTCCCGTTCCCGTTGCCGTTCCCGTTGACGGCGGCCGCATCCGCGGCGCGCTGCGCCTCGGGCGAGAGGCCGTGGAACGCTTCCTCGACGATCGAGTGCGACCAGGGTAGCGGCTCGACGTGGTGCGGGCGCTGCTTCTGCCCGTCCAGCTTGCCCTTGTACTTGCGTACCTGGCGCTCGATCTTCGCGATCACGAGGTCGATCGACGAGTACATGTTCTCGGTCGTCTCGTGGCCTGCGATGGAGAGGCCGTTGTGCAGCTGGAAGTTGACGTCGATTCGGTGGTTGTGGCGCTCGGTGCTGAAGACGACGTGGCAGGCGATAGGATCCGGCAAGAACTTTCGAATTCGATCCATCCGCTCCTTCGCGTAGGACTTGAGTGCGTCCGTGGGTTCCATGTGCCGGAACGTCACCGAGAATTGCATGAGCCCTCCGTTGTCACTGTTCTCCCTCGAGTCTACCGCCGTCGCGGAAATGTGTCGGCGCGGAAGTGATGCCGTTGCTCGTGTCGGTGAAACCCGCGCCTACCTGAAGAAAGCCCCTACGCCGGGCTCGATCCCGGAAGGCAATGGGCCTACGATCCGCGCGCGGATCGGTTGTTGCGCTGGCGCAACGACCAGGGCCGCTAGCGACGGAAGCAGCTGATCGTGTTGCCGTAGCCGGGCTGCTTGCCGAGCATCAGCGGCGCGGTCGTCTGCTCGATGTCGCTGCGATAGAGCCGCACGCCGCCGCCCGTGGTGGGGCGCTCGCCGACGATGATGGTGTCGTCGGGGCACGCGTCGAGCGAGACCAGGTTGGTCGCGCCCACAGGCGCGGCCAGCGTGGCGCCGAGGACGTCGTAGCCGCGCATGCGCCCGTTGACCGTCAGCCAGATGGTGGCGCCGTTCGCCGACGGTGCCATCACGTCGGGGTTGCCACCGAGCACGGTGTTGGTGACGACGCATGACGGTGCGCCGGGCGTGGTCGGGATGCGCACGATGCAGCCGTCGTTGGGCGCGGCGCCGAAATCCGGCGCCGCCGTGAGCAGGTCACCGGCGAGCGGTGGCCCCGAGGGGGTCGCGCGCAGCTGGCCGAGCGGATTGGGCACGGGCAAGGCGCGCATCGCGGTCACGGTCTCGGTGGCGGCGTCGATGTAGACCACCATGCCGTTGCCGCGCGGCGTGAAGCCGTCGAGCATCCCGCACGTGACGACGACGGTGTTGCCGACGGCGAACGCGGACACACAGTCGGGCTGCAGATCGGGATCGAGCGCCGACAGATCGATGCTGCGGATGGTGCCGGGCACCAGGCGGTCGAGGACGCGCACGCCCGACGTGGCGAGCGCGGGGACGAAGAGCTTGTTGCCGACGACGGCCACGTCCTGTGGGTTGGTACCGGCGCCGGTGCCACCGCTGAACGTGACCGTCCAGTCGTCGGGATCGAACGCGACCACGTTGCCGCCGGTGAGCCGGTTGATGACCCACACCTCGTCGCCGAGGAAGCGCACGATCGGATCGGTCGCCAGCTGGCCGGTGCCGAGCGAGGGCGTGAGCGTCTTCGACGCGACGTCGATCGCGCCCATCACGGCGGCCCCCGCGTAGTCGACGCCGACGGCGACCGCCGTGACCTTCGGCGGCCGCGCGTCGGTGTTGTCGGCGTCGAGGTCGCCGCCATCGCCGTTGCCGGTGGCGTCGCTCGAGGCTCCGTCCTCGTCGACGGGCGGCAGCTCGGCAAACTTGCACGCGCCGAGCACGAACGTCGCGACGAGGATCGGGTGAGCGCGCACGGGCGGAGCGAAGCTAGAAGACTTGTTTGCGCTTCGACGAGGAGAGAATCCCCATCTGCTCGCGATACTTGGCGACGGTGCGGCGGGCGATGTCGATGCCGGCCTTCTTGAGCAGCTCGACGATCTTCTGATCGGAGTGCGGACGCTTGACGTCCTCGCTGTCGACCAGCTCCTTGATCTTCGACTTCACGGCCTGCGACGCGAGGTCCTCGCCGTTGGTGCGCGAGATGCCCGAGTTGAAGAAGAACTTCAGCTCGAAGATGCCCTGCGGCGTGTGCACGTACTTGTTGGTCGTCACGCGCGACACCGTCGACTCGTGCATGCCGATGTCCTCGGCGATGTCACGCAAGATGAGCGGCTTGAGGCAGTGGATGCCCTTGTCGAAGAACTCGCGCTGGAACTTCAGGATCGACTCGGTGACCTTGATGATCGTGCGCTGGCGCTGCTGGATCGAACGGATGAGCCACTGCGCCGAGCGCAGCTTGTCCTGGACGTAGTCCTTGGACGCGGCGCCGTTCGCCATCGCGGCGCGATAGAAGTTCGAGAGCTTCAGCTTGGGCAGACCATCGTCGTTCGGAACGACGAAGAACTTGTCGCCCACCTTGTGGATGTACACGTCGGGCGTGATGTAGTGCGCGTCGTCCGACGCGTACTGCCGGCCCGGCCGCGGATCGAACTCCATGATGACCTTGGCGGCCTCGTAGATCTCGTCGAGCGGCTGCTTCAGGTCACGCGCGATGGCCTGGTAGTTCTTCTTCTCCAGGTTGCCGAGGTGCGACCGGATCATCTTCACGCAGAGGTCATCGTCCTGACCCACGTGCACGCACTGGATGAGCATGCACTCGGCCAGCGAGCGGGCGCCGATGCCGATGGGATCGAAGGTCTGGATCTTCTCCAGCACCTTCTCGGCGAGCTCCTCGCTCACGTCTTCGTCGGAGGCGAGCTCGGGGATCGTGGGCTCCTTGAAGTACCCGTCGGCGTCGATGTTGCCGACGATGATGAGCCCGATCTCCTTCTCGCGATCGCTCAGGTCCGAGAGCTTCAGCTGCCACGCCAGGTGGTCGTGCAACGACGGCGGCCGGGTGAGCGTGGCTTCCAGCGAGGGCATCTCCTCGCTGTCGCCGCGATGGGCCGGCATCGGCGGGCCCATCGTGTAGTTGTCGAGGTAGTTCTCCCAGTCGATCTCGCCGACCGCGGACGCGTCCGCCTTGACGTCGGTCTGATTCGCGTTCTCGATCTGGGGCTGCTCGAGGGGGGTCTCGGTGTTGCCGATGCGCTCCGAAAGGAGCGTGGCGTCGGCATCGCTGCCCAGGAGCTCGCGGTCCTTGTTGCTCTCGGCGGCGGTCTCGAAGTCGTCTTCGAGGATGGGGTTCTCCAGCATCTCCTCGTGGACCATGTCCGCGAGCTCCATGCGGGAGAGCTGCAGCAGCTTGATGGCCTGCTGGAGCTGGGGGGTCATTACGAGCTGCTGCGAAAGCCGCAGCTCCTGGCGCATCTCCATGCCCATCAGGGGACTCCTTGATTTGCCTGTAGTTGAGCCATCTTATTGGTCACGTGACGATGCCGTGCGATTTGGCACGCCACGTGTATAAGCAACGATAGCCGAGCGCTTGGGGTTTGTAAAGGGCTCCAGACGCTCCGTGGCCTGGAGTTTGCTTTGCCGGCCGTTACCGCGCCAGCGCGACGCACGCGCCACATCGGCGCGTTCACAGTCGTGGCGCGGGTTTGCCGGCGAGTTCCGGTGCTCGCCGCCTCGTGCTGATCGCGGCCTCGCTCCGGTGAGCTGGAAGGCCATCGCGCGCCACGGAACGCGGGTTGCGATGCGATCGGCTCATGCGCTTCCGCCTCTCCTGTGTCTCCGCTTCACTGCTCCTGCTCCCCCTCGCCGGCTGCCCCGACGCGACGCCCGACCCCGTGACCACGGCGTGCGACGTCACCGATACCGCCGACGCGGCCTCCCTCGCCTCGTGGCGGGCGCAGGCCTACAAGACGTGCTCGCTCGAAGCCATCTACCCGCACCGCAGCGGGCTGGTCTCGAGCACCGAGCTGCGTGGCGAGGCGAGCGGCTGGGACCGGAACGTCGTGCTCGAGAACGCCGACGCCAACGGCGTGCGCGCGTTCAGCGACGACCGGCGCTCCTTCGCGGCGTTCCGCGACTTCCGCGCGCTCGGCGCCGACGATCGCCGCATCCAGGAGATCCCGCGCGATGCGGACTGCGCGCCCGACCAGCTGGCGTTCGCCGCGCACGTCGAGCTGGTCGACGGCGTCTGCACCGTCTCGCTCGAGGGCGACGTGGTGTTCTCCGCGCCGCTGCACGATGACATGCAGGTCTCGCTCATGTCGTGGGCGGGCCTCGAGCGCGACCGCTGGCCGGCGGCGACCATGCCGAGCAACCCGCCCGCGCTCGCGCCCGGCTACCAGTACGTCGACCTCGGCTCCATGCCGGCGCTCGACGCGTTCGAGCGCGATCGCAGGCGCTTCGCGGCGCTGGCCGGATGGCTCGGCACGACGCCGCAGGTCGTCGGGGAGCACGTGCGCTTCGACTTCGAGCTCGGCGACGAGCTCCTCGTACCCGTCGGCGGCGGCGCACCTCCCGTCATCTGGGGCGACGGCATCGCGACCATCGCCACCATGGACGAGGCCCAGTCGCTCCTCGGTGCCCGGCTGCACGCGGTCTGGCACTACAGCGGACCCATCGAAGCGTCGACCCGGAGCGCCTCGCTGATCGAGATCACCGACGACGCGGTCACGTACACCGGCGCCATGCCGCGCGACAACGCGCGCGCCGCCAGCTCCGCGGCCGAGTGCATGACGCGCGTGATCGAGCGCGACGTCGCCGCGATCGTCAGCCACCGGGACTACACGCCGCCGCTGCACACGGCCTTCACCACGTGCGCGCGTCTCACCATCGACCTCGCCGGCGCGGCCGCCGCCGACGACCGCACGCTGGCGCGCGTCCTCGCGCTCGCCTCGAACGGGGCGCGCCTCCGCTATGGCCACATCACCGACACCGGCATCTCGTTCGGCCTCGGCAACCGCAAGCTGCACGACGTGATCGGCGCCGCGCTCGTGAGCAACGCGCGGCCGCTCGCCGCGCGCGAGACGTCCTTCATCGTCGATCACGCCGAGGAGTCGTGGGACGTGCTGCGCGATCGCGTGCCGTTGCCGATCGCCCGCCGTCTCGCCGCCGCCGTGTCGGCGCGCGCCGAGAATCACTTCGAGCAGGTGGCGTGGGAGCTGCCGGCCCTGCCCGCGCTCACCCGCGCCGACGCCGACGCGATCGTGCGCGACATCGCCACCGCGCCCGACCCGTTCGCCGAGGCGTTCGTCGCAGATCTGGCCTGGCGCATCAGCCGCGAGCCGGTGCCGGCGCCTTGACCAACGCACGACCGCTGCCGTTGATTGCCATTCGTGACCTCGCGCCGACGGGTGTGGTGCGAACGAAGGGTGACAGCTGGCAAGAAACGCCGTGACAGTGAACGACGGCGTGGCCCTCTCCATTCACCTGCGCGACACGCGGGGTGTGACAAACGGCAGGCACGGCGGGTGCAATGACTCGCGACATGTCACGCACCTCCCTTCGCGCCGTCTCCGCGCTTGCCGTTTCCTGCCTCAGCACCGCCCTCGTCGCCGGCTGTCTCGACACCGAGACCGCTGACACCACCGACCTCAAGGATCCCGAAGTACTGCTCGCGGTGGCGAGCTCGCCCGAGCTGGCTCTGCCCCCCAAGCCAGCCCTGGCGCAGCTCGCCACCGCGGACAGTGCGACGCAGAAGCGCTTCGTCGACGCCGCGCTGGGCGCCGACGTGAGCGACGTGTTCACGTCGGTGGTGGGACTCTCGCTCTCACCGGCCAGCACCTGTCCCGCCGTCGGTCGCCGCGGTGACCGCATCTACGCGGCGGCGGACTGCACGGACGCCGCCGGCGTTCACTGGAGCGGCAACTTCCGCGCGCAGACGTGGAGCGACACGCGTCCGATGACCATCGAGCTCGAGCGCTGGAGCATGGACGCGCCCGGGACCAAGAACGACCGCGCGTGGGACGGCACCGTGACCGTCGACCCGAACGGTCGCTTCACCGCCAACCTCGCCGTCTACAAGGACGGCCGCGTCAGCCGCACCGTGGCCACGTGGGAAGCGAACGACGGCCGCGTGGTCGCCGACCTCGACTCGTACGTGCTGGTGCAGGAGCACGGCCTCGCGCAGATCGGCGGCGCGTGGCGCATGCCGCGCGACGAGCGCGCGACCGGCGCCCTCTTCCTCACCGGCGCGCAGGAGCTCACCGTCGACTTCGACGGCATCAGCGCGGACACGCCGCACTGCGCGCCGGTCTACGCCGACGGCGAGTCGCTCGGCTCGCGCTGCGACCTCCTCGACCTCGTCACGCACCTGACCGCGTTCGAGCTGTTCTGATCGCGCGGCGAATCGCCGGCGCTCAGTTGCGCTGCGGGGACTTCTTGTCCTGCGCGTCGAGCATCGCGCGCACGAAGCGCGCGAAGAGCGGGTGCGGGTTGGTCGGCCGCGACTTGAACTCGGGGTGGAACTGGCAGGCCACGAAGTACGGGTGCCAGGGCAGCTCGATCATCTCGACGAGTCGACCGTCGGGCGAGAGGCCGGAGAGGGTCATGCCGGCGCGCTCGAGCTGCTCGCGGTAGGCGTTGTTGACCTCCCAGCGGTGGCGGTGGCGCTCGGAGATGTCGGTCTGGCCGTAGGCGTCGGCGGCCTTGGTGCCCGCCTTGAGCGTGCACGGGTACGCGCCCAGGCGCATGGTCGCGCCCTTGTCGGTCACGCCGCGCTGATCGGGCATGAGGTCGACGACGGCGTGCGGCGTCTGCGGATCGACCTCGCTCGAGTTGGCGCGATCGAGGTTGCAGACGTGGCGCGCGAACTCGACGACCGCCATCTGCAGGCCGAAACAGATGCCGAAGAACGGGACGCGCTGCTCGCGCGCCAGCTTGACCGCGGCGATCTTGCCCTCGGTGCCGCGCGCGCCGAAGCCGGGCGCGACCAGCACGCCGTCGACGTCGGCGAGGAGCGCGGCCGCGCCCTGCTGCTCGATGAGCTCGCTGTCGATGTGGCGGATGACGACGCGCGTGTCGTTGGCGATGCCGCCGTGGAGGAGCGCCTCGTTCAGGCTCTTGTAGCTCTCGACCAGCTGGACGTACTTGCCGACGAAGCCGACCGTCACCTTGCGCTTGGGCTGCGTGATGCGATCGGCGATCGACTTCCAGCCCTCGAGCGACGACGCGCGCGACCAGATGTTGAGCATCTTGGAGAGCGTGTTGTCGAGGCCCTGGCTCTCGAGGACGAGCGGCAGGCGGTACACGGTGTCGACGTCGACCGACTGGAACACGGCGTCCTGGGCGACGTTGCAGAACATCGCCGTCTTCTTGATGAGGTCGGGCTCGAGCTTGCGCTCGCTGCGGCAGACCAGGATGTCGGCGACGATGCCGATCTCGCGCAGCTTCTGCACCGAGTGCTGCGTCGGCTTGGTCTTCAGCTCGCCGGCGGCGGCGATGTACGGCACGAGCGTGAGGTGCACGCTGACCGAGTTCTGCGCGCCGAGCTCGACGCGCAGCTGGCGCACCGCCTCGAGGAACGGCAGCGACTCGATGTCGCCGACCGTCCCGCCGACCTCGACGATGAGGAGGTCGAGGCCCTCGGCGCAGCGGATCACGCGCTGCTTGATCTCGTCGGTGATGTGCGGAATCACCTGCACCGTCGAGCCCAGGTACTCGCCGCGGCGCTCCTTGCCGATCACCGTCGAGTACACCTGACCCGTGGTGATGTTGTTGAGCTTCGACATCTTGGTCGAGACGAAGCGCTCGTAGTGGCCGAGGTCGAGGTCGGTCTCGGCGCCGTCGTCGGTGACGTAGACCTCGCCGTGCTGCACCGGGTTCATGGTGCCCGGGTCCACGTTGATGTACGGGTCGAGCTTCATGTTCGCGACGCGCAGGCCGCGGTTCTCCATGAGCGCGCCGATCGACGCCGCGAGGAGCCCCTTCCCCAACGACGACACCACGCCTCCGGTGACGAACACGAACTTGGTCTGGTTGGCCATGGTGCGCGGCCGTTCTACCGAGCCCGATGCCGGTTGGCAATCGGGAGGATGCCCCGTCCCTGCCGATCGCGGACAGCGTCGATTTGCCGTTGATCCCGAGGCATTCCGAAGTATGTTCGATCCTCCCGCCCTCGACATCGCGCTGACGATGGCTATGCTCCGTCCCGCGTGACCTCCCCGCTGCTCGAGCTCAAGGGCGTCAGCAAGACCTTCTACGGGCAGAGGGTGCTGAGTGACGTCTCGTTCTCGATCGCGCCCGGCGAGGTGTTCGGCTACATCGGCCCCAACGGCGCCGGGAAGAGCACGACGCTCAAGATCCTCGCGGGGCTCATCACCCAGTACGACGGCTCGGTGTCGATCGCCGGCACGGACGTGAAGCAGGAGCCGTCGCGCGCGCACGCGCTCATCGGCTTCATGCCGCAGTCGTGCGGCTTCCAGAACTGGCGCACGGTCGAGAGCGCGCTCGACACGCTCGGCGATCTGAGCGGCGTCCCCGCCGACGTGCGGACCCGCCGCATCGGCGAGCTGCTCGAGCGCTTCAAGCTCGCCGACGCGCGCCACAAGAAGGTGAAGGAGCTGTCGGGCGGCATGACCCAGAAGCTCGGCCTCATCCAGGCGCTCCTGCACGAGCCCAAGCTGCTCGTGCTCGACGAGCCGCTCGAGGGCCTCGATCCGCCCAGCCGGCAGCTGCTCAAGGACGTCATCCGCGAGCGCTCCAACGCCGGGACCACGGTGCTGTTCTCGTCGCACATCCTGTCGGACGTCGAGCACGTCGCCGATCGCGTGGGCATCTTGAACCGCGGCGAGGTCGCGACCAGCGGCTCGATCCGCGATCTCACGCGCCTCTTCGGGTTGCCGGCCGAGCTCGAGGTGGTGTTCGCGACGCCGCCCTCCGCTTCGGACTTCCTTCTCGAGGAAGGCGCCGCCGTCGAGCAGAAACCCGGCAGCTGGCGCATCACGCTGGCGCAGGGCGCGAGCCCGGAGCAGGCCGACGCGGCGATCCACCGCATCGTCGAGCGCACGCTCGCCGGCGGCGGCCGCCTGCGCAAGATCGGCGTCGCCGAGCCCGCGCTCGACGACGTGTTCGCGCACTACATCCTCGAGTCCGACAAGGCCGAGACGCCAGGAGCGCGCCGTGGCAACTAGCCCCACCATGCGGCTCCTCCGCGACGAGATGACCGGCTTCGCGAAGTCGAAGGTCATGATCGTCCTGTGGGTCGTCCTCCCGCTCCTCGCCATCGCCGGCTACTTCCTGTTCGATTTCCTCCAGTCCGTGCGGGCCGAGGAAGCCGCGGCCGGAGTCCCCGACGACGGACCGAAGATGTCGGTCTTCGTGTTCCTGTCAGCGATCCTGTCGAGCATCGCCGGCACGGTCGCCGCGCTCATGGTCGCGGTCGACGTCGTGAGCGAGCGCCAGCGCAAGGTGTTCGAGCTGTTCGTCATCCGGCCGATCCGCCGCGAGGTGATCATCTGGTCGAAGTTCATCGCGGTGTTCCTTGCCGTGTCGCTGGCCTGCGTGATCTCGATGAACCTCGCCATCCTCGTCGACCTCGTCCGCGGCGAGCCGGTCACGTGGGACACGATGCGGGAGATGGTGAAGGGACTGGCGCAGGCGGTGGCGGTGATCGCGCTGGCGACCGGCGGCGGCGTCGCGGTCGGCGTCGTCTCGCGCACGATCCTCGTGGCCGTGCTCATCGTGCAGTTCGGTAGCCAGAACCTGACCGTGGTGCCGATGCTGCCGAGCTACCTGGGCGTCGCGCCCGACAGCTTCTGGGTGTTCCAGGGCATCTCGTTCGCGCTCGCCGGCATGCTGGTCTGGGCCGCCGGCTGGTCCTTCCGCCGCGCGCAATTCTAGTCACACAGGCCGGCGGGGCGGCTCCACCTCCTGATGCGCATCCGGCGGAAGGCAACGAGCGACGCGAGCTCCGGGAGTCAGGCCGGGGGCGGCGACCACGCGGCGGGGCGGCGGCAGCCGACCGACGGCATCGCCCCGTCGGAGAGCGGCGGCCAGCCTCTGCCCCACCACCTGCTCGTCCCGGCGCAGGCCGCGACCGGCACCGACCTCTCCGGCGTGCGCGTCCACACGGGCGCGGCGGCGGGCGAGTCGGCGCGCGACCTGGGCGCGCTGGCGTACACCTTCGGTCACGACATCTGGTTCGGCGAGGGCCAGTACCAGCCGGGCACCCCGGCCGGTGATCGGCTCATCGCGCACGAGGTCGCCCACACGGTGCAGCAGGGGCCGGCCGGCGCCGGCGTGCAGACCAAGCTCGAGGTGAGCACGCCCGGCGACGCCGCCGAGCGCGAGGCCGACGACGCCGTCGACGCGCTCCTGGGCGGCACGCCCGTGACGCTCACGCGCGACGCCGGCGCCGGCATCGCGCGCGCGGCGTGGGGCTCGCCGTACGGAGCGAACCCCGAGCCCGGGGCCAACGCCTACAAGGACTCGATCAACACGCCCGGCGGCCCCGAGATGAAGCCGATGAGCGAGTACACGAAGTGGGACGGGAAGACCAAGGGCACGAAGTCGGCGTTCCGGCTCACGCGCGACGAGCTGATCTCGATCATCGTCGCCGCCCACGGCAAGCAGGCCACCGACTACATGCACGGCAAGGGTCCCAAGGAGACGCCCGAGCAGAACCGCGAGCACGCGCATGCCGAGCTCGAGAAGTACGTCGTGTACTGCCAGCGCGCGTTCGAGACGATGATGATCGACACGATCGAGTCGCAGGCGCTGTTCCTGGCTCACGCGTCGGGCGAGACCGCGTTCACCAAGCTGACCGAGGGCCAGACCGACAAGAGCAACTTCGCGGAGAAGCCCGAAGACGTCGTGGTCTCGACCTCGATGGCCTCGACCACGGGAGAGAAGTATCCCGACGGCACGCCCATTCCCAACGGGCCGATGCGCTACGGGCAGAAGCAGAACAAGTACCGCGGCGCGATCGATCCCACCGGCGCCATCAACGGCCAGGACGAAAACTCGTTCGACGACACGTTCATCGGCCGCGGCCCGATCCAGGTCACGCTGAAGGAGAACTACGTCCAGACGCTCATGTTCATGGAGAAGCGCGCCGCCGATCTACGCGCCGAGGCCGCCGCCGATCCGGCGAACGCGGCGGACGCCAACAAGCGCGCCCAGGAGCTCGACGAGGCGGTGGCGGCGATCAAGGCCAGCCCGGCGGCCGCGTCGGACCCCAAGTACGCCTTCCTGTTCTCGGCGGCGACGATGCAGATGTCGCCGATGGGCAAGGCGTCGGCCAACGGCTTCACCAACACCGGCATGACCGGCGGCTATGCCGATCGCCAGGGCGAGAAGAAGCAGAAGGCCTACGTGAAGGCGGTCGAGCTCCTGACCAAGCACAAGAAGGAAGACGAGCAGAAGGCCGGAAGCGCTCCTGCGGGAGGCGCGCCGGCGGCCGGCGAGGGCGCCCGCGGCGAAGCCCAGCCGCCGGTCGACGTCGTCACCGGCGCGTCGCCGTACGTGTAGCCGCGTCTAGCGCGTCACGGCGCGGGCGCGATCTTCACCGCGCGCACCTCGAACTCGGTGACGAGCGCGCACGAGTCGCTCGGGTTCGTCATCCAGATCGCCACCGCCGCGACGCCGGCGGCGGGATCCGCCGAGGCCTCGGCGATCGTGGCCTCGAGGTAACACTCGCCGCCGCCGTCGCCCTTGCCGCGCGGGCGCGCCTTGAAGACCTCGGTGAAGAGGATCTTGTCGGCCTGCGCGAACGTCACCTTGCCCGGCGCGTTGATGTATGGCGTGATGCCGTCCTTGGTGCAGCCGTCGTAGGTGCCCAGCGGATCGTCGATGCGGCCGGCGAACGCGCCGCTTTCGAACTTGCAGCCGAACGGTTTCGGCATCGGCGTGAGATCGGTGCCCGCCTCGGTGGCGAGCCTGGCGAGGCCGGCCTCGACGCGACCGCGCGCATCGGCAGCCTTCACGCCGGCGTCGGCGTCGCCGGCGGGGTCGACGCCTTCGTCGACGGCCATCGCGTCGGCGTACGTCATGATCGGGATGACCGTCGTCTTCTTGCCGGGCGCGGCGATGTGGCAGTTGACCTCGGCCCACTCGGCCATGCCGTTGTCGCCGCGCGTGCACCAGACGACGCGACCATCCGCGGTGCGCATCGGAGATTTCGGGACGCCGGCGACCAGGGTCTCCGACGGCATCGCCGCCGCGGGCGCGACGGGAGCCGCAGCCGCGGCTGCGGCCGCATCGGCAACCGGAGCTCCAGCCGCATCGGCAGCCGAGCCCGCAGCCGAGCCCGCAGCCGAACCCGACGATGCTGCGGGCTCGGACGTCTTCGATCTACAGGCAACGACGAGGAGGAGGACGAGCGCCAGGCGCTTCATCAAGCGATTCTCCAGCCGCGGGCGCCCGTGCGCCAGGCGGATGGAGCGGCGGGATCGCTCTTGTTCGTGCTCGAGCCGTTCGACACGGTGGTCGACGTCGGCGCGATCTTTCCGCGCGTCGCGGCGTCGAGCGCGGCGGCGATCATCG
>DATLEB010000212.1:0-4225 GCA_035525615.1 Kofleriaceae bacterium | reverse complement strand
TCGGCGGCACGGGCCAGTCGCGCCTGCTCGCGTCCCGTGTCGTCGTCGACGGCAGCGGCGCCGCCGGCCGCGTCGCCGCGATGTACCTGGTCGCCGCCGGCGTCGGCACCGTGATCGTCGACGGCGCCCTCGACACGCCCGTGCGAGACGCCCGCTTCCCGCTCGCGCGCGGCGACGTGGGCCGCACCCTCGCCGACGCCCTCGCCCGCGCCCTCGGCGGCCACAATCCCGACGTCCGCGTCGTGATCGCGCCCACCGCAGCCGCAGCCGCAGCCGCAGCCGAAACCGAAACCGAAACCGAAACCGAAACCGAACGCAACACCGGTGCCGAGCCCGCGGCATCATCCGCGCGCGCCCATCGCGTGATCATCGACGGCGACGCCGACGACCTACCGCTCGGCGATGCCTTCGCGCGTGCGGGCGCCGCCGTGTCATCGCTGGTGCACCGGCTCGCGACGGAGGCCGCGCCATGATCACGCCTCGCGCAGCCGGCGGTTTGCTCCGGGCATCCCCCCGTGGGGAGGCCGACGATCGGACCGGCGCCGAGATCGCGGGCGCGCAATTGAAGCTGGCAACCTCGCCACTGCCACCCCTCGACAGCATCACGCACGACAGGTGGCGCGCGCTCCTCGGCGCGTGCGAGCGCGCGTATCCGAACGAGGCCTGCGGGTGGATCACGATCGCCGCCGATGCACGCGTTCGCGAAGCGACGACGGGTGGGCGCGACACGTTCGCGTTCTCCGACGACGATCTGCTCGCGTTCGTGCGCGCGTCGCGATCGACGACACCGCCGTGGGCGCTCTTCCATTCGCATCCCGACGGCGATTCCGAGATGTCCACCGTGGACCGCGCGGCGCTCGCGCTGCATCCCCTGCCCCACGTCATCGTCGCGGTCGCCGGCGGACGTGCGCGCGCGGCGACCCTCTACGCGTGGCGCGACGGCGCGCACGACCCCGTCGCGCGCTGGAACGCGGCCACGCCCGGTGCGGCGGCGACGTGGAGGCGCGCGTGAGCGTGCACCTCGCCTTCGTGCTCGCGACGGCTCCGGAGACGGGCGACCTCGCGTACGTCGTCGAGCTCGCGATGGCGGCGCGCCGGCGCAAGCTGCCCGTGTCGCTGTTCGCGATGCACCACGGGGTGCGCGCGCTCGCCGCGAATCCCGTCGCGGTGGCGACGCTGCTCGATGCCGATTGCGACCTCGTCGCCTGCGCGACCAGCGCCGACGCATACGGCATCGATCTCGCGGCGCTCGGCGTCGTCGCGGGCAGCCAGGACGACCACGCCGCCTTCACCGACCCGCGCTACCGGGTCATCGCCTTCACATGAGCAGCGACGACCGCGACCATCGGCACGTGGCCGTCGTCATCGGCTCGACCGACGGCGACACGCGCGACGAGGCGTTCCGTGCCGCGCTCGGCCTCTCGCTCCGCCGCGCGCGCGTCTACGTCGCCGTGACGGACTGGCAGGCGCAGCTCGGCCCGGCCGCGCAGCGCGCCCGCTCGCTGCTCGAGCTGATGGGGCACGTCGTGCACCAGCCCGGCGGGGTCGCCGGCGAGCTCGCGACCGCCGACGTGGTCGAGATCTGGGGCGGACCGGTCGGGCTCGTGCCGTCCCTGCCGACGACGGGCGCGACCGCCGGCCGCACCACCACCCACCTCGTCCGCCCCGGTCGCCGCCCGGCCTGCGCCACGCCCGGCGAGCTGGTGCTACACCTCCCGCCGGTCCTCGACCGCGACGATGCCGACCGCCTCCTCGACCAGCTCCTCACCGGAGACCGCGTCGCCGTCTGGTGACGGCGCGCCGGCGACCACGCTCGACCTGGCGGGTGAGGTCTGCCCCTACACGTTCGTCCGAACACGCCTCGCCCTCGAGGACCTGCCGCTGGGCGCCCGGCTCGACGTCCTCGTCGACCACGAGCCCGCGCGTCGCAACGTCCCGCGCAGCGCCGCCGAGTGGGGCCAGGAGGTCCTCGCCGTCGACGAGGTCACGCCCGGTCGATGGCGAATCGCCCTCCGCAAGCGCGCGTGTTAGATCAATCAGCAGTGCCCGTCTCGTCGCCCAAGCTCGATGACCTTCGAGCCCGCCTGGCCGCGCAGCCGGCCGTGCTCGTCGCGTTCTCCGGCGGCGTCGACTCCGCCTTCCTCCTCGCCGTCGCCGCGCAGGCGCTCGGTGACCGCTGCCACGCCGTCACCGCCGTCTCGCCGACGATGGCGCGCTCGGAGATCGACGACGCCCGCGCGCTCGGCGTCGAGCTCGGCCTCGGCGCGCGCCATCACCTCGTCGAGGCCAACGAGCTCGAGGTCCCCGGCTACGCCGAGAACCCGGTCGATCGCTGCGCGCTCTGCAAGACCGAGCTGATGGACGTCGCCGCCCCCCTCGTCGCGTCCGCCGGCGCCGCCGCCGGCGCGGTCGTCGTGCTCGGCACCAACACCGACGACCTCGGCGATCACCGTCCGGGCATCGCCGCCGCCAAGGATCGCGGCGCGATCATGCCGATGGTCGACGCCGCGCTCTCCAAGCGCGAGATCCGCGAGCTCTCGCGCGCGCTCGGCCTGCGCACCTGGGACAAGCCGCAGCTGGCCTGTCTCTCCTCGCGCTTTCCGTACGGCACGCGCATCACGCGCGAGCGCCTGCGCCAGGTCGACGAGCTCGAGGACGGCCTGCGCGCGCTCGGCCTGCGCCAGCTGCGCGTCCGCTATCACGAGACCATCGCGCGCCTCGAGGTCGAGCTCGACGAGCTGCCGCGCCTGGTCGCGCCCGGCGTGCGCGAGCAGGTGGTCGCGCTCGGCAAGCGCCTCGGCTTCACGTACATCACCGTCGATCTCGCCGGCTTCCGCTCGGGCTCGCTGAACGAGACGCTGCCCGGCCCGCTGGTCACCCTCGGTCGGAGGTCGGCGTCTTGAAGGCAGCGCTCGCCGCGCTCTTCCTCGTCGCCGCCACCGGCGCCGCCGCCGCTCAGCCGGCGATCGCCGTCACCCCCGCCTCCAAGAAGGCCGAGTACCTCGCCGCCAAGCAGGCCGCGCCCGCGTCGACGTCCGCGAAGCCCAGGGTCTCGACCCGCAAGATCGGCAAGCCGGCGCCGCAGGTCATCAGCCTCTTCAACACGTGGACGCACGAGTGGCTGGCGCTCGACGCCGACCCCAAGGCCGGCCTGCCCGAGGCCGACACCGTCGATCGTTTCCTGCGCTGCCACTTCACGAACGAGCCGACCGAGATGGACGGCGCCCTCGCCCGCACGCTGCGCGAGGCGGCCCGGCATTTCGGCCGCGACCGCATCGACATCGTCTCCGGCTTCCGTGCCCCCAAGTACAACCTGATGTTGCGCAAGAAGGGCCGCCAGGTCGCGCGCGACAGCCAGCACACGCACGGCAACGCCGTCGACTTCCGCATCCCGGGGATCGACGTGAAGAGCCTCGAGTCCTGGGCGAGAAGCCTGCGGATGGGAGGCGTCGGGCTGTATCTGGGCAGCGGCTTCGTGCACGTCGACACCGGCCGGGTTCGCTACTGGAACGGCACGTAGTATCCTCGGGACGTGTCGACCTGGATCTGGGTGGTCCTTGGCGTCGTCGCGTTCCTGCTCGTGGTCGCGATCTACGACGTCACGCAGCGAACGCGCGCGATCCTGCGCAACTTCCCCATCGTGGGTCACTTCCGCTACATCTTCGAGAAGGTGGGGCCGGAGCTCCGCCAGTACATCGTCACCGGCAACGACGAGGAACGCCCGTTCTCGCGCGATCAGCGCCGCTGGGTGTACGCGTCGGCGAAGAAGGAGAACAACTACTTCGGCTTCGGCACCGACAACGACCTCGAGCAGAGCACGGCTCACGTCATCATCCGTCACGCCGCCTTCCCGCTCGCGGCGCCGGTGGCCGGCCAGCCCGGCTACGACCCGCTGCACCGGCTGCCGTGCGCGAAGATCCTCGGCGGCCACCGCGGACGGGCGAAGGCCTTCCGGCCGACGTCGATCATCAACACCTCGGCGATGAGCTACGGCTCGCTGTCGGGCAACGCGATCGAGGCGATCAACCGCGGCGTCGCGCTGTGCGGCGCCATGCAGAACACCGGCGAGGGCGGCATCTCCGACTATCACCGCAACGGCGGCGCGCTCATCTGGCAGCTCGGCACCGGCTACTTCGGCTGCCGCGACGAGCGCGGCGGGTTCTCGATGGAGCGGTTCCTCGAGGCGGTCTCGTCGGCCAAGGTCCGCGCCATCGAGATCAAGCTC
>DATLEB010000203.1:0-10131 GCA_035525615.1 Kofleriaceae bacterium | reverse complement strand
TGCGGCTGCGGCTGCGGCTGCGGCTGCGGCTTTGGTCCGCAGGCCGCGGCGATCACGATGAGCGCGAGGACGGTCGCGCGTGCGATCACGGAGGCGCCGTCTTGCCGGCCGCCTCGAGCTTCTTGGCGCAGACGTCGAGCTCCGCCGACAGCTTCTGGCCGGCCTCGTTCTGCTTCGGCGTGGCCTTGGTGTTGAGCTCCTCGAGGCGCTTCGCGTTGTCGAGCATCCAGTGCCCGAGGTCGTTCTGGACCTTGGCGACGCACTCCAGGTTGGCGCACGCGCAGCCCTTGTCGCGGGCCTCGGTGAGCTTGGCCATGGTCTCCTTCACCAGGGGATCCATGGACTCGCCCTTCTTGCCGCACGCGGCGACGCCGAGGCCCAGGACGAGAGCGACGATGGAGACGACAGACGTGGCGTGACGCATCGCCACGAGCATACCAGCCCGCGCGCGAGGCTCAACGCGCGTCGCGCGACGAGCTGTCGATGCGCGCGATGCACGTGGCCAGCTCGCCATCGATGCGGTTGGCCTCGGCGTCCTCGTCGGCGGTGGGCTCGACGCCCTTCATCGCATCCATGTTCTCCATCGCCCACGTCAGCATCCGGCGCTGGACGTCGGCCACGCACGCCTTGTCGCTGCACGCGCAGATCTGATCCTTCCAGCCGCCCAGCTGTTCGAGGATCAGCGCGCCGGTCAGCGGCATCACCGCCGGCGCCGCGAACTTCGAGAGGCAGCCCTGCATCCGCACCTGGATCGCCTCGGCGGCTTCGTTCTCCTGGGCGGTCGGCCGCACCTCCTGGATGCGCGGCAGCCGCGGCTCCGCCCACTCGCCCATGCGCGCCTGCACGGCCGCGACGCACGCGCCGTCGGTACACGCGCACGCGTCGTCCGTGAAGCCCGTCATCGCGACGAGCACCTCGCGGGCCACCATGCGATCCGGGTGCAGCGCGCTCGCCGGCGCCGCTCGCGCCACCGGCGCTCGTGCTGTCGTGGTCGACGGCCTCACCGCGGCCGTCGGCGGCGTGCGGGGCGATGGATGACAACCGGCGATGGCCACCAGGGCGAACACGACAACCGGGCTGCGCATCTAAAAGCGTACTGCCGCGCCGATCGATCGACCGAACAAGCACCCGAAAACGACGGCGGGGAACCTGATCAGCAGGTTCCCCGTTCGTCAGCGGCGACGAGCCGCCCATTTCTTCGTGCCCGTCGCCTATGACGAGCTTCCGTCGAATCCTCGGACGCGAATCCGGGGATGCTCGATGGCTCAGTTCACTGCGGAGCCGCAGCGCCCTCGAGCTTCTCCTTGCACTTGTCCATCTCGTCTTCGATCTTGTCCGCGGCCTCGTCCTGGGCCTTGGTGGGCTTCATGTTCTTCATCTTGTCCATGTTCTTCATGGCCCACTCCATCATCTCCTTCTCCACGCCCTCGACGCACGCCTTGTCCTTACAGGCGCAGACCTTGTCCTTGAAGCCGCGCATCTTGCCAAGGATCTCGTCCGCACCACCGCCACCGCAACCCGAGCCAGCCACGAGGGCCATCGACGCAACCGCAAACAGGATCTTCTTCATGGGAACCCTTTTTCTTCCGTCGGCGTGTTTGGAAATGGGCTGACGGCCCCCGACGCTGGGATTTCTATAACACAGGGCCAGGGCTGGTTGGGCCGCCCGAGCAAATTCCGTTGCAGCGGATCATCCGCCGGAAAAGCGCCTACTTCTCGTCGTCATCCGGATCCGTCGCACGCGTGCCCTTCGCCTTGTCGTCGGTCATCACCAGCGCCATCGCCGGGCTCACGTTGACGAGCGCATCGTCTTCCACACCGAAGAAGTTCGACTTCTCGTAGTAGCGAACCGCGTGGCGCAGGAGCACGGCGATCGTCGCCGCGAGCGGCACCGCGAGCAGGATGCCGACGAAGCCGAGGAGCTTGCCGCCGGCGACCACGGCAAAGAGCGCGGCCGACTCCGACAGGCCGACCTTGTGGCCGACGATCTTCGGCGTGAGCACGGCGGCCTCGAGCAGGTGCAGCGCGACGAACGTGGCGGCTGTGGCGCCGATCACGAACGTCGAGTCCGCGGGCCACTTGAGGAGAATGACGACCGCGGTGATGCCGGCGCCGACGAACGTTCCGACGAAGGGAATGATCGTGAGCGCGCCCACCAGCAATCCGAGCGGAATACCGAGCGGCACGCCGATGATGTAGAACGCGACCGCGTACAGGATCGCGAGGAGCGACGTGACGATGGCTTGGCCGCGCACCCAGCCCGAGACCACGCCGTCGATCTCGCCGAGGATGTCGAGGACCTTGTTGCGGTTGCGCGGCGGGATGATGCGCTTCACGCGCGTCTGGATGTGCTTCCAGTCGAGGAGGAAGTAGTACGCGAACACGGGGACGAGCAGGATCTCGGCGAGGAAGCCGAGCACCGCGAACGCGCCGCCCACCGCGACCTCGGCGATGTGCTGGAGGGGTCCCGCGGCCTTCTCGAGCATCGCCTGCAGCTCCTTGGCGTTGAGGTGCGACTGCAGATCGAAGTCGAACTTCTTGCCGATCCAGATGCTCGCGCGCTCGACCATCGCGGGCAGGTCTTCGATGAACGACGCGAACTGCGCGATCATGATCGGGATCAGGAACACGAAGAGCGCGACGATCGATCCCAGGAAGCCGAAGAGCAGGATCGTCGCGGCGAAGGCGCGTGACATGCCGCGCGCCACCATGCGCTCGAGCACGGGATCGAGCAGATAGGCGATGCCCATCGCGGCGAGGATGGGCGCGAGGATCGAGGCCAAGCTCGACACCACGTTCCACACGATCACCACGAAGATCAGGATGAGCAGCCAGCGCACCATCCCGAAGATCAGCGGATCGGTGGCGAGCGAGCGCGGCGGTCGTGGATCTTGCGGCGGCGGCGACGTGGTCGGCACGCCCGGATACTAGAGCAACTAGGGCAGAATCGGAGCCATCTCGACGTCGAGCTGCACCTCTTGCCTCGGCGCGAGATCGAGCTCCTCGTAGTGGCTGAAGTACTCGTCGTGGCGGAGCTCGAACCGGTGCTTGCCGGGCTCGAGCGCGACGCCGCCGCGCAGACCGCCGATGGGGCCGATGAAGCGGCCGTCGACCCAGAGGCTCGCGTCCTTCACCGCGGTCCGCACGCGCACGACGGCGTCGTCGGCGTCGGGCTTCGAGGGATCTCGCGCGGTGCCCGCGCACGCGATGGCGTTCACGGCCATGGCCGCGAGCGCGAGCGCGTGCGTCGTTCTCACTGCAACACCACGTCGACGACGTCATCGTCGACGTCGACGCGGGCGAGCACGCCGCTGGTCTTGATCTGGCCGGCGATCTTGGCGGCGGTCGGTCCCGCCACGGCCAGCGCGACCTGATCGCCACCGACGCCGGCCCACGTCACGCGCTCGACGCCCGGCGCGGTGCCGAGCTGCGCGCGGATGGAGCTCGCCGCCGACCACGCCTTGTCGCCGCGCACGCGCACGGTGATGCCGCGCCCGGCGGTGATCGTGGCGCCGCTGCCGATCACGGTCGTGCCGCGCGGCTGCCAGGCCGAGCTCGCGACCGCGGCCGCGGCGGCCTCGGCGGCGACGCGAGGCAGCCGCTCGTCGGTGCCCCAGGCCCCCGACGCGAGCGTGACGTCCTCGAGCACCTTGCCGCTCGCGATGTCGACGACGCGCAGGCGCGCGCTCGCGGGAATCGCGCGCAGCGGCAGGCCACGCACCGGCCCCGCCTCGCCGACGTTCACGCCGGCGATGACCGCGATGGTGGCCTTGGCGTCGGCGCCGAGCGCGCGTGCGCCCGTGTCGTCCACGGGAAGCTCGTTCTCGGGCCCGGGCGGCGGGCCGGCAGCCGACGCGGGCACGACGGTGTAGCCGGCGGCCGTGAGCGCCTCGGAGATCCGCGCGACGCCCGGGACGTCGGGCGAGGCGGCGGCGCCGAACGTGGCGGCCAGCGGGCCCGCACCGACGACGCGCAGGAGGATGGTCGCGGTCTTGCCCGTCGCGCCGTGCGACGTGACCGGCACCGTGCCGGGGTCGCGCGGCTTGAGCGGAACGCCGAGCTCGACGAGCCGCGCGCGCACCTTGTCGACGTCGATGCGCACCGCGACCTCGAGCTCGAGCGAGCCGCGATCCGCGGACTGCGACTTCACCTGGAACGACGCCACGAAGCGCCGCGCGCGCTTGATGATCTCGCGATCGACCTCGGCGGCCTTGGCGCGCGCACCGGCGCCCGCGAGATCGGCGACCGCCTCGGTCACCGCACCGGCGAACGCGACGTCGAGCGCCTGCGTGCGCGGATCGGCGGCGGTGTCATCGGCGCGCCCGCGCGCCTCGTACGTGACGACCTGGGCCGCGGCGGGACGCGCCGCCACCGCGAGCAGCACCACGAGCGCGACGAGGACGCTTCCGATCTTCATGAGCTACTTCTCCGGTACCACCACGACGACGAGAGCGCCAGCGGGCGGCGGAGCTGTCGGGCCAGACACCGTCAGGACGCCGCCGGTTGCACTCGTGGCCTTGGCGTTCACCGCGCCGGTCCCCACGATGTCGGCGCGCTCGCGCGTCCAGAGGATGGGACCTTCCCAGCTCGTGCCTCCGACCTGGACCTTCCAGCCCACCGCCGGCGCGGCACGCTTGGCTTCGACGATCCACACGGCACTCGTGTCTTCACCGGAAACTGTCCGTACACCGGACAACGCCTGACGCACCGCCTCGATTCCAACCGACATCGTGACGCGCGACGATCCGTCGGTGATGAGGTCACTCTCGATCACGACCGCGCGCTCGATCTCGGCCGCCAGCCGCGCCGCCGCATCCTTGTCCTTCTCCACCGCGTCACCGACCGTGCCGCCGCCGGCGAGCTTCATCGCGCGCACCGCCCTGGTCAGCTTGCCGCGCGCCTGCACCTCCGCCGCGCGCCGCGACGCCACCCGCGCCACCGCCGGCGACGGCGCGTGCCGATCCGCGGGGCCGACGCCCTTCGCCCGCACGACGCCACCACTCCAGTCGATCTGCGCCCCGCCCTCCCCCGCCGCCGTCCACGGCGCCGCGACACTCTCACCAGCGTCACCAGCGAGCACAGCGATGGAGAGCGCGAGCCAATACGCAGCGAGCGAGGATGCCCGATGGCGAGGCGACTGCCCCCGAGGCGACCGCCGCCCCCTCACTCCCATTCGATGGTGCCTGGGGGCTTGCTCGTGATGTCGTAAACCACGCGATTCACGCCTCGCACCTCGTTGATGATACGCGACGAGATGCGGCCGAGCAGCTCGTACGGCAGCGGCACCCAGTCGGCGGTCATGCCGTCGAGCGAGTGCACGGCGCGCACCGCGACGACCTCCTCGTACGTGCGCGCGTCGCCCATCACGCCGACCGAGCGCACCGGCAGGAGCACCGCGAACGCCTGCCAGATCGACTCGTAGAGTCCGGCCGCACGGATCTCTTCCTCGACGATGGCGTCGGCGCCGCGCAGGGTGTCGAGGCGCGTGCGGGTGAGATCGCCCAGGCAGCGCACCGCGAGGCCCGGCCCCGGGAACGGCTGGCGTGACAGCATGTGGCGCGGCAGGCCGAGCTCGGCGCCGAGCTGGCGCACCTCGTCCTTGAACAGCTCGCGCAGCGGCTCGACGAGCGACAGGTTCATGCGCTCGGGCAAGCCGCCCACGTTGTGGTGGCTCTTGATGACCGCCGCCGGGCCGCGCACCGAGACGCTCTCGATCACGTCGGGGTAGAGCGTGCCCTGCGCCAGGAACTTCGCGTTCACCACCTTCTTGGATTCCTCCTCGAAGACGGCGATGAACTCGTAGCCGATGATCTTTCGCTTCTTCTCGGGGTCGGTGTTGCCGGCCAGCGCGTCGAGGAAGCGATCGACGGCGTCGATGACGCGCAGGTCGACCTTGAAGTGATCGCGGAACATCGTCGCGACGCCCTCGCGCTCGCCGCGGCGCAGGAGCCCGTTGTCGACGAAGATGCAGGTCAGCCGGTCGCCGATGGCGCGGTGGATGAGCGCTGCCGCGACCGAGCTGTCCACGCCGCCCGACAGGCCGCAGATGACACGGCCCTCGGGGCCGACCTGCGCGCGGATGCGCGCGACCGCCTCGTCGACGAACGACGCCATGGACCAGTCGCCGGAAAGCCCGGCGACCCCGAAGAGAAAGCTCGCGAGGAGCTCGGCGCCGCGCGGCGTGTGCACCACCTCGGGGTGGAACTGCACGCAGTGGATCTTGCGCGCGACGTCCGCGAACCCGGCGAACGGACAGTTGTCGCTCTCGGCGGTGTGTACGAATCCGGGCGGCAGCCCCTCGACGTGGTCGCCGTGCGACGCCCACACCGTTAGCTCCTCGCCGCCGGCCATGCCGCGGAACGCGCCGACGTTGGCGCCCTCGTCGCGCACGCGCACCACCGCCCGCCCGTACTCGCGCTTGTCCGCTGGCCGGACATCGCCGCCCAGCAGCCGCGCGGTCAGCTGTGCGCCGTAGCAGATGCCCAGCACCGGCACGCCGAGCGAGAACACCTCGGGCGACACCGTCGGAGCGCCCTCCTCGTACACCGACGACGGACCACCGCTCAGGATGATCGCTGCCGGCTTCAGCGCCGCGATCTTCTCGATCGTGAGCGTGTAGGGATGGATCTCGCAGTAGACGGCCTGCTCGCGCACCCGGCGCGCGATCAGCTGGGTGAACTGCGAGCCGAAATCGAGGACGAGGACGAGCTGGTGGGCCATCTACTCCACTCGGTAGTTAGGGGCTTCTTTGGTGATGATCACGTCGTGGACGTGCGACTCGCGCAGACCCTGTGACGTGATGCGCACGAACTGCGCGTTGGTCTTGAGCTGCTCGATCGAGCCGGCGCCGACGTAGCCCATCGACGAGCGGAGGCCGCCGACCAGCTGGTAGATCGACTCGCGCAGCGGGCCCTTGTACGGGACCCGCCCCTCGATGCCCTCGGGCACGAGCTTCTGCGGCGCCTCGACGTCGGCCTGGAAGTAGCGGTCCTTCGACCCTTCCTTCATGGCGCCGATCGAGCCCATGCCGCGGTACGACTTGTAGGAGCGGCCCTGATAGAGAATGATCTCGCCCGGCGCCTCGTCGGTGCCCGCGAACAGGCTGCCGATCATCACCGTCGACGCGCCGGCCGCGATCGCCTTGGCGACGTCGCCCGAGTACTTGATGCCGCCGTCGGCGATGATGGGTACGCCGCCCGCGGCGCGCGCCGCGGCGACGCAATCCGAGATCGCCGTGAGCTGCGGGACGCCGACGCCGGCCACGATGCGCGTGGTGCAGATCGAGCCGGGACCGACGCCGACCTTCACGGCGTCGACGCCGGCCTCGACGAGCGCCATCGTCGCGGCGCCGGTGGCGACGTTGCCGGCGACCAGCTGGACCTTCGGGAACTGCTTCCGGATCTGCCGCACCGACTCGATGACGCCGGCCGAGTGACCGTGCGCGGTGTCGACGCAGATGAGGTCGACGCCGGCGGCGAGCAGCGCGTCGATGCGCGCCTCGCGATCGGGCCCGACACCGACAGCGGCGCCGCAGCGCAGGCGACCGAAGTCGTCCTTGGCGGCGAGCGGGTGCGCCTCGGCCTGCTCGATGTCCTTGATCGTGATGAGGCCCTTCAAGCGGCCGCTGTCGTCGACGACGAGCAGCTTCTCGATGCGGTTCTTGTGGAGGAGCTCCTTGGCGCCCTCGAGCCCGACGTCGTCCTTCACCGTGATGAGCTTGCGCGTCATCACGTCCGACACCTTCTGCGTCAGGTTCCGCTCGAACCGCAGGTCGCGGTTGGTGAGGATGCCGACGGGACGTTTCTCGCCGTCGACGACGGGCAGACCGCTGATGCGGTACTGGCGCATGAGCGCGAACGCGTCCTCGAGGCGCCGCTCGGGCGCGATCGTCACCGGGTCGACGACGATGCCGCTCTCGGCCTTCTTCACGCGCGTGACCTCGCGCGCCTGCTCCTCGATGGTCATGTTCTTGTGGAGGAAGCCGATGCCGCCCTCGCGCGCCATGCGGATCGCGGTCTGGGATTCGGTGACGGTGTCCATCGCCGAGCTGACCAGCGGGATGCGCAGCGCGATCGCCGCGGTCAGCTGCGTCGACACGTCGACGTCTTTCGGCAGGACCTCGCTGAACCCCGGGACGAGCAACACGTCGTCGAAAGTGAGCGCCTCGCGGAGATCGTCGCCGAGCATCGAAGACTCCTGCGGCATCCGCCGCGTTAGGCGGCGGACCATACGTCCCACCCCTGATCGCGGCAAGCCCTGACCTTGCGCCTCTGGAAGGACGCAGGTGGGGCGGTCCCCCCCAGGCGCCGACCGCAGTTCACGAAGCAATTTCGGGTGCGTACGACGCGTGCACAGTGGAGCGAAAGTGGCACGACCCTTGATGAATGAGGGGGGATGCGTCGCCTGATCTTCGTTTTCGCTCTCTCGTTCGGTGCCTCCGCGTGCGTTGGAGATCCCCCCGCGCAGCCCGACGACGTGGACGCCGGCGGAGACGACGCCGACGCATCGCCCGATCCCGTGCTGCTCTCGGTCACGGGCAAGACCGTCGACTACTTCACCGGCGCCGACCTCGACGCCGTGTTGCTCGGCACCGAAGGCATGACGCCGGCGGCGAACGGCACCTCCGACGCGGCCGGCAACTTCGAGCTGCGCGTGCCTCCGGGCAGCGCGTTCTACGCCGTCGGGTCGCGCGCAAACTACCGCAGCACGCGCAGCGCGCCGATCCGCGTCACCGATCAGGCGGTGATGATGGCGAGCCTGCCGATCGTCAGCTCGAACGATTCGCGCCGGCAGTACACGTCGCTCGGCCTGACGCCCACGGCGGGTCGCGGCGTGCTGTTCGGTCTGCTGCTGCGAAACAACGGGACGCCGCTCGAGGGCGTGCCGCTCGCGGACATCAAGCTCGTCGACGCGCAGGCGGCGCCGGTGGGCCTCGGCCCGTTCTTCTTCGGCGCCAACGGCGACCTGGTCTCGAACGCCACGCTCGCCGTGTCGACCGCGTTCGGCGGCAAGGCGCGCGTCGGCTTCCTCGACGTCCCGCCCGGCACGTACACGCTGAAGGTGAGCTACATGGCCGGCGGCGGCGGCGGTGGTGGCACGCCGATGATCCGCACGTACGAGATTCCCGTCGAGGCCGTCGGCGACGGCGCCACGCTCGCGCAGACCGGGGGCGGCGACGACGACATGACGCCGCCTCCCGGCGCGCGCACGTTCATCGCCGACATCCACCCGCGCCTGCAGAAGGCGGCCAACGGCGGCCTCGGCTGCGCCAACTGCCACACCGCAGGGGGCGTCGCGGCGCTCCTGCAGTTCGACCTGCCGGCGGCGGACGCGCACGCCGCGATCATCGCGCGCCCCGGCGTCGTGAGCCCGCCCGCGACCGCGGCGACCTCGCTGCTGCTGACGAAGCCGCTCTACGAGGATCCCCCCAACCACCCGAACGCGACGTTCCTGACCACGCTCGATCCCGACTACGTCATCATCCTCGAGTGGATCACCCAGGGCGCCCCGCTCTGACGAAGGCGCGCCGCGGAGCCTTCCGGGCTACTCGTCGGAGTGCTTGCCGGGCGTGACCCACGCGCCCTCGTCCTCGCGCTTGAGACAGTGCGCGCCCTTCACGCCGCTCGTGTCCGCGCACTCGACGAGCTTGTAGGCGATCTTGTTCTTCTTGCCGAGCGTGATGGTGACGGTCTTGTCCTTCACCTTCCACGTGCCCGACCACGGGTACCACTCGCCGCTCTCGCCGCTGTGGTCCCGGCCCTTCACCTTGCCCTTGGGCGCGAACTGGATCTCGAGCCAGCCCTGCATCATTCCCTCGTCGACACCCGACCACCATCCGCCGTAGGCGAGCAGGATCTGATCGAGCGGCGTGTCCTTGACGAGCGGCAGCCGCATCACGGTGCGCGCGTCGTCGACGAGCGACACGCCCATGAAGTCGGCGTCGGTCTTCGCCTTGGCGAGCACGCGCTCGGCGTCGGGGTCCGTGGCGCCCTTCAACCACACGAACTCCTCGATCATGACGTCGAGGTCCTGCTGGATCGCCGCCATCGACGCGCGGTTGTAGTGGGCCTTCACGAACGCAGGGTCCTCGGCGATGGCCTTCTCGAAGAGCTTCTGCGCGCCCTCGTAGTC
>DATLEB010000201.1:0-7060 GCA_035525615.1 Kofleriaceae bacterium | reverse complement strand
CCAGCGTCCACACCAGCTCGGCGATGAACACGGCGAAGAACGACGCGATGAGCGCGTACGTCGCGAACGGGCGCGTGTCGAAGCGCGCGACCTTGTCCTGCGCCTTGGCGGCGTGTGCGAGCTCGTTGTCGCTGCGCCGCGGCAGGCGGAGCGCCTCGCGCACCCAGGGCGCGCGCGACGCCGCGTCCGCCGCCGTCGACCACATGGTGCCGAGGACGCCGAGGTTGGGCGACGAGTCGACGGCGTAGCCGCGGATGGCCACGCCCTTCTGCGTGACGCGGCGGAAGGCGTACGCCTCCATGCGCGCGCGGTCGTCACCGTGGGGCACGCCGGCGCCCACCTCCCAGATCTCGACGACGACGTCTTCCTTGCCGCCGTACACCGACCCCGAGTGCTTGCTGCACGCCGCGGCGATCTCGTCGACGCGCTCGGGCGCCATCGTGAACCGCTTCTCCGGGTTGGCGTCGCGGTCGATGATGCACGCGATGGCGAGCCCGACGCCGTCACCGCCGACCAGGACGATGTCGCTCACCTCGGTGAACGGCGCGGCCTCCGGGAAGTCGAGCGGACGGTAGCGGTGATCCGCCACCATGACCTTGGCGAGATACAGGGCCGCGCTATCCGCGCTGTCCGACATCCTCCGGTCGTTACCACACGCGCCGCTCCATCGCACCGATAAGCGCCAGCACCGCCGCGACGATGCCGGCGTTCACCAGCGACGCCTGCCCGATCGCCCAGCCCGAGCGGTAGCCCAGGTAGTAGCCGACCTCGATCCCGATCGCCGCCGCGCCGAGGAGCACCGCGCCGACGACGACGCGCCGGTCGATCGGCGGCAACCCGCCGCCGGAAGCTCCCCAGGCGCTCGCCGACAGCCCGAACGCCACGGCGTAGGCCAGCGTCAGGAACGCCCACGGGTTGCTACCGCCGCCACCGCCGCCGCGCAGGGCCAGGTGATAGAGGACGCCACTTCCGACGGTGAGGACCAGGGGAGAAAGCGAAGCCATCATGGTGCCGCCTACTCTGCGGCTGGCGCACCGATGCGTCCATTGCATTGTTATCATGTGCTCATGCATCCAACGCATGACCAGCTGGCCGCCTTCGCCGCCGTTGTCGAGGCCGGCAGCTTCACGCGCGCGGCAAGGACCATTCACCTCAGCCAGCCCGCCCTCTCGCGCCGCATCGCCGGGCTCGAGGACGCGCTCGCCGTCACGCTGCTCGTGCGCGGCCCGACCGGGCCCACGCTCACGGACGCGGGCCGCCGCGTCCTCGCCTATGTCCACGCTCAGCGCGCGCTCGAGGACGAGCTCCTCGGCGAGCTGCAGCCGTCGCAGCAGACGCTGCGCGGCGAGATCCGCGTGGTCGGCCCGTCGTCGATCGTCCCCGCCATGGTGCTCCCCCGCCTCGCCGCGCTCGTACGCGAGCACCCGCAGCTCCAGGTCGAGGCGCGCACGGCCGGCCACGACGTGATGGCCGACCTCCTGCGCCGCGGCGCCGTCGACTTCATCGTCACCGACAGCACCGACGAGGATCCCGCGTTCGTCACGACGCCGGTCGGCCTCGAGGAGCACGTGATGATCGAGTCGCTGCGCCCCGCGCCGACCGACGTCTACCTCGACGCCAGCGTCAGCGACCGGACCACCGCGTGGTTCTTCGGCGAGCAGGCGCCGCGCGCGCGGCCGCGCCGCTACCGACGCTCGTTCCTGCAGAACGAGGCCGGCATCCTCCTCGGCGTCGAGGTCGGCCTCGGTCGCGCCGTGAAGCCGCGCCAGACCATCCCGCACGGATCACCGGTGCGCGTCATGGAGGAGTTCCGGCCGGTGCGCAAGCCGTTTTTCCTCCGCCACCGTTCCCAGAAGTTCTACAGCCGCCTCCACCACATCGCGCTCGACCTCCTCGCGACGGCGGTCCGCGACGGCCTCGCCGCGTCGCTCGTCCCGCGTGGGCGTAAGATGACGCGTTGATGCGACGACTTCTTCCTCTCTTCGTCATGCTCGGCTGCACGCGAGCCGCGGCTCCCACGGCGCCAACCACCGTTCCGGTCACGTTGTTCAGCGGGATGGGCAGCGTCCACCACCCGATCCGCACGCGGTCGCCCGACGCGCAGCGCGCCTTCGACCACGGCCTCGCGGCGCTGTACGGTTTCAACTACGACGTCGCCATGCGCGGCTTCGGCCTCGCGTACGACAACGACCCGGACTGCGCGATGTGCGTGTGGGGGTTCGCGCTCGCGGTGGGACCGAACATCAACGAGCGCATGAAGGTGTTCCCGATGGCGCGCCACATGGCCGTGATGGCGGCGAAGCTCGCCCAGGACGGACCGCCGGTCGAGCAGGCGCTCACGAAGGCGTTGCTCGCGCGCTACGGCGAGGACTTCACCAAGCACCCCGGCGATCGCGACGCGCTCGATCGCGCCTACGCCGACGCGATGCGCGCGGCGGCCTCGCGCTTTCCCGACGACGACGACCTGCAGGTGCTCCTCGTCGAGGCGCTCTACATCACGGTGCCGCTCGGCACGCCCAACTGGCCGGCCGGCGCGCCCGCGAGCCCGGTCGTGCTCGAGCAGCGCGCGATCCTCGAGAAGGTGCTGGCCCGCGCGCCCGATCACATCGGCGCGATCCACTTCTACATCCACCTCATGGAGGGTGCCCCTGACCAGGAGCGCGCCCTCGCCCCCGCCGAGCGGCTGATCGCGCTCGCACCGCGCGCCGGCCACCTGATCCACATGGCCTCGCACCTCTACATGCGCATGGGCCGCTACGCCGACGCGACGCGCGTCAACCGGCTCGCCATCGCCGCCGACGACGCGTGGCTTGCCGAACAGCTTCCGGGGACGATGTACGAGGGTTTTGCCGGGCACCCGTGGCATTTCCTGTGGGCGACGCTCCTGTTCGAGGGCGCCTCGGCCGAGGCCGAAGAGGCGCGCATCGAGCACCTGCACCGCATGCACGCGTCGCCGTTCCACGCCCTCGATCCGATGGGCATGGACATGCCGGCGGCGCAGGAGGCGATCGAAGCCGCGCGCTTCGGTCGCTGGGACAAGGCGCTCGCGCTCCCCGATCCCACGGGCCCGCAGGGCGGGATCGCGGTCCCGTACGCGCGAGGCCTGGCTCGCCTCGCGCACGGCGAGCTCGATGCCGCGACCGCGCAGCTCGCGCCGCTGCGCTCGGTGCGCACGCTGACCAACGAACAGATGCCGGCGCGTGTGCGCGAGGAGCTCGAGAAGATCGGCAACGCGGCGGCGTTCCAGCTCGAGGGCGCGATCGCGGTGGCGCGCGGCGACCGCGACGCCGGCATCGTGCTGCTCCAGCGCGCGATCGAGGTCGAGGACACGATCGAGTTCGGCGAGCCGCCGTTCTGGATCCTCCCCGCGCGCCAGCGCCTCGGCGCCGTGCTCCTCGCCGCCGGCCGCGCCGCCGACGCCGAGGCCGTGTATCGCGCCGACCTCGCCGCGCGACCCGAGAACGGCTGGTCGCTCCACGGCCTCGCCGCGGCGCTCGACGCGCAGAAGAAGCCGAGCGGCGACGTGAAGGCGCGCTTCGCGAAGACCTGGGCGCGCGCGGACGTGACGCTCACGTCCTCGGTGTTCTAGCCCGCGACCGTCACCTTGCGCACGCCGCGGCCGGTGAGCCACACCTCGAGCCGCTTGCGCAGATCGCCCTGCAGGACGATCGCGCCGTCCTCGACGGTGCCGCCGCAGCCCATCGCCGACTTCGCGTCCTTGCACCACGCCTCGAGCTCGACCGGCTTCAGCTCGAGCTTCTCGATGATGGTCGTCTCTTTCCCGCGACGGCCCTTCTTCTCGAGCCGCACCACCGCACGCGCCGGCCCCTTCTTCTCGGGCACCGGCTTGGGCGCGGGCGGCGTTCCCGCCGGCAAGCTGTCGCGCAGCGCCGCCAGATCGGCCAGGCCCTTCTTCTCCGGCTTCTGGTCCGGTTTCTCGCCCGCCATCACGGAACGCCCGTGGCGCCGACCGCCAGCTTGCGCAGCGCGCCCGACGACGTCACGTACAGATCGGTGCACGCCAGCGCGCCGCGCCCGAACGCCATGTTCGCCGCCGAGCCCACGCTCATCGCGAGCTCCTCGCGCGCGCCGAACACGCCGTTCATCGCGGCGCCGAAGCGCAGCACGCGGCCGCCGCTGTTGTTGGTCACGTAGAGCCGGCCCATCTCGTCGCGCGCGAGGCCGTCGGGGTTGCCGACCATTCCGGCGGTGTTCGAAAGGGCGGTGATGCGCCCTGTCTCCGCGCCCGCGGTCAGCGTGAGGCGATAGATCTCGCTCGGATTCGCGTAGCGCGCGACGAGCAGCGTCCCGTCGGCGTCGAACATCACGCCGTTGGGCTGGTTGATCGCCGTCGTCGTGACCTGCGTCCGCACGCCCACGCCCGTCACGCGCCAGACGTGCCCGGTGGCGTTGAAGTCCGAGTAGTAGACCGCGCCGTCGGGCCCGACCGTCACGCCGTTCGCGCTGCCCGCGGTCATGTAGTACGTCGTCGCCGCCGGCGTCGCCGCCGCGGTGTCGATGCGCCAGATGCGGCCGCCGCTGCCCGGCGACCCGACGTAGAGGATGTCGCCGTCGAGCGCCATGCCCCATACCGTCGTGGCGCCACTGAGCGTGACCCACTGATCGACCGCCTGCCCGCCCGGCACCCAGCGTCCCACCGCGCCGTTCTGCGAGTAGTAGATGGTCCCGTCCCCGGCGATCGCGATGCCCTCGGTGCCGCCCAGGTCGGCGAGCGTCGGCATCATCGTGCCGCACGCGCTCGCCCCGTCGCCACCCGCGTCGGTGCCACCGCCGTCGCCACCGGCGCCATCGACCTCGCCGCCGTCTCCGCCACCGCCCGCCGCGTCGACCTCGCTGCCGCCGCCGTCTCCGCCGCAGCCGGCGACCAGGATCCCGAGCAACAAGCCAGCGACGGGGAGGCGCTTCATGGCGCGCAACATACTCTACCGGCTGGACGTCGACGGAAATCTGGGCTAAAGACCGCTGACGCGGTGGCTGTAGCTCAATTGGTAGAGCACCAGGTTGTGGTCCTGGGTGTCGTGGGTTCGACCCCCATCAGCCACCCCCGCTGAAACGGAAAACGGCGCCCGAGAGGGCGCCGCTTTCTTTTCCCGAACTGCGTCGACCGCAGTCGACAGCCAGCTCGTCAGCTCACTTCTCGGCGGGCGCTTCGGCCTCGGTCACGTCGCCCGCGAAGTAGCTGCGCAGCACCTGCGTCTCGAAGTTGAGCTCGCGGAGCGCGTCCTTGCCCTGGCCGGCCTTGATGGCGGCGTCGAGCTTCACACCGCACTCCTTGCAGTCGCGGTCGGCGACCTTCGGAAGCGTGAGCAGGATGCTCTGGCGCACCAGGCGATCGTCGCTCGACACGTTGTAGAGCAGGATCGGCAGCACGCCCGACGCCTTCTTGCCTTGCTTCGAGATCTCGAGGAGCGCGCGCTCGATCTGCGCGATGCACACCTCTTCCTTCTCCTCGTCGGTGTACTTGGCGACGTCGATGTCGCCGTTCGCCGCCTTGAGACGCTTCGAGATGTCGGCCCAGTCGGCCTTGCACTTGGCCGAGATGTCGGGCGGCTTGGGCCGCTTGACGTTGCCCTCCTCGTCCTTCTCCTCGGGCGGCACCGGCGCGAGCGTCTGCGCGTAGCAGTTCGCGTCCTCCTTGCAGTGCATCGCGATCTCGATGCGCGCCGCGTGCGTCTCGAACAGGCGCTGGTAACCGCGGTACGCCTTGGCCTTGTCCTCGAGCGCCTTCCACGTGGCCTTGGCCGCGGTGTACGGGTCCTTGACCTTGTCGAACTCGACCTTGGCCTTGGTGTTGGCCTCGATCAGATCGACCGGCGCCTTGTTGGGGCCACCCTTGCGCGCGACCGCCGCCTTGGCCTCGTCGAGCTTGGCCTTGGCCGCGTCATAGATGACCTTCTGCTTCTCGTACGCGACCTTGGGCGCGCCGTCGGCCTCCTTCTGGGCCTTGTCGCTCGCTTCCTTGTAGCTCTTGGCCTGGCCGATGAGCAGCGGGATGCGATCCTTGGAGCGCGCCAGGCGGCCGTACGCCACCGACGCCTCGAGGCGGAAGTTCTGGTCGGCGTCGTTCTTCTCGGCGACACCGCCGAGCGCGTCGAGCGCGTTGCCCTTCGCGAGCTTCTCCGAGCCGTCACGCGACAGGAACGAGAACACGTTGGCGGCCATCGGCTTGATGTCGCCGTTGGTGCCGCTCGTCCACACGGCGAGCACCGCGGCGGTCGCCTCGGGGTTGCCGAGACCGATCTTGCGGAGCGAGTCGAGGATGGCGTTGTGCTGCACCGGGCCCGGCGCCGAGTCCACGAAGTACGACGGGATCGCGGGACGCGCCATCGCCTTGAGGAGCGCCGGCACCGCGCGCTGGTCGTAGAGGTCGCCGGCGATGATCGCCGCGTAGTAGTCCTTGGCCGAGACCTTCTGCCACTCGGCCTGCGGCAGCGGATCCTTGCCGACGTCACCCTTGTAGGTGTCGAGCCCGTTCTCGGTGAACAGCGAGTTCACCTCCTGATCGGTCCCCTCGAGGATCGAGATCATGCGCTTCAGCACGTCCTCGCCGCCGGATGCGACCAGCGAGCGACGCACCTGCTTGAAGAAGAACGGGAGTCGATACATCGACTCGATGAGCACGGGAATCGCGGCCGGCGTCTTGAGCTTGCCGAGCGCGATGATCGCCGCGCCGTGCATCTCGGGCTTCGCCGGGCTGAACTCCTCGCGGATGATCGTGTTGAGCACGCTGACCGCGCCCGGATCGCCGAGCTCGCCGAGCGACAGGATCGCCTGGCCGCGCAGCTGCTTCACCTCGGGCTTGTCGGTCGGCTTGTTCGCCGCCGCGATGAGCACGGGCAAGGCACCGTCGACCTTCGACGCACCGAGCGCCTCGGCCGCCAAGCGCGAGCTCTCGATCGAGCGCGGGTTCGCGGCGTCGACCTCTTCGATCGCCTTGGTGAGAATCGGCAGCGACTTGTCCCACGCCGCCGGCCTCGCCTTGTCGTTGTTCTTGAAGTTGGCCTTGGCCTCCTCCTCGGTCAGCGGCTTGGAGAGGTCG
>DATLEB010000192.1:0-23142 GCA_035525615.1 Kofleriaceae bacterium | reverse complement strand
CTTCGTCGTCGAGGACAGCGAGCTCGAGTGGTACTCTTTCGCGCCCGTTCGCTGCGGCAAGACCCTCGCGTACGTCCCGTGGACGCGTTCGCTCCTCGGCCACGCCGTGATCGTGATGGGCACCAGCGGCCGCCACGAGCTCCACCAGATCGTCGGCGCCGAGTGCGACTCGCCGATCGTCCAGACCTGGGATTACGACACCAACGGCCGCCTCGAGCATCGCCGCGAAGGCACCGGCGAGCTGCTCGCCGGCATGGGCGGCTGCTAGAGATTCACGCGCTCGACGGTACCGGCCGGGAGCCAGCCGGTCGTGCCCGACGGCAGCCGGATCTGCGTCCACGCGTCGCGGCGCTCGACGATGACGACCTCGACGCCGGCCGGCAGCTGCGACGAGAGCCGCGGCGGCGCGCCCGCGCTGTCGGCGCTGCGGAGGATGCTGGCCTGCATGACGACGGCGTCGGCGGAGTGGCGATCCTCGACGACGAGCGACACGGTCATCGCCACCCACGTCAGCGCGGGCGCGATCGCGACCGCGACCATCCACGGGCGCCGCTTGCCGCCCCAGGGCACGAACAGGAGCACCATCAGCGCGAACGCGGCGGCGCCGACCACGAGGCGCTGGTCGCGGCTCCACGAGCTGTGGAAGAAGAACAGGGTCTCGGTCGCGCCGCCGCCGGTCGGCCGCATGCCTTCCGGCATCCGGCTGCGAAGCCACGTGAGGTTGCGGCGCGCGCGCGACTCGTCGGAGTCGAGCGAGAGCGCGCGGCGGTAGGCGAGCGCCGCGCCGCCGACGTCGCCGGCGCCGAGGGCGGCATTGCCCCAGTCCGCATAGAGCGCCGCGGAGCGCGAGCTGCGCGCGACCTTCGCGAACGCCGCCGAGGCCGCGGCGAAGTTGCGCTGCCGGATCTGGGGATCGCCGGCGTCGAGCGCGGCCTGATAGTCGGCGCGCGCGGCGCGCACGCCGGCGTCCTCGGCGCGCGCGGGCTCCGGGATCGCGAGCGTCGCGAGCGCGACCAGCACGGCCACCGCGCCCGCCTTGCCGGCGGCGTTGCGGCCACCGCCACCACCGCCTTCGCTGCGCGCGCCATGGGCCCACGCGTCGGCCACGTCGGCGAGCTCGTTGCGCAGCTCGGACGGCAGCGGATCGGCGCCGGCAGTCGGCGCGAAGCCCGCGTTCTCGATGCGCTCGACCAGCTTCTCGTCGACGGTGCGGCCCAGCGCCTTCGCCGCGGTGCGCATCGCGCGCGGCAGTGACACCGCGGCATCGCGCGCCGCGATCTTGTGGGCGCGCTCGATCTCGTCGCGCAGCGCGCGCAGCGCCGTCTTCACCTCGCTCGCCTCCTCGCGCTGCGACGCCGTCCGCGTCCGCCACGCGCGCGCGCCGAACACGACGAGCGGCACGAGATACAGGAGCCCGACGATCATCCACAGCACCGAGCGCGACAGCGGCCCGCCGCTCGCGCCCGGCGCCGACAGCGCGAGCTCGACGCCGACCAGCGACACGTCACCGGGCGCACCCCCCGCACCCGCCCCACCCGCGCCCGCACCGCCGCTGCCGCCGTTCGAGCCCTTGCCGCCGCCGACGACCTGCGCCGCGCCGACCACCGAGCCGCCCTTCACGGAGAGCGCGATGGGCTCGCTATGGATGGTCTGGTACGCCGAACGCGTCGGATCGAAGTACGAGAACGCGAGCGCCGGCACCGCGGTCGCATCGGCGCCGACCACCTGCACGGCGACCTTGAACGTCTTGGTCAACCCGTCGGCGGCGAGCTCGCCCACCGGCGGATCGGCCGGCACCACGAACTGCGCGCGCGGCAACATGCCGGGCCCGTCGAGCGGCGGCAGCCCGACCGTGTCGAGCCGCTGGTCGCTCTTCACGGCGATCTCGAGCTCGACCGGCTCGCCCAGCTGCACGACCGAGCGGCTGGCGCGCACGCCGATCGAGAACGACGAGCCGACCGCGCCGCCGAAGCTCGGCGGCTTGCCGGTCTCGGGGAGCGGGCGGACGTCGAGGGTGCGCGCCTCGTCCGACGAGCGAAACAGCTCGGTGCGCGCCGCCGGGAACCCGAACGCGTCGCGGCCCATGCCGACCTCGAGCCGTGCCACGACCTGCGCCGGCGGGATCGCGATCGTCCCCGCCTTCAGCGGCGTGACGAGCACGCGGAAGAGCAGCCGCGTGTACTGCGAACCGCCGCGCTCGATCGTGTCCTGCGTGTAGCCCAGGTCGAGATCACGGCCGCCGGCCGGGAACGATACGACCTGGCGCGGATTCGCGGGCGGCGGCACCGTGATCGTGAAGCTGTCCGCGAGCCCGAGGAGCGGCACCGACAGCGATTGATCGCGCGGGTCCTTGCGGAGGATCCACGCGATATCGACGGGGATGGTCTCGCCCACGTAGACCGGGCGCTGCGGCAGCAGCACCTCGATCGCCATGTCGTCGCTCGACGGCAGATCGTTCACCTTGAGGCGTCCGCCTTGCACCGTGACCTGCGTGCTTCCCTGCGTGACCTTCACCTCGGGCAGGGCGTAGTTACCGCCCTTCGAGACCTCCATGCGGTAGCGCAGCACCCACGTGCCGCTGCCCTGATCGACGCGCTGTCCGTTGATGATGACCGTCGGCGCGGGGCGCAGCTCGACGCCCATCGGCGTGATGCTCGCGCCCGGGACGTTGATGGCGGGCGCGGTCGGCTCGGGCTGCTCGGCCAGGCCCTCGACGACGACGGCGAGCAGGAACGGCTGACCGGCGTAGGCCTCGCCGCCGAGCTGGTACTGCGCGCGCAACCCGCCCTGCTGCTGCGCCGACGCCGCCGCGGACGCGAGCACGATCATCGCGGCGAATGCTGCGCCGACAAGCCAGACCACACGACGAGCCGCCGGCTGCATCGTCACCAGTCCTTGTCCACGGGATCAGGCGCGGAGCGTTGCTGCTCGCGCCGCTCGCGCTGTCGCTGCGCCTCGCGCTCGCGCACCTGCTGGAGCCGCTTCTCGGCGTCGTCCTTGCTCTGGTCCTGCTGCTGCTGCTGCTGCTGCTGCTGCTGCTGGTCCTGCTTCTGCTGATCCTGCTTCTGCTGATCCTGCTTCTGGTCGTCTTGCTTCTCGTCCTGCTTCTGCGGCGGCTGCAGGAGGCGCAGCGCGTTCTCGAGATGCTCGATCGCCTGCTGCTGCGATTCGGTCACGGGTGAGAGGTCGAAGCTCATCGTCGCGCTGGGATCGCTGGCCTTGGTCAGCGTCTCGATCGCAGTTTGCATCGAGGTGAGGGCGTTGCGCACCTCGCCGGCCGCTTCCTTGAAGGCCGCCGCCCCCGGGCCGCCCTGCGGCTGCCCTTGCCCTTGCCCTTGCCCCTGGCCCTGCGCCTCGGCCTGCGCCGCTGCGTCGGCCTGCTGCGCGAGCGCGCTGGCGATCGCGTCGGCGGCCTGCACGTGCCCGCCCTGGCGCTGCGTGATCGGCGGCAACAGGGGCCGGCGCGAGATGTCGTCCTGGACCACCGCGTCGCTGGTCTTGTCGCGCGTCTCGCCCTGATCGCGGACCAGCTTCTTCAGGTGCTCGATCACCGAGAAGAAGAGCTGCTGCATCTCCTCGAGCTTCTGCTGCGCCGTCCTCGCCGACTCGAGCGCGGGCGGGCCCTTGCCGCCCTTCGCCACGGCGACCAGCTGATCGAGCGCGACCTGCGCCTCGGCCCGCAGCGCCTCGGCGCGACCGTAGAGCGCCTCGCGCTGCTTCGCCGCCTCGGCATCCTCGGGCTGCGCGGGTGGTTGCCCCGGCTGCGCGCCCTGCGCGCCCTGCGCGCCCTGCGCATCCGGTGGCGGCGGCGGCGGCTTCGCAGCCTCGGCGATCATCGCCGCCATGCGCGCGATGCGCTCGCGGTTGCGGGCCGCGCCGTCACCGACGATGCGCGCGCGGTCAGCGGGCGACAGCGGCGGCTGGCCCTCGGCGGGCGGCGTCAGCGCCGCGACCACCGGGCCCTGCTCGGAGAGCGAGATGTCGATGAGCCCCCGCAGATCGAGGAACTGCTCGATCGCGCGCGCCAGCGCCTCGAGCGCCTCGCGCTGCGCCACCGCGGCCGTCTTCACGTCGTCGGCGCGCAGCGCCTCGGTCGCGCGCATCATCGCCGCGCTGGCCTGGTCGATCGCCGGCAGCGCCGCCGCGATCGCGTCCTTCACCTTCTCCTGATCCTTCGCCGCGGCGAGCCGCGCCTTCACTTCCTCGAGGCGCGCGCGGATGTCGAGCTGCTGCCCGCCCAGCGCGACCGGCTGCATCCACTGCGGGATCTCGGGCCGCGCCTGGCCCAGCTTGAGCTCGCCGCGCGCCTGCTCGATCGCCGCGACGTGCCCGAGGAGCTCGACGTGATCTTGCGCCACGCCGCGCAGCACCGTGATGGGATCGAGCAGCTGCTCGCGCGCCCGCTTGAGCGCCTCGAGCGCGCCCTCGACGCGGCGGTACGCCAGCTCGGCCTTGAGCTCGGTCAGGTTGCGGCGCGCGTCGGTCATCTCCTTGCGCGCGTCCTGCACGTAGAGATCGAGGTTCTGGAGCTGCACCAGCCGCGCCTTCTCCTCGTCCTTGCGCTGCGCCTCGGCCTTGCCGCCGATCGCGGTGATCTCGTCGCCCGCCAGATCGGCGACCACGCCGGCCTCGGCGCCGAGCGTGCGCTGCTGCGTCGACGTCGCGTCGAAGGCATCCTTGTCGGCCAGCGGATCGGCGCCGGCGCCGCGCTGATCCTGCGCCTGCCACAGGCCGCGCACCAGGTCGCGCAGCTTGCGCTCGCCGCTGATCAGCTCGTCGAGCCGCTTCTCCAGCCCGCTGGCGCCCTTGTTGGCCTCGTCGACGAGCGCGAGGATGCGCGCCTGTACGCGCTCGAGGTTGGCGCGCGCGTCGGCGTCGTCCTTCTGCAGGCGGAGCGCGTCGGAGAACCACGCCGCGGCCTGTCGGTAGTGCTCGATCGCCGCGGCGGCGTCGTGCTCGGCGCCGTCGGCGGCGGCCTTCTCGCCCTGCCGCGCGTACGTCTCGCCCAGGTTGAACGCCGCGCGATAGCGGAGCGCGCCGTCGTACCCGGCCTCGCTGCGCGCGTCGAGGAACGCCTTGGCCGCGTCCTCGAGCTTGTTCTCGGCGAGCGCCTTGACGCCTTCGTTGTAGCGGACCCGCGCCGGCAGCGGCGGGCCGTCCATGCAGCCGCCGACCACGGTGGCCAGCGCGATCGAGAGGACGACGAGCGCGCGCTTCATGACTCCCTCCCCGCGAACGCGCCGACGGCGAGCGCGGCGATCAGCGCGACCAGCGCGAGCGCCACCATCCACGCGTACTTCTCGGCCGGCACGACGCGCATGGCCTGGTCGGCCTCGGCGCGGAGGATCGGCGTGATGTTCTCGCGCACGATCGACTCGAGGTCGAGCGCCGAGGTCCCCGCCGGCACGTACGCGCCCTCGGTCTCGAGCGCCATCTTGCGCAGCGTCTCGCCGTCGAGGCGGCTGATGACCGGCTGGTCGTCGTGCATCATCTGTGTGCGCGCGCCGGTCCGCGGATCGGTGATGGTGATGGGCGAGCCCTCCTCGGAGCCGAGGCCCACCGCCACGATGCGCACGCCCGCGAGCTTGGCCTGCTTCGCGGCGTCGAGCGGATCGCTCTCGTGATCCTCGCCGTCCGTGATGAGCACGATGAGCTTGGCACCCGGCCCGGTCGGAAACGTCTTGAGCGCGGTGCGCACGGCGTCACCGATGCGCGTGCCGCCGCGCGACACGGAGCGCGTGTCGACGCCGCGGAGCGCGAGGCTGAAGAACGCCTGGTCGGGCGTGAGCGGACAGAGCGTCACGGCGCGACCCGCGAAGGCGACGAGCCCGACCCGCTGGCCCTCGAGCTGCTTCACCATGCGCTCGATCTCGGCGCGGGCGCGGACCAGGCGGTTGGGGGCGACGTCCTCCGCCAGCATGCTCTTCGAGACGTCGAGCACCACGACCACGTCGGCGGCGACGTTCGAGCTCATCACCGCCTCGCCGGACGAGATCGAGCGCGGGCGCATGAGCGCCAGCACGCACGCGAAGAGCGCCACGGTCACGAGCGCGAGCCGCACCACCGTCCGCGTGATCGAGGGCCGCGTCACGAGGCGGCGCTGCATCACCGGCGACAGGAAGCGGCCGAGCGCATCGCGCCCGCGCCACTCGAGCGCGGCCAGCGCCGCGACCAGCGCGAGCACGGCCCACAGCCAGTGCACGCGGCTGCGGTGCACCCAGTCCCAGTCGGGGAGGATCGCGAAGAGCGCGTCGATCAGTTTTCTCACGGCAGCCTCCGCAAGAGCGAGCCGCGGAGGACGAACGCGATGGCGACCGCGAGCATCGCGGCCAGCACGAACCGGCCGTAGTACTGGTCGTACTCGAGGAACTTGATCTCGCTGATCTCGGTGCGCTCGAGGCGATCGATCTCCTGATAGACCTTGCGCAGGCCGGCGGCGTCGGTGGCGCGGAAGTACTTGCCGTCGGCCTTCTCGGCGATGGCGCGCATGGTCTCCTCGTCGATCTCCACGCGCTGCGACACCAGGCGCTGGCCGCCGCTGAACGGGTCGTCGACGCGGATGGGCGCCATGCCGTTGGTGCCGGCGCCGATGGTGTAGACGCGCACGCCGGCGTCGTGGGCGAGCTCGGCGGCGGCGAGCGGCGCGATCTCGCCGGCGTTCGACACGCCGTCGGTGAGCACGATGGCGACCTTGCTGCGCATCGGCGCCTCGCGCAGGCGCTCGACGGCGAGCGCGAGGCCCTCGCCGACCGCGGTGCCGTCCTCCGACTGCTCCGTGACGAGCTCGAGGGAGCGCGCCGCCGTCACCAGGTTGCCGTGGTCGAGCGTGAGCGGGCTGCGCGTGTCGGCGTAGCGCGCGAAGGAGACCAGGCCGATCGCGTCGTCGGGGCGGCCCTTCAGGCCGTTGCCGCCGAGGACGAACTGCTCGAACACCTTCTTCACGGCGTCGAGGCGCGTGAGCTCGCGGTCGCGCTCGGAGAGATCGAGCGCGCGCATCGAGCCCGAGATGTCGACGACCATCGCGATCGCGATGCCTTCGCTGCGGATGCGGCTGTCGCGCTGACCGCGGCGCGGCCCCGAGAGCGCGATGCACAGGGACAGGATCGCGAGCGCGAGGAGCGCGTCCGGAACCCACGCCAGCCGCGTCCGCCAGGTCGCCTCGTGCGGGAGCGCGTCGATCGACGAGAACAGCACGCGGCCCGCGGCACGATGTGCGAGCCACACGGCCGGGATCACCGTCAGCGCCGCGAGCAGGTACCACGGGTGCTGGAGCTGGACTCCCCAGAAGGTCATTGTCGTTGCCTCGCGCGCATCAGGCCGCCTCCTGCGCGCGTACCCGCGTATCCTCGACGAACGCGCGCGCGGCCTTGAGGGTGGCCATCGACTCGTCGGAGTCGGGGCGATAGCCGGCGAACTTCACGCGGTCGCAGCGCTCGAGGAACGCGGTCAGGAGCTCGCGGTGGTTGGCGGCGAGCGCGGCGGCGCGCTGCGCCTCCTGCAGGAACTCCTCGGTGGTGAGCTCGGGCGCGCGCACGCCGTAGCGACCCTCGAGATAGCGGCGCACGATCGACGACAGCTCGACGTACCAGCTGTCCATCGCGCCCTCGTCGGGTGCGCCGCGCGCGGCCAGCGCCTCGAGCCGGCGCACCGCCTCGTCGTACGCCGTCACGCGCGCCTGCCGCACCGCGCGCCGCCGCGCCGCGCCGACGAGGACGACGATCAGCACGACGAGCCCGATGAACAGCGGCCCGGCCACGATGAAGAGCGGGAGGTAGTTGACGGTGCGGTGCGGCGGCAGCGCGCCACGCTCCGCGGCGAGCGGCTCGTGCGCACGTGCCGGATCGACCGGCGCGATGGTGATGGGGAGCTCCTCGGTGAGGACCTCCTCGGCCTGGTCGCCGCTACCGACCACGAGGCGCAGCGGCGGGATGCGGAACTTGCCGCTGCCCGGCGCCTCGAGCGTGTAGGTCTGCTCCTCGACCATGGTGCCGTCGTCGCGGCGCTGCGTGCCCGGCGTCCAGCCGCTCACGGCGAAGCGGCCGAGGGCCTCGTGCTGGAACGGCGCGGTCACGCCGGGCGCCCCCGGCTTCTGCTCGATCGTGAGCCGCAGGTAGATCGCGTCGCCGAGGCGTGGCGCCGGCGGCCACAGCACGATCGTCGCCTTCACCGCGCCATGCTCGGTCACCTTGGTGACCGCCTCGGGCGGCGGCTCGAGCCGCTTCGGGCGCGCATCACCGCCGCTGCCGCCGCCGCACGCGACCATCACGAGCGCGGCCGACATCACGACCAGCGCGGCCAGCATCGCCCAGCTCACCCGCGTCATCGCTCGCGTCATACTCCGCGTCATTCTTGGCGTCAGGCCTCGCCTCATCGGCGTAGCCTCCGCTCGCGCTCGCGGAAGAACCGCAGGAGCGGATCGACGACCGAGCCCTGCGCGTCGATGCGCATGAGATCGACGCCGCTCGCGCGGAGCGACTCCTGCAAGCGCACCAGCCGCGCCTCGCTGTCCTTCGCGGCGCGCTCGCGATACGCCGCCGAGCGCGTGTCGATGAGGCGCGTGCGCCCCGTCTCCGCGTCCTCGAGCGTCACGAGCCCGGCCGGCACCAGCGCCAGCTCGCGCGGGTCGGTCACGTGCGCGGCGACCACGTCGTGCTTGCGGTTCGCGTGGCGCAGCACCTCGAGGTAGCCCTCGTCGAGAAAATCGCTCACCAGGAACACCACCGCGCGCCGCGGCAGCACCTTCCGGCACAGCTCGAGCGCGGCCGCGATGCTCGTCGAGCGCCGCACGTCCTTGCGGCTCACCTCGTCGAGCTTCTTGAACCACGCCCACACGCGCCGCGGGATGTCGGCGGGATTCCAGCCGGCGCGCGCCCGCGGCGGTTCGTGCCCGCGCGCGAACACCTCGCGGATGATGCGCAGCGCGTGTTTGTCGCCCTTGCGCGGCGGGATGTACGTGTCGGCCCCGCCATGGAACAGCAGCAGGCCGACCTTGTCGCCGTTGTCGACGGCCGACAGCGCGAGGAGCGCGCACAGCTCCACCGCCGCCTCGAGCTTGCTGCGCCGCCCCGAGCCGAAATCCTGCGACTGACTGATGTCGCACAGGAGCATCACGGTGAGCTCGCGCTCCTCGACGTAGCGCTTGATGAACGGCTCGCCGGTGCGCGCCGTGACGTTCCAGTCGATGCTGCGCACGTCGTCGCCGGGCACGTACGGACGCACCTCCTCGAACTCCATGCCGCGTCCCTTGAAGACGGACAGGTACGCGCCGGCCATCACGTTGGCGACCTGGCGCCCCGTGACGAACTGGATGCGCTTCACTTCGCGCGCGAGCTCGGCTGGCAGCACGACGACGGGCTCTCCGTGATCAGGGAACCGGGACGTTCTCGAGGATCTGGGCGATCAGGTGATCGGAGCTCTTGCCCTGCGCCTCCGCCTCGTAGCTCGGAAGCACGCGATGACGGAGCACGTCGACGGCGACGCTCTTCACGTCGTGCGGGCTCACGTAGCTACGCCCGCCCAGCACCGCCGCCGCCTTCGCCACCTTCACCAGCGCGATCGATCCGCGCACCGACGCGCCGTTGTCGATGAGCCCGCCCAGGTTCCCGACGCCCGACGCCTTGGGATCGCGCGTCGCCGCGACGAGGTCGACGGCGTACCGCTTGACCTTGTCGTCGACGAACACCTGGCGCACGACGTCGCGCGCCGCCAGGATCTCGTCGCACGTCATCACCTTCTGCACCGTGGGCTCGGCGCCCGTGCCGGCCATGCGGTCGAGGATCTTCACCTCGTCCTCGCGGCTCGGGTACCCGACCTTCACCTTCAGCATGAAGCGATCGAGCTGCGCTTCCGGCAGCGGGTACGTGCCCTCCTGCTCGATCGGGTTCTGCGTGGCGAGCACGAGGAACGGCTCGGCCAGCTTGAACGTGTGCTCGCCGAGCGTGACCTGCCGCTCCTGCATCGCCTCGAGCAGCGCCGACTGCACCTTGGCGGGCGCGCGGTTGATCTCGTCGGCGAGGATGAAGTTGCCGAACACCGGCCCCTTCTTCACCGAGTACGAGCCCTCGCGCGGATTGAAGACCTGCGTGCCGACGATGTCGCCGGGCAGCATGTCGGGCGTGAACTGGATGCGCGCGAACGTGCCGTCGAGCGCCTCGGCCAGCGTGCGGACCACCAGGGTCTTGGCCAGCCCGGGCACGCCTTCCAGGAGCACGTGGCCCCCGGCGAGCAGCCCCAGGAGCAGCCGGTGAAGCATGTCGTCCTGGCCGACCAGGACCTTGCCGACTTCGGCCTTGAGCGTGGTGAAACGAGACTGGTAACGGGCGACGTCTTCAGACTGGCGATCGGACATACGGCCTCGAAAGGACGGTGGAAACAGCGGCTTGGTAAGCGGTCTCGACGCCCGTGTCAACTGGACGCGCGCCAGGGCTATTCCCGGATGCGACAGGGTGCGACACGACCTCCAGATTCGGAAATCCCGATCGGATCGTGTCGTCACGAACGATGGGACGTCGCCTCTATGGGGTGAAAGGGGCACCCATGAGCTCGCGCCTGAGGGTCTTTCGTGAAGAAGAGCTGCGCGTCGACGACGATCTCGGCGAAGCCCGCCCGCCGGGCGAGGGTCAGCGAGCCGCGGCGGCTGCCGCTGCCGCGCCCGCCGCGTCGCCAGCGCCGTCGTTGCCGACGATGCCCGGTAGGGCGGCGAGCGCCGCGAAGATGAGGAAGAGCACGCAGGGGCGGTAGAGGACGAGGACGACGTCGCGGCCGATCGAATCGTCGGCGCGTCGGCGCGCGGACACGACGAGCCCGTCGGAGCCGGGCACGGGGTGCCCGGCGCTGCGATACGGCCCGTCGCCGCAGGCGTCGACGAAGCCGCTCACCGTCACCTGCTCGCCCGCGCGTAGTGCCGGGAGGTGCGCGTCGGCGTCGGCGCCGACCATCGCCGACGGCACCGGCGCGACGAGGCGCGCACCGTCGGGAACGCGCAGGAGGTCGCCGCGCGCCGTGCGCAGCGTGAAGCCGCGGACCGACGTGCGGAACCCGGCCAGCCAGCCGTCGACGTGCCACGTGCCGACCTGGTTCCCGCCGTGCGGGCTCTCGACGATGCCGCGCTGTACCCACGGCGCCGGGCGCGCGACGTCGGCGCGATTGGCGCGCAGGACGCGCGCGTGGGTCCACGCCAGCGCCGCGAGCGCGGCCATCGCGAACCACGCGGCGGCGAAGAGCACGGGCACGTAGTTCGAGTACGCGGCGAGCGCAGACATGGTGGCGTCGTCCCGCCGGCCCATCGCGCCGATGAGGAAGAGCGCCCCGATGGCGATCGCCGGCAACCCGACGGCGCGGAGCGTGGGCGGACGGAGGATGGCGACGAGCGCCGTCGCCAGCGCGACCAGGGCCGGCGGGACGAGCGTGACCGACAGGCGGAAGTCGGTGATGACGCCCTCGCTCCAGAACTGGCGCGAGCTCTCGGGCACGACGATCGGCACCCAGATGCCGAGCGCGAGCAGGTACGTCAGCGCGAGCACGACGACGCCGCGCAGCCACGCCGGCGCCGCCGTCAGCCGGCGCGCGCGGCTGTGCACCGCGGCGGCGACGAACAGCAGCACGCCACCGCCGAGCGCGATGGCCGGAGCCGGCAGCACGCGCAGGAGGGGAACGTCGTGCTCGGGCGTGAGCAGCCGCGACGACAACCACCACGCGCCCGCGGCGATGGCGATGTGCACGCCGACGAGCGCCACCGCCGCGCGCGCCCACGGCGACACGTCGTGGTAGCGCGCCATCCACACGCCGGCGAGGAGCGCCACCGCGCCGACGGCGCCGAGCACGGCGCCGATCTCGGTGCCGGCGCCCGGGCGCTCGAGCAGCGCGGCCTGTCGCCACGCCACGTTCGCGAGCTGCGCGACGAGCGCGACGGTGACGACCGCGGCGACGAAGACGATCACGGGTACCCAGCGGTCGCGTGTCACGAAGAGAGGACACGCGAGCCGCGAGATCGGTTTCACTCGAAGCGCGAATGGTCTCGACTGAAGCCAGATCGTGCTGCGACCTGCGACGGCGTGCGACGTCGCGGGGCGTGCGGCGTGACCTGGGTTGCGAAGGTGTGGCGCGAGCGATGACGCGACGTTGTCGCGTCGCACGCGCTGGCACGTTCGTCGCAATGGCGGCCTCTCGAGGAGAGAGTCACCATGAACAAGCTAGTCATCGCGTTCGCGTTCCTTCCCGTCGCCGCATGCGCCACGACGTCCACCACGCGCGGCCCCGAGGTCGCGACCGAGGCGTCGTCGGGCCTCGACGTCGACATGACCAGCGAGGCGGCCGCCGCGGCCACGTTCCCCGCGCGCCTGACGCAGCCGGCGACGCCGCGCGCCGCCGACCGTCTCGCCCATCGCGTGACCTCGGAGCTGGGCGGTCTGGCTCGCGCCGACCTGCGCCTGTGTGTCGGCGGTGACGGCAACGTGACGTCCGCCACCGTCGCCAGCAGCACCGGCATCGCGGAGCTCGACGCCGCGTTCGTCGACGAGGCCAAGTCGTGGCGCTACGAGCCGCTGGCCGCCATCGACAAGCAGGCCTGCCAGAAGGTCGAGATCTCGTACCACGTCCGCTGACGACGACGCGGGCGTCGCTCGCGCTAGTGGGCGTGGGACGTCGTTCGCACCATCTCGCATTGCTCGAGCAGGATCAACATGCGGGCGGTGCGGCGCTGCGCGGTCGGGTCGAGTGAATCGGTGATCAGCTGACCGACGGTCTTCTCGCCGTCGATCTTGTTGAAGAGCGTAGGCAAGCCGGCGATCTCGAAGCGCTCGAGCTCGATGGAGGGCTTGGGCCGCGTCCGGAACACCGTCGAGGCGGCGCGCTCGATCATCCAGTGCGCGATGGAGTCGTCGCGCATCGCCATCGCGCCCGCGCCTAGCACCTCGAACGAGTTGAGGTCGAGCGGGAACGCGGTGCGCTGGTTCTCGGCGCCGTCGTACCAGGCGAACGCGCCCTTGGTCCACGTGCACACGTCGATGAGCTTCTGGCGCACCTGATAGGTCAGGTGGCGGAAGACCTCGAGCGGCTTGAGCAGGCCGAGGCCGACCAGCGTGTCGCCGAGCTTGCCGCCGTAGTGCGGCATCATCGCCAGCGCCATCGCCAGCTCGCCCGGCGAGAGCGCGCCGCGGCTGACCAGGTAGTTGCCGAGCAGCTCGCCGGCCATGTTCGACGTCACGTACTCGGCGATGCCGCCACGCACGTAGATCTCCTTCTTGATGCCGCCGACCTGCGCCGACAGGAGACCGTTGGCGCGGCCCACCGTGAGCCGGAAGAGGAGCGTGATCGGCGGGGTCACGGAGAAGTCGCCGGCCATGGTCGGATCGCGCGAGATGTCGACGAGCTGCGGCGGCTCGACCCTCACGGCGGCGGCGGCGATCTCCTCCGACGACGGGATGGGCACCGGGCGCGAGCGGCGCGCTTGATCCTCGAGCTGCGCGTCGTCGAAGTCGATCATCGAGTGATCGGCGTCCTCGGGCGAGATCGACGAGATGGCGTCCTCGATCGACGCGTAGCGCACCGACGCGTCGAGCTCGACCACCGCCGGCACCGGCGACTGCAGCTGCAGCACCGCCATCTCGATGTCCTGCGCCAGCTCGCCGAAATCGGTGTCGAGGAAGCCGGCGGCGGACACCGTCGCCTGCGTCGCGATCGAGACCTTGCCGCTGGTGTCCTCGGTGATCGGGGCCGTGGGCGCCGCCGACACCGCCGGCGGCGTCGGCACCTTGACCACGGCGAGCGGAGGCACGAGCGCGGGCGACGACTTCTCGGGCTTGGGCGGGATGCGCACCACGTGGCGACCCGTCGAGGGCTGCGGCACCGGCGCCGACGGTGGCGTGTGCGCGGGCGCGGGCGCGGGCACGTGTGCCACGGGCGCGGGCACGTGTGCCGCGGGCGGCGCCGGCGGCGTCGCGGGTCTCGCGATGACGTGTGCCGCCGCGGCCCCGGGCCGGCTCGCGATCGCCGGCAGCTCGAGGTCCGGCGTGAGCGGATTCACCGGCATCGGCGTGCCCTCGAGATCGCCGAGACCGATGTCCATGGACGTGTCGGTCTGGGTCGGGCCGACGTTGGCGGGCGTCTCGATCGAGATGATCGGCATGCTCTCACCCACGTGGAGCTCGCCGCCCGGGATGCCGTCGGCGCCGACGCCACCACCACTGATGCCGGCGCTCACCGCTTGCTCCGCCGCCGCCGCCGCCGTCGCCTGCTCCTGCGCCTGCGTCGTCATCGTCTCGCGCCGCCGCCGCCACGCCGACTCGTAGAGCGAATCGACCAGCTCGCCGAGGTGCTTGGGCGTCACGCGCCGGCGCTCCTCGAACAGCCACTCGGCGAGCGCGTCGCGCATCTCGGCGGCGTTGGTGTGGCGATCGCCGGGATCCTTCGACAGCGCCTTGCGCAGGATGACGTCGAGGGACGGCGGGATGTGCGCGCCGTACTGGTCGAGGCGCGCGAGCTTGGCGTCGCGCACCATCAGGAGCACGTCGATCTCGGCCGACGCCGCGAACAGCCGCCGGCCGCACAGCATCTCGGCGAGCACCACGCCCACGGAGAACAGATCCGAGCGCGCGTCGACCGGCTGCTCGATGACCTGCTCCGGTGACATGTAGCCGTACTTGCCCTTGAGCGTCCCCGACTTGGTGCGGTGATGGCGCCCCGGACCGACCGCGCGCGCGATGCCGAAGTCGACGAGCTTCACGTCACCGCGCCGCGACAGCAGCACGTTCGACGGCGAGATGTCGCGGTGGACGATGCCGAGCGAGTTGCCGTCGTCGCCCTTCAGGTGGTGCGCGAAGTCGAGCGCGTCGAGCACCTCGTGCGTGATCCACACCGCCAGCTCGGTCGGCATCCGGCGCCGCTGCCACGCCAGCTCGCGCAGCATGGCGAGCACGTCGACGCCGTCGACGAACTCCATGGCGATGAACAGCTCGGAACCAACACGCCCGAGCTCGTACGTCTGGGCGATCTTCGGGTGCGACAGCCGGGCCGTGAGCTTCGCCTCGTCGATGAACATCGCCGTGTACACCGGCTCGCGCGCGAGGGTCGGCAACAGCCGCTTGATCACGACCTGGCGCTGGAAGCCGTGCTCGCCCGGCGCCGTGCCGAGGAACAGCTCCGCCATGCCGCCCACTGCCAGGCGTTCGACCAGGGTGTATCGCCCGAAGGGGATGGGTTGAGAGGCGCCCACCTTCGTCGCAATTGTACCCCAGCGGCCGCGGTCAGGTGGTCCGGCGGATCACATTGAGGCCCGCACGCTGAAAGGCGTGCGAGAGCGCCGCATCGAAGCGCTCGAACTCGCGCAAGGTCACCTGCTGGGTGTGGGCGAGGTCGCGCCAGCGGCGTACCACCTCCTCGCCCGCGCCGACGACGAGGAGCTCGACCGTCGACATCCGGCGGTGCCCCAGGAGCCGTTCGAAGGCGGCGCGCATCGGCGCGGACGTGGCGTCCGTCAGGCCGGACACGTCGACGAGGAGGCAGGGGGCGCCCACGCGCACGACGAGGAGCATCGCGCGCGCGAAGATGCTGTCGAGCGCATCCTCGGTCGGCGCACCGACGAGGAACACGGCCGGAATCTCCGGCGTCAGCAGGACGACCGGCGTGCCTTCCTCGAGCTGCTCGGCGGCCTTCTCGGCGGCGCCGCGCCGGCCGGCGACCGCGAACGAGTCGAGCGCGACCACGGCCAGCCACTCGAAGAGGCCCTCGACCGGCCGGGTCAGCTCCAGCTCCGTGTGCTCGAGCACGGCGTCGCGCAGCGAGAGCAGGAGCGCGGCGACCTCGTACCCGGTGGCGCCACCGGCGGCGAGCGATGCTCCCGCGAACGCGGTCGCCTTCTCCAGGTCGCGCAGCGCCATGGAGCCCGGCCGCAGCTGGTCAGCGCCGGACGAGACCGCGACGCCCAGCGCCTCGACGAGGCCGTTGGTCATCGCCGCGTGCTCGCTGGCCCGTGACGCCGCGGGTCCGCGCATGCCCGAGCGATCGAAGCGGTGCGACCAGCTGGCGACGATGGAGTCGCGCGTACCGACCAGCGCGTCGGCGAGGGGAATGCTCACCCTCCGAAGCTACATCCCCCAGCGGGATGCTGCCATGCGCTTGTGCACGTCTGCTATGATGACGCAGATGCTCCAGAGGGTGCCCGTCCGGACACGGTCGGTGGCGATGACTGACGTCGGGCGGAAGCGCGCGATCAACGAGGACGCGTTCTTCCGCGACGACGAGATGGGGTTCTACGTCGTTGCGGACGGCGTCGGCGGGCACAACAAGGGCGAGATCGCGAGCCGCGAGTGCGTGGATCAGCTCCACATGTGGGTGCGTGGCGCAGCCCGCGACCTGGAGCGCCTCACCGGGCGCATCATGGAAGGCGACTCCGAATCCACCTGGGAGGTCCGTCGCCTCCTGGAGAGTGGAGTCCAGTCGGCCTGCTACATGGTGTTCGGGATGGCCGAGCTGTCGCCCGACAAGCGCGGCATGTCGACGACGTGCTCGGCGATGCTGGTGCGCGGCGGGTTCGCGTTCGCGGCGCACGTCGGTGACTCGCGCGTGTATCGCCTGCGCAAGCGTTCGGTCCTGCAGATCACCGAGGACCACACGCTGATCAACTACAAGCTCAAGCACGGCCTCATCACCGCCGAGGAGGCCGAGCGCTCGACGGCGAAGAACGTCATCACGCGCGCGGTCGGCCACAAGGACTACGTGCAGGTCGACACGGCCGACGTCGACGTCGCGGCGGGCGATCGCTTCCTCATGTGCACCGACGGGCTGCACGGCTACATCAAGAGCGACGACGAGATCGTCGAGCTGTGCGCGGATGATCCCATCGACGCCGGCGCCGCCGCGTCCATCGACCTCGCGAATCAGCGGGGCGGCCGCGATAACATCACGGCGGTCGTGATCGAAGTCCTGGCGGCGTAGCCGACAAGACTTCATCACGCCCGAGACCTCGGGCTTCAGACCTCGGGCCTCAGCCAGATCCAGACCCAGACCCAGACCCGGACGGAATAGCGCGCTTCGCCGCGCTGGCGGCCACCACCGGAATTCCGCGTGTGGGTGGCGGGTTTATGAAACCGAAGGGGCGGTTGTGCGTCCCTAGAGACTGTCGATGGCCGCCTTACCTCCCGCTCGTTCTCGCACGCCGCTCGCGTTCGTCGCAGTGGCAGTCGTGATCGGGGCGGCGATCGTGGCGTGGCAGAGCGGTGGTGGTGGTGCGGCGAGGGAGAAGCGCGTGGCCCGGAGCGGGCGTGATGTGCGCGTGCCGGCGCCCGGGCTCGTGTTCCGCGACGGGACGTGGCAGAGGCCGCCGCCGGGACGGCAGCTGCCGCGGCGGGTGCGTCCGCCCGCCGACGGGCTCGTGCGCGTGAGCGGCGCTGTCGTCGATGCGGCGAGCGGCAAGCCGGTGCCCGACGTGGAGGTCGTGTTCGCCGACGGGCAGAGCGAGTCGACCACGCAGAGCGACATGGCGGGCCGCTACAGCATCGACGTGGAGCCTGGCCACTACCGGCCGTTCGTGCGCGCCGCCGGCATCATCTCCGTCGGTGAGCCGCCGCGCGAGCGCCTTCCGCGTCGGCCGTCGAGCGGCGAGGTCGCGATGTCGCGGCTCGAGGTCGCGCCCGACCTCGCCGTGTTCACGAACCTCTCGGGCGCCGATCTCGAGGTCGTGCGCGCCGGCGTGATCGCCGGCCGCGTGTTCGACCGCGACGGTCGGCCCATCGCGGGCGCCCTCGTGCGCGCGATGCCGTCGGACGGCCAGCAGCTTCGCCCCGTGCTCGGCACCGACGTGGCCGAGACCGACCTCGACGGCACGTTCCGCCTCGAGCTCGGCGAGGCGCACTACCTCGTCGAGGCGTTCCACGATCGCTACGGCGCCACCGAGTCGGCGCCGACCGTGAATCTCATCGCCGGCGACACGGCGACCGCCGATCTCACGATGGTCGCCGGCTGCGTGGTCACCGGTCGCATCGTGCGCGCCGACGGCAACGAGCCCGGCGACGGCGCGATCGAGCGTGCGTGGTCGGCCGACGCCACCAGTGGCTACTACCCCAGCGGCACCTTCGAGGAGGACGGCGCGTTCCGCTGGTCCACCAACGAGGAGGGCGACGTCACGCTGCGCGTGTGGCCGTGGAAGGCGCCGCCCTCGACGTCGCGCACCTTCGCGTGCCGCGATGGCGCGCGCTTCGACGACGTCATGTTCACCATCCCGAGCACGCGCGCCGATCTCGGCGGCACGATCCTCACGGCCGGCGGCGCGCCCGCCGCGCGCGCCTTCATCGACATCGCCGGCATGTCCGACGGCACGATGAACCAGCAGGAGCGCGCCGACGACGAGGGCCGCTGGGAAGTGTTCGCGCTGCCGCCCGGCACGTATCAGGTCACCGCGTACGTCGAGGGCGAGGGCGCCGCCTCCGCGGTGGTCACGTCGCCCGGCACCGGCAACACGCTGCGGCTGTCGGGCAGCGGCACGCTGGTCGGGCGCGCGACCGGCCTCGACGACGGCTCCTTCTCGCTCACGGTGAACACCTGCGAGACCGAGCACACCGTGCTCACGCCACGCTCGAAGCACCTGGTCACCGTGCAGAACGGCAGCTATCGCATCGACGGTCTGCCCGCGTGCGCGATGCGCGGCGAGATCACGAACCACGTGCGCGCGCGTCCCTTCGACGTGACCATCACCGCGGGCGGCGTCACCACGCTCGATCTCGACATGTCGGCGCCCAAGCCCAAGACCATCACCGGCACGATCCGCGACCAGGACGGCAACCCGGTCGAGAACGCATCGCTCACCGTGATCACGAGCGGCCTCGACGACGCGACCTCCGCGACCACCGACGCCAGCGGCCGCTTCTCCATCACCGCACACGGCGGCGACATCCTCATCGTGGGCTCGCAGGTCGGCACCGCCGAGCTCGTGATCGCCGACGACGATCCCGACACGAAGCAAGTCGACATCACGCTCACGCCCGGCGACTGGTGAGACTTCTGGGTCTGGCCGAGGACCGAGGTCTGAAGCCCGAGGCCGGGCCGCGGCCTCAATGAATGCCGCGGCCCTGGACGACCGACTCGGGATTCATGATGCCGAGCGACTTCACGGCCTCGGTCCACATGTCCTCGGGATCGAGGTCGAAGATGATCGTCGGATCGATGTCGGCGTGCAGCCACGAGCCGCGCGCCATCTCGCCGGCGAGCTGCCCCGCCGCCCAGCCCGAGTAGCCGAGCAGCAAGCGGATGCGATCCGGCGGCTGGCTGGCCAGCGCGCGCAGGCGCTCGGGCGACGTCGACAGCGCGACGCCGGGCGCGACCGCGGTCGTCCCCGGTCCCGACATGCCGGGGATCGGCTCGTGCAGCACCCAACCCGTCGTCGGGCTGACCGGCCCGCCCGACCACACGACGGCGTCGCTCCCGCCGTGCCACGCCATCTCGAGGCTGCTGAGCAGCTCGGTGGCCTTGATCGGGCTGGGCTGGTTGATCACCAGCCCGAACGACCCTTGCTCGTTGTGCTCGATCATCAACACCACCGCGCGGGTGAAGTTGGGATCGAGGAGCTGGGGCATCGCGATGAGCAGCCCCGGCGCGAGGTTGGTGTCGTTCACGACACCGTCGAGTGTAGCAGCTCAGGTCTTCTTGATGGTCAGGAGACCGTGCAGGGTCACCTGCTCCTTCGACGAGTCCTCGGCCTCGGGCTTGCCGATCTTGAAGTCGAGGCGCGAGAACGGCTGCGAGAACTTCACCTGGACCGAATCTGCCGTCGAGGTCACGACCTCGAACGGCAATGACCACGTCTTCTCGATGCCGTGGAGGTTCATGGTCGCGTCGGCGGTGTAGCTCTTGTCACCGGTCTTCTTCACGTTGGCGACCTTCACCGTCGCCTTCGGGAACACCGTCACGTCGAGGTAGTCCGGGTTCTTGAGGTGGTTGTCACGCTTGGGGATGCCCGTGGACAGCGACGCCGGATCGACCTCGATCTCGGCGGTGCCGCCCTCGAGGTTCGCGGGATCGAACGAGGCCGCGACGACCTTCCAGCTCGCGAACACGACGTCGACGCTCGGCTTGGTCGGATCGGAGTTGTCGGCGCTCACCTTGAGGAAGTCGGCGCCGTCCTGCGGAGGTGCCTCCTTCGTGTGGAGCTGTGGTTCGAGCGGCTGCGCCGACGCGGATGCGGCGCCCGACGCGGACGCGGACGCGGACGCGGCGCCCGACGCGGAACCGGCGCCGGCCGGCTCGGACTTCTTGCAACCAGCGATGGCGAGACCTGCAACGAGGAGGAGAGTCGACAGCTTCTTCATGAGTTACTCCGTAGGAGGACCAGGGACACGTGGATGGGGAGGCGATCGGAATCGAAGGAGTCGCGGTCGGCGCGGAGCGGCGTCCCGCTGACGGTGATGGTGAAGTCGGCATCGACGAGAACCGCGGCCGCGCCCGCCGGTAGTCCCAGGCGCGCGCGCGCGGCGTCGTCGGTGGCGCGCACGTTGCCGGTGAGCTCGACGGCGACGTCCTCGCCCATGATGGCGAGCGTGCCGGCGGCGCGGAACGCGACCTGACGCGGACCGTCCTGGCGCGTCGCGACCACCGTGCCGATCCGCAGCGTCAGGCGCGGGAAGCGGGCCGCGTGCAGATACTCGTCGCGCGCGTGCTCGGTGCGCAGCGCGATGCCGGTGTCGATCGCCGCGACGTCGACGGAGAATTCGCCCGTGCCCGGCTTGGTGAGGTCGCGCGGGTCGACGGTCCACGCGCCGGTGATGCCGCGGCCGAAGCGCGCCTCGAAGCGCTCCTCGCCGGCCTCGACGCGCGCGGTGATCGCGGTGCCGGCGTGCGCGACGACGTCGTAGCGACCCGCCGGCAGCTCGAGGCTGCCCTCGAGCCCGCTGGTCGGCGCCGCGGCGCTCGCGCCCTCGGGCAGCGCCTCGCGACCGCGCGCCGGACCCATGCCGCTCGCGAACGCCCACGCCGGCGCGGCCAGCGTCAGCGCGGCGACGATCCACAACCCGGCGCGCGCCCACGTGACGTTGCCGCGACGTCGCTCGAGACGGCGCAGGATCAAGGCCGCGATCGCGACGCCCGCGGCGACGGCACCGATGACGGCGACGAGCTCGAGCCCGATCCAGAACGGCCCGCCGGGCGCCACGCGCCACCCGAGATCGGGGTCAGGGACGTAGAAGCGCTTCGTCGTCGCCGTGTAGACGTTGCCCGAGCCCTGCACGAGCCAGCGCGCCACCGCGGCCGAGAGGGCCGCGACGGCAGGAGTTGCGGCCCAGATGGGCGAAGCCATGCGCTCTTACGTAGCCGGGTCCGCGCCCGCGCGCTACCCGGCGGCGCCGCACACTCTGTTCGACCGGACGAACGAATGGACGAACGAATCGCGCGTGAATCGACGCGTCAGTCGAGCGTCGCCTTGTCCGTCGTGGGCGGCGGTTGTGACGCCGGCACGGACAGGCCGACCCAGAAGGGATCCTCCAGGCCGAGCTGCTTCGAGACCTTGCGGAACACGGCCGCACCCAGCGCCAGACCGAAGCCGGTGATGATCGCGCGCGCGAGGAGATGCATCCCTCGATCGTAGCGCACGATCGCCGCCGCGCCCGCGCCCGCGTCAGCGCCCGAGCGGGCCGTACAGGTCGGGGCGGCGATCGCGGAAGAAGCCCATGCTCGCCCGCGCGCGCTGCAGCTTGGCGAGGTCGAACGTCGTCGTGATGACGCCCTCCTCGTCGCGATCCATCTCCGCCACCTTCTCGCCGCGGTGGTCGGCGATGAACGAGCTGCCGTAGAACGTGATCGCGTCCGATCCGTCGCCTTCCTTGCCGACGCGGTTCGCGGCGACGAGGCCGACCTGGTTGGCGACCGCGTGTCCGATCATGACGCGCTGCCACGCGTCGCGGCTGTCGAAGTCGGGCTCCTCGGGCTCGCTGCCGATCGCCGTCGGATAGAACAGGATGTCGGCGCCGGCGAGCGTCATGGCGCGCGCCGACTCCGGGAACCACTGGTCCCAGCAGATGCCGACGCCGATCGTCGCGTAGCGCGTCGGCCACGCCTTGAAGCCGGTGTTGCCGGGCTTGAAGAAGAACTTCTCCTGATAGCCGGGCCCGTCGGGGATGTGGCTCTTCCGGTACGTGCCGAGGTTCTGACCGTCGGCGTCGAGGACGACGATCGAGTTGTACGTCTCGGGCCCGTCCTTCTCGAAGAACGACACCGGGATGACGACCTCCAGCTCGGCGGCGAGCTTCGACAGGCGGGCGATCGTCGGGTGTCCGGAAACCGGACGAGCGCGGCGGAAGTCTTCTTCGCGCTGCGTGCGGCAGAAGTAGTGACCCTCGAACAGCTCCGACGGCAGGATGATCTGCGCGCCCGCCGACGCGGCGGCGCGGATGAGGAGCTCGACGCGCTTGACGTTCTCGTCGACGTCGTCGGTGAGCGACGCTTGCAGCGCTGCGACCGTGACCGTGGCGGGCTTCATGGCGTGGGCTCCTGCTGCGTCGTGCAATGGAAACCGCCGCCGCCGACCACGACCGGCCAGCAATCGGCGCCGACGGTCTCGCGACCGGGGAAGAGCTTGGCGAGCGCGGCGACGGCGGCGTCGTCGGCCGCGGCGCGATACGTCGGTACGACGACGGTGTGGTTGCCGATGTAGAAGTTCATGTAGCTCGCCGGCATCAGGTTCTGGTTGTCGTCGAGAACCGTACCCGGCGACGGCACGGTGACCACTTCGAGGCGGCGGCCACGGGCGTCCGTCGCGCCGCGCAGGTCGGAGATGATGCCTTCGAGCGCGTCCCGGTTCGGATCGTCTGGCGCGGGCGCCATCGCGACGACGACACCGGGCGCCACGAAGCGCGCGAGCGTGTCGATGTGCCCGTCGGTGTGGTCGTTGGCGAGCCCGCGATCGAGCCAGATCACGCGCTCCACGCCGAGCGACGCGCACAGGAGCTGGTTCATCCCGGCCTCGTCGAGCCCGGGATTGCGGTTGCCGCCGAGCAAGCACTGCCGCGTCGTCAGCACCGTGCCTTCGCCGTCGACCTCGATCGCGCCGCCCTCGAGGATGTAGCCCTGCGGCCACGCCGGAACGCCGGCCGCGCCCGCCACCCATGGTGCGACATGCGTGTCGCCGGGCATGACGTACTTGCCGCCCCACCCATTGAACTC
>DATLEB010000216.1:0-14236 GCA_035525615.1 Kofleriaceae bacterium | reverse complement strand
AGTGAGGGCCAGGTCCCGCTCGAGGAGTTCCGCCTCGCGGACGGCTCGATCGGCGTGAAGCCCGGCGACGTCGTCGACGTCCTCGTGGAGTCGCGCGAGAACGACATGGGCATGATCGTCCTCTCCAAGGAGAAGGCCGATCGCTTCAAGGTGTGGGACGAGATCAGCGCCGCGTGCGAGCGCGACGAGCTGATCGAAGGCGTCATCACCGCACGCGTGAAGGGCGGCCTCTCGGTCACCATCCGCGGTGGCGTGAAGGCGTTCCTCCCGGGCTCGCAGGTTGACCTGCGCCCGGTTCGTAACCTCGACGCCTTCTTGAACCAGTCGTTCAAGTTCAAGGTCATCAAGTTCAACAAGAAGCGCGGCAACATCGTGCTGTCGCGCCGCGTGCTCCTCGAGAAGGAGCGCGCCGCACTGAAGGAGTCGACGCTCGAGCGCCTCAAGGAAGGCCAGATCGTCGAGGGTATCGTCAAGAACCTCACCGAGTACGGTGCGTTCATCGACCTCGGTGGCATCGACGGCCTCCTCCACATCACCGACATGAGCTGGGGCCGGGTCAACCACCCGTCCGAGCTGTTCCAGGTCGGCGACCACGTCCGCGTGAAGGTGTTGAAGTTCAACGCGGACACCGAGCGCGTCTCGCTCGGTCTCAAGCAGATCTCCGAAGATCCGTGGAGCCGCGCTGCCGAGAAGTACGTTCCCGGCACCGTCGTTCGCGGCAAGGTGGTCTCGCTCAAGGACTACGGCGCGTTCATCGAGCTCGAGGAAGGCATCGAGGGTCTCGTCCACATCTCCGAGATGTCGTGGACGCGCCGCGTGAAGCACCCGTCGAAGATGGTCGCCGTGGGCGACATGGTCGAGGCGGTCGTGCTCGACGTCGACGTGAAGCAGAACCGCATCTCCCTCGGCATGAAGCAGCTCGAGCCGAACCCGTACGAGCAGCTCACCGAGAAGTACCCGCCGGGTACGGTCGTCAAGGGCAAGGTTCGCAACATCGCGGACTTCGGTATCTTCGTCGAGATCGAGGAAGGCATCGACGGCCTCGTCCACATCAGCGACATGTCGTGGACCCAGCGCGTGAAGCACCCGTCCGAGCTCTTCCAGAAGGGCGACGACGTGGAGGCCGTGCTGCTGAACATCGACACCAGCGACGGCGAGAAGCCCAAGATCTCGCTCGGCATCAAGCAGCTGGTCGCCGATCCGTGGGACCGCATCCCGTTCGAGTATCCGATCGGCAAGGTCGTCGATGGCAAGGTCCTCAAGGTCCTCGACTTCGGCGCCTTCGTGGAGCTGGAGAAGGGCGTCGAGGGTCTCGTGCACGTCTCGGAGATCTCCGAGGAGCACGTCGAGGATCCCCGCGCTGTTCTGAACCCGAACCAGGAAGTGAAGGTCCAGATCCTCTCGACCGACGCGGCCGAGCGCAAGATCGCCCTGTCGATCAAGGGCGCGTCGCGGGCGAAGGACATGGCCGACGCGCAGGGCTACAACTCGCCGAACGCCGGTGGCGCCACGCTTGGCGACCTCATGCGCGGCAAGCTCGGCAAGATCGCCGGCAAGGGCAAGAAGGGTGGCAAGGGCGGCGATCACGACGAGGCGAACGACTGACGCCTCGTCGGGCTGACGCCTGACGGAGAAGGCCTCGGACCTCGTGTCCGGGGCCTTCGTGCTTTCGGTCGATCAGTAACCGATGCCGAGCTGGGCGCCGAGCGACGACATGCCGTCGTCCCACGTGCGGCGTTCGATGCCGAGCAAGCAGGTCACCGGCGCGCAGCGCACGCTGGCGAGCGACAGCTCGAGCCAGGTGCCGCGGCCATGCGAGCCGGCGACCATCGTGCCGCTGGCCTCGATGACGGTGAGCTGCGTGACGGGCATGCGCAGCATCGCCTCCAGCCCGGCGAAGCCGCCGTCCTGCGTCGTGAGCGGCGAGCCGGCAGGCGCGCGGTCGCCGCCGACGACCATGAGCAGCGCGAGCTGGGTGTGAGGCATGCCGATCGCGAGGCCGATCGCGCCGTGACCGCTGCCGACGAGGACGTCGCCGGCGCGACCCGCGGCGAGGCGGCCGCCGTAGGCCCAGCCCTTGTCCGCGCCGCGTCGCCGGTAACGCGCGGGAAGCGCCAGCGCCACGCCTACACGCCCACCGTCGACGCGGTCGCCCTCGAGCGCGAGCTTCGCCAGGTCGAACGTCAGGCGCACGCCTTCGTAGCGCCCGGGACGGCGCGGTCGGTCGGCGCTCGGCTCGTCCCGACGCTGGTAGGCCGCGGCCGCGGGGCGGTCATCGGCCGGTGGCACCACCTCGTGTCGCGCCAGCGTGCTGCCCGGGACGCCGCGGCGCTCGTCGATCGCGAGGTTGAACGTGGTCACGAGCACGACGCCGGGGGTCTCGTACCGGACCGCGGGGACGCTGTTCCGGAGCAGCTGGACCTCGAGCGCTGCGAGCACGCTTCCGGCGAGCGAGCCCGCGTCGGCCCCGGACGGCGCCTGGGCGAGCACGACGAGGACCGTGGGCTCGCCGAGCGCGACATCGAGATCCCGGCACAGATGCATCACGCGCGTGTCGTCGGCACGCAGGGCCGTGGCGGTGGCCGGGTACCAGGTCGCCGGAGCCCACGTGGGCGTCTCCATGAAGCGGCCCTGGTCGGTGTCGCCGAGCGACGTCGTGACCGTCGCCGCCCATTCGGCGCAGCCGCCCGCAGCGCGCGCGACCTCGACACGAACGCTGGGTGTGGTCTGGCTGTCGAGGCGATCGAGGCCGTCGCTCGAACCGTCGAGGCTCCACGACGGCGAGGCCGGTAACTCGATCGTCAACCCGAGCTGCGGCAGCGCGTACGGCGTGGCGCCGGCGGTGGATGCAGCCGCCATGATCACGGCGGCGACGACGGTCGCGCGAGGCATGATGCGGACCATGGACGCAGGCTCGCACCTGCCGGGCGAATCGTGGGATGTGACTGGGGTTCCGGGTCCGCGGTTCGACTGTAAGCCTCGTCGGGCCCGTTTCGTTTTTCGGGACGCGGGCGTATCGTCCCGCACGGATGCCTTACGAGACTCTCACCGTCGAGCACGAGGGGCCGCTGGCCATCGTGACGATCCGCCGCGAGGCGGCGCTCAATGCGCTGTCGTCGCGCGTCATCGCCGATCTCACCGAGGCCGCGGCCGACCTCGACCTGGCCGAAGACGTCCACGTGGTCATCGTCACGGGCGCGGGCGCCAAGGCGTTCGTCGCCGGCGCCGACATCGCGGAGATGAAGGCGCTCGGCCCGGCCGAGGCGCAGGCCTTCTCGGAGATGGGCGGGAACCTCGGCCACGCCATCGAGCACTCGCACAAGCCGTGGATCGCGGCCGTGAACGGCTTCGCGCTGGGCGGCGGCTGCGAGCTCGCGCTCGCCTGCGACTTCATCTACGCCGCCGACAACGCGCGCTTCGGGCAGCCCGAGGTGAAGCTCGGCGTCATCCCCGGCTTCGGCGGCACGCAGCGCCTGGCGCGTCGCGTCGGCGTGGCGAAGGCCAAGGAGCTGTGCTTCACCGGAGACATGGTGAACGCGGCCGAAGCCAAGGCCATCGGCCTCGTCGACGCCGTGGTCCCGGCCGCCGAGCTCATGACCAAGGTGAAGGAGCTGGCCACGCGCATCGTCGGCAACGGCCCGCTCGCCGTCGCCGCCTGCAAGCGGCTCATCCACCAGGGCCAATCGATGCCGCTCGAGGCGTCGCTCGTCATGGAGCAGCAGGCCTTCGGCCTCCTCTTCGCGTCGCAGGACCAGAAGGAAGGCATGGCCGCCTTCCTCGAGAAGCGTCCAGCCAAGTTCACCGGCAGGTAGTACCCATGCAGTTCACGTTCACCGAAGAGCAGCTCGCCGTTCAGAAGACCGCCCGCGACTTCGCGCAGGGCGAGGTGCTGCCCAAGGCCGCCGAGATCGACAAGGAGCATCGCCACCCGGCGGAGCTCGTCGCGCGCATGGCGGAGCTCGGCTTCCTCGGCATCGCCATCCCGGAGCAGTGGGGCGGATCGGGAATGGACCACGTGAGCTACGTGCTCGCGATGGAGGAGATCAGCCGCGCCTGCGCGTCGACGGGCGTGATCATGAGCGTGAACAACTCGCTCGTGTGCGATCCCATCAACCGCTACGGCACCGACGCGCAGAAGCAGCAGTGGCTGGTGCCGCTCGCCGCGGGCAAGAAGCTGGGCTGCTTCGCGCTGAGCGAGCCCGAGGCCGGCTCCGACTCGGCGGCCCAGCGCACGACCGCCGTGCGCGACGGCAACGAGTGGGTGCTGTCGGGCGTGAAGAACTGGATCACCAACGGTCCGGTCGCCAACGTGGCCGTGCTGTTCGCGATGACCGACCGGTCGCTCGGCAACAAGGGCATCAGCTGCTTCATCGTGCCGATGGACTGGAAGGGCGTGAAGTGCGGGCCGCCCGACGACAAGCTCGGCATCCGCGGCTCGAAGTCGTGCCAGATCTTCCTCGACGACGTCCGCCTTCCGGCCGAGCACCTGCTGGGCGAGATCGGGACCGGCTTCAAGATCGCGATGGGGACGCTCGACGGGGGCCGCATCGGCATCGCCGCGCAGGCGGTGGGCATCGGGCGCGCCGCGCTCGAGGACTCGCTGGCGTACGCACAGACCCGCAAGACTTTCGGCAAGCCGATCGCCCAGCACCAGGCGATCCAGTTCAAGCTCGCCGACATGGCGACCGAGATCGAGGCGGCGCGGCTGCTGACGCTGCGAGCGGCGTGGCTGAAGGAGCACAAGCAGCCGTTCAACAAGGAGGCCGCGATGGCGAAGCTGTTCGCCTCCGACGTCGCCAACAAGGCGGCGCGCGAAGCCATCCAGATCTTCGGCGGAAACGGCTACGTGACCGAGTACCCGGTCGAGCGCCACTTCCGCGACGCCAAGATCACCGAGATCTACGAGGGCACCAGCGAGATCCAGCGACTGGTGATCGCGAACGCTCTGTCCAGGGGGCAGTGACCACCCGTCACGAGGAGGAGACCATGCGCACGAGGACCATTGCGGCACTCTCGATCGGACTTCTGCTTTCGGCTGCTGCGGCCTGTGGCGGCGGCAAGAAGGAGTCCACCGCGCCCGACGAGGCGGCGGGTGCGGGGGGCCGCGACTACCGCGGTGAGCCGTGCGAGGACCCCTGCCAGGGCGGCATGTGTCCCCCCGAGACGCTCGACGCGATCCAGCGCGCGCTCGACAACAAGCGGCGGGCCGCGGCGCGCTGTCTCGCCGACGCGGTGAACCAGGGCAAGGTCTCGAAGAACGCGCACGGCCACGTCGCGCTGTCGTTCAAGATCACGCCGGCGGGCAAGGCCGAGGACATCACGGTCGTGCAGTCGAGCATCAAGAGCCCCGAGGTCGAGCAGTGCGTGATCGGCGAGGTCCAGCAGATCGCGTTCGAGAACGTGCCGACCACGCTCGACTGGGCCTACACCTTCGCCTTCGAGTCGATGTGACATGAAGCAGTACCCCGCCTGGTTGCTGTTCGCGGTGGTCGCCTGCGGCGGCCCGCAAAAGGTCGAGCCGATCGTCGCCGAGCCGCCGCCCGTCGAGGACAGCGGCGACAGCGGATCGCCGTCGTCCGAGGAGGAGGACGGCGTCGAGATCGTATCGACGCGCGGCAAGATCGATCCGGACAAGGTCACGCGCGCCATCGAGCCGCACGCCGGCGCGATCGAGGCCTGCTACGCCGACAACGTCGGTCGTCGCAAGTGGCTGGGCGGCGGCGTCGAGCTGCGCTGGGACGTCGCGGCCGACGGCGTGCTCACGCAGGTGCGGATGACGTCGAGCGACCTCGGCGCGTGGACCATCGAGAAGTGCCTGCTCGACATCGCGCGAGGCCTCGACCTCGGCAAGCCCAAGGGCGGCAAGGCGCACGTGTCGGCGCCGCTCTCGTTCTCGCTCGGCTCGGGCGCCGTGGTGTGGGACGAAGACCAGGCCATCCGCGCGGTCGGCGGCAAGTTCAAGGAGCTCGGCGAGTGCGCCAAGACCGCCAAGACGAGTGACCCGACCAACGTGACCGTGACGATCTACGTCGGCACGCGCGGCAAGGTGCAGTCGGTGGGCTTCGCGTCGCCGAGCGGCTTCGACGACGCGTGGGCCGACTGCGCGCACGGCCGCGCCATGGCGTGGGCCCTGACCGATCCGCGCGGCAAGGTCGCGAAGCTCAGCTTCGTGTACAACCCGGCGGCGATCTCGGAGGACGGGATCGACGACGAGGAGATGTAGGCGTGGATCTCGAGCTGACCGAAGAGCAACGCGCCGTCCAGAAGACCGCGCGCGACTTCGCCGAGCGACGCCTGATGCCGGCCGCTCACGCCCGCGACAAGGAGTGCACGTTCCCGGCCGCCGAGCTGCGCGAGCTGGGCGCGCTCGGCCTGCTCGGCGTCGCCGTGCCCGAGGAGCTGGGCGGCGCGGGCGCCGGTGTCGTCGCGTACTCGCTCGCGATGCAGGAGCTGGCGCGCGGCGACGCGTCGGTGGCGGTCGCCGTCTCGGTGACCAACATGGTGGCCGAGCTGATCGGGCGCATCGGCGACGACGCGCAGAAGCGGCGCCACGTGCCGCGGCTGACGTCGGGGCACGCGGTGTGCGGCGCGTTCGCGCTCTCCGAGCCGCAGGCGGGCTCGGATCCCGCGGCGCTCACGACGCGCGCCGAGAAGACGGCGACGGGCTGGCGGCTGTCGGGCTCGAAGCAGTGGATCACGAGCGGCGACCGCGCCGGCGTGCTCGTGGTGTGGGCCATGACCGACCCGGCCGCGGGTCACAAGGGCATCACCGCGTTCCTCGTCGAGGGTGGCGTGGAGGGCCTGCACGTGGGCCGGCTCGAGGACAAGATGGGTCTCCACGGCTCGTCGACGGCGCAGCTCGTGCTCGACGGTGTCGAGGTCGGCGACGACGCCGTGCTCGGCGGCGTGGGCGGCGGCTTCCGGCTGGCGATGATGGCGCTCGACGGCGGCCGCATCGGCATCGCGAGCCAGGCCATCGGCATCGCGCGCGGCGCGCTCGAGGCCGCCATCCGCTACGCCGGCGAGCGCGTCCAGTTCGGCGTGCCGATCATCAAGCACCAGGCGATCGGCAACATGCTGGCCGACGCGGCGACGTGGCTCGACGCGGCCACGCTCATGACGCTGCGCGCGGCCTCGCTCAAGGAGAGCGGGGCGCCGTTCAGCGACGCCGCGGCGATGGCCAAGCTGTTCTCGACGGAGAAGGCCGGCCTGGTGTGCGACATCGCGCTGCAGGTGCACGGCGGCTACGGCTACACCACCGACTTCCCGGTCGAGCGCGCGTGCCGCGACGTGCGCGTGACGCGCATCTACGAGGGCACCAGCGAGATCCAGCGCATCGTCATCGCGCGCAACCTGCTGGCACGCGGAGCGCGCTGACCGTGCGGACGCGAATCGCGGCGGCGCTCGCGATGGTCGGGCTCGTCCTCTGGCTGGCCGCGTGCGGAGAGCAGCAGCGGCCGCTGCCGCCGCTCGAGACGCCGGAGCCCGACGCCGACGCCGCGGTCGCCGACGAGCTCGATCCCGGTCAGCCCGCGCTCGAGGAGGTGCCCGAGGACGAGCGCATCGCCGCGATCGAGATCGCGATGAACGCGCTCGCGCCGGTGGCCAACCAGTGCTGGGCCGCCGCCGCGGTCGACGACTTCCGCCTCGCGGGAGACGTGCGCGCGTTCGTGACCATCGGTCGGGCGTCGGGTGCCGGTGCGACCGTGGAGATCACGGTCAACACCACCGACGACGACGTGCTGGCGAAGTGCCTCACCGCGGTGCTCGGCGCGTACGCGTGGGCGCCCCCGCTGGCGGGCCAGGCCATCGAGCTGCCGTTCCACTTCTCGGCGCCGGCGATGCAGAACGTCATCGACCGCGCCTTCGTGCCGGGGAAGACGCAGGCCGGCGTGAACGTCGCCGTGCTCCTCGACGAGACCAACACCGGCAATCCGGCGCTGTCGCTCGCCGAGATCGCGGCGCGCGGCGAGGTCCAGGTCCACGCCCGCGAGGCCGAGCGCCTCGAGATCTGGCACATGTCGTCCGTGACCGTGGCGCGCGTGCGCGTGGCCGGCGGCAAGGAGCTGTCGGCCGGGCCGGGCGACATCGTCATCGTGCCCAAGGGCGCGCGCGTGGCGATCGAGCCCACGCCCATCCTCGGCGCGCGCATCGCCTTCGTGCCCGGCGGCCGCGAAGGGACGCTGCGCGCGGGTGCGTTGCCCGGCAAGTCCGTCACGCTCGGCCCGCTGAAGAAGGGCGAGCCACAGGTCACCATCGTCAAGATGGACGCGGCCAGGACGTACCCGGGCCCGGGACGGCAGGCCACGATCCTCGTCGAGCCGCCGGCCGCCAGGGGCGCCATCTCCGTCGGCATCCTCAGCCTCGACGCCGGCGTGAAGGTCCCGCTCCACGTGCACGCCAAGGAGACCGAGGCGCTCTATCTCCTGGGCGGCAGCGGCGTCATGACCATCGCCGGGACCGCGGTGCCCGTCACGGCGACGTCGGTGGTGCAGGTGCCGCCGGGGGTCGAGCACGGCTTCGAGGCGAAGGAGGCCGTGACGGCGCTCCAGCTCTACACGCCCGCCGGCCCCGAGCAGCGCTTCAAGAAGCCGCCCGCGCCGACGAAGTGACGAGCGCCATCCCCTGGCAACGATGACCGGCATGTAGGCCGATGTGATCGGTCGACGCGGTGGCGGAAATCACGCCATTCGCGACGCGTGCACGCGGGTGATACGATCGTCGCCTTTGGGAGGCTTTGCTTTGTTCAATACTCGTCTATCGCTCGTTCGGGCGCTCGCTCGGGCGCTCGCGCCGGTCGTCGCCGCTGCAGCGACCGCGCTGGCTGCAGGCTGCGGCCTCGTCGACCCCAACATCACGGAGTTCGACCTGACCCTGCCGTCGAAGCAGTTCACGATCGACTCGCAGCAGTGGAACCTGATGAACGCGGACCAGCTGGTCAGCCAGACGTGCACGACACAGCCCGATCCGTGCGTGGCGGCGGCGCAGCAGGCGTGCGAGGAAGGCACGTGCACCGCGCAGTGCGATGCCACGTCGCTGACGTGCGACCTGACGCTGTTCGTCTCGCTCTACAACATGATCGATCTCCAGACCGAGAAGCCGGAGCTCTCGAGCATCGAGAACCAGCCGGTGCTCGACGTGACCATCGACAGCATCGACTTCGAGGTCAGCGCCAACTCGATGAACGTCGAGACGCCGGAGATGGTGGTCTACGCCGCGCCCGCGACGGTGATGTCGCCGGAGGCGCGCGCCAAGATCATCGGCACGGTGCCGCCGGTGCCGGCGGGGCAGACCCGTTCGCTCACGCCGATCGTGTTCGATCCCATGGGCCGCGAGAACCTGGCCAGCTTCATGAGCGACTACAAGACTCCGTTCAACATCATCGTGGGCTCCGAGCTCCTCGTCGAGATGGGTGACACCATCCCGACCGGCGCGACGACGGTGCGTGTCGTCGTCAAGGCCCACGCCGGCCTCTGACGCTCTTTGGACAGGCTCGGGGCAGGGGCGTTCGTGCTATAGGGCGGCGTGTCTCGAGTTCACGACGTCCTCGTCGTCGGTGCGGGCCCGGCCGGAGCGTCGACGGCGGCGCGCCTGCACCAGCACGGCGTGAAGGACGTGGTGGTGCTCGAGCGCTACGACTTCCCGCGCGACAAGCCGTGCGGGGGCGGGCTCACCGGGCATTGCGACGAGGCGCTGGCCGCGCTCGATTTGAAGCTCACGGTGCCCTTCGTGCCGTCGGCCGAGGCGCGCGTGCGCATGGGCAGCTTCGTGCGCACCGTGACGATGGGCCGGCCGGTGAACGTCATCCGGCGCGTCGAGTTCGACGCGAGCCTGGTGGAGCAGGTGAGGGCGCGCGGGGTCGAGGTGCGGTGCGACGCACCGGTCGAGGCGCTCTCCGTCGGGAACGACGCCGTCACCGTGCGCCTCGAGAACGGCAGCGAGCTGCGCGCGCGCGTCGTCATCGGCGCCGACGGCGCGGCGTCGATCGTCCGCAAGCACCTTACCGGCAACGCCAAGGCGCTGCCGCATCGCCTCGTGATGCACGAGCTGCCGGCGAAGCTCGCCGACACCGCGATGGTCTACGACTTCACGCCGATGACGACCGGCATGCGCGGCTACCTCTGGGTGTTCCCGGTGACCGGCGGGCGCGCCAACGTCGGCGTCATGCACTACCCGTCGTCGCGCAAGGGCGTGCCCGAGCTGCTGCGCTACCTGCGCGAGGGCCTCGAGCCGTACGGCATCGCGCTGCCGGCGAAGGGGCCGCGCGCTTGGCCGGTCTGGGGCTATCACCCCGGCGCGCCCGTGTCCGCGCCGCGCCTGCTCACCGTCGGTGATGCGGCGGGGATCGACGGGCTGACCGGCGAGGGCATCGCCGTCGCGATGGAGCAGGCGCAGATCGCGGGCGATCACGCGGCGCGCGCGGTCGAGACCGGCGACATCCGGTTCGGTGGTTATCGCCGCGCGCTGCGCCGCGCGACCGTGGGGCGCGAGCTCGCGCTCGATCGCTGGCTGGCGCGGCTGCTCTACCAGCAAGGCGAGGGCTGGCAGCGCTGGATGAGCCTGGTGCTCTTCGATCCCGACGTGCTCGAGATGTATGCCGCGCGCGTCTCCGGTTCCGAGGTGCTCGCCGATCAGAAGCTGCGGCTGTGGAGCGCGCTCGCGCGCCACTCGGTGGTCTCGCGCGCGCGTGGGCGCAAGCTGCGTCAGTCCTTCGAGTCGTCGCTCTCGTCGTCCAGGTCGTCGTCACCGACGACGTCGTCGTCGTGATCGTCCTGCTCGAGCGCGCCCGTCGAGGCGTTCACGCGCTCGCGCAGCTCCTTGCCGACCTTGAAGAACGGTAGCCGCTTGGCTTTGACCTGCACCGGCTCGCCGGTGCGCGGGTTGCGTCCTTCGTACGGCTTGTAGCTGCGGACCTCGAAGCTACCGAAGCCGCGGATCTCGATGCGCTCGCCGCGCTCGAGCGCGCCGACCATCGCATCGAACATCACGTTCACGACGAGCTCGGCCTTGCCCTTGGGCAACTTCAACGACTCGGACAGCTGCTCGATGAGCTCGCTCTTGGTGACCGGCATGCGTCGTCCTCCCCCCTGAGATCCATCGGAACCCAGAAGGGGAGAGAAAACAAGGCCTCGGGCCTCAGACCTCGGCCCTCGGGAAGAGAAGGGCCTACACCGTGGGTCAGTGGACTTCCTCGACGGAGACCTGGGTGCCGTCGCCGTCGGGCTCGCGCACGAGCACGCCGGTGTAGTTGCCGGCGTAGGACGCCTTCTCGAAGCGCACGGTCACCGACGTGACGACCTGCGGGAACACGCCCTTCCGGGGCGTGACGACGAGATCGAGGATGAGCTCCTTGGGATTGAAGCCCTGCGGCGTGGCGGCGACGAGCTTCACGTCGTAGCCCGGCGACGGTAGCTCGACGGTGCCGGTGACGATGAACGAGGCGGGACCGGGAGGCATGCGGTTGATCCACGCGTGCACGTCGGACGTCTTGACGCTGATCGCGCCCGGGGTGGGCGTGGGCGGCGGCGGCGGCGGCGGCGGTGTGGGCGGCGCGGGCGGCGCCGGCATGTCGACGCTGGTGCTGCCGACGACCTTGCCGTCGAGCATCGCGAACACGAGGACCTTGGTCTTGCCGGTGCGGCCTCCGAGGCGGATCGGTTTGTGGGTGTGGCGCACCTGACCGATGGCCTGCCCGCATCCGCCGCGACGCATCTTGAGCACGACGCGCACCGGCACCACGTCGGCGGTGATACGCACGGTGGCGGGCGGACCCATCTTCACGGCGCCGGCGACATAGCAATGGTTCGGCACCGGCGTGATCACGCGCAGCGCGTACTGGTCTCTGCGGAGCGGCGTGAGCGTGGCTTCGGGCTGGAACATCTCATCGGCGCGCGCCGTGGCGGCGCTCACACCGATCACGGCGACCGCAGCGAGGAGCATGTGGGAGGGCTTCATGTGCATTGGACGCACGAGCCTACCGAACCTTCAATCGCCAGCTAGTCGAGAGCGGCCAGGAATCCCACGGTGACGTCGAGCAGACGATCCTTGTAGATCACTGCTCCGCCCTCGTATTCGACCTCCTGGAAGGCCAGCTGATAGCCGAGCGAAAGTGACACCGTCGTGCTGCCGGTCCAGCGGTAGTCCAGACCAAGCCCCGCTGCGACGAGCAGCCCCTGCGGGTACACGTCATCACCAGGATCGTCGGGAAGGAACACGATCGAATACCCGCCGGCGCCGTAACCGAACACGTCGATCTGGGGCCGCAGCCTCGCGTGGGCGCGCATGCCGAGGCGGAGGTCGAGTTGCGTCGAGGAGTCGGCGCCTTCCCCGTCATCCGCGCCCCGGATGTTCGTCAGGATGCGCGGCGCGAGCATCCACGACAGGTTCGGCAGGATCGTTCGCTCGGCGACGAGCCCGGCACCGTAGGCGACCGCCATCGAATCCTCTTGCGACCCCAGCAGCACGCTTCTCGTGAGCGTGCCCGACGGCACGAGCACGGCGCTCGCGCCGATCCAATGCTTGGGCGGCGGTTCGGGGATGTCCGCGCGCGCGACGCCCGCGCTGGCCGCGAACGCACCTGCGGCGGCGAGCGCGACGACGGGCGCCGTGGCACGCGGCGCGCGCATGGTCAGACCGGCATCTCGGGGACGTCGTCGGCGGCCGTGAGCGGCGCGCCGGTGGCGGCGCGGATCGCGTCGACGGTGACGCCGGGCGCGCGCTCGCGGAGCGTGAGGCCCGACGGCGACACGTCGATGACCGCGAGGTCGGTGATGATCGTGTGCACGACGGCGACGCCGGTGAGCGGCAGCGTGCAGCGCTCGAGGATCTTGGGCGAGCCGTCCTTGGCGTTGTGCTCCATCATCACGATGACGCGACGCGAGCCGGCGACGAGATCCATCGCGCCGCCCATGCCCTTCACCATCTTGCCGGGGATCATCCAGTTCGCGAGGTCGCCGGTCTGCGAGACCTCCATGGCGCCGAGGATCGACACGTCGACATGGCCGCCGCGGATCATCGCGAAGCTCTCCGACGAGTCGAAGAACGCGGAGCCGGGGATCGCGGTGATGGTCTGCTTGCCGGCATTGATGAGGTCGGGGTCCTCCTCGCCCTCGTACGGGAACGGCCCGATGCCGAGCATCCCGTTCTCCGACTGCAGCACCACGTCCATCCCGGGCGGGATGAAGTTGGCGACCAGCGTCGGCATGCCGATGCCGAGGTTGACGTAGTAGCCGTCGCGCAGCTCGAGCGCGACGCGGCGGGCGATCTGATCACGATCGAGTCCCATGACTACGCGCTCCTTTTGCGAGTGGTGCGCTGCTCGATGGGCTTCTCGTACGCGGTGCCCTGGAAGATGCGCTGGATGTAGATCGACGGCGTGTGGATGCCGTTGGGATCGAGCTGGCCGACCGGCACGAGCTCCTCGACCTCGGCGACCGTGATCTTGCCGGCCGCCGCCATCATCGGATTGAAGTTGCGCGACGTGTTCCGGTAGACGAGGTTGCCCCAGGCGTCGCCCTTCCACGCCTTCACGATCGCGTAGTCGCCACGGATGGCGTGCTCGAGCACGCAGCGGCGGCCGTTGATCTCGCGGGTCTCCTTGCCCTCGGCGATGCGGGTGCCGTAGCCGGTGGGCGTGAAGAAGGCCTCGATGCCGGCGCCGCCGGCGCGGATGCGCTCGGCGAGCGTGCCCTGCGGGTTGAGCTCGACCTCGAGCTGGCCCGAAAGGAACAGCTTCTCGAAGACCTTGTTCTCGCCGACGTACGACGAGATCATCTTCTTCACCTGCCCGTTGGCGAGGAGCACGCCGAGACCTTTGTCGGTGGTGCCGCAGTTGTTGCTGACGATGGTGAGCCCGCGAACGCCGCGGCGCGCGAGCTCGCGGATGCAGTTCTCGGGGTTGCCCGACAAGCCGAAACCGCCGGAGAGAATCACGGCGCCGTCGGTGACGTCGGACAACGCCGCGGCTGCGTCGGCGAAGACCTTGTTCATGCCTCCTGATAGCATCGGATCGTGGGCGCGGTCATCACCCTCACCACCGACTTCGGGAACGCGGACGGCTACGTCGGCGCGATGAAGGGCGTCATCGCGCGGCTCGCGCCCGACGCGCGCGTGATCGACATCGCGCATGACGTGCCGCGCCATGACATCGCGCACGGCGCGTGGGTGCTGGCGACGAGCGCGCCCGAGTTCCCGCGCGGCACGATCCACGTCGCCGTCGTCGATCCGGGCGTCGGTG
>DATLEB010000175.1:0-2569 GCA_035525615.1 Kofleriaceae bacterium | reverse complement strand
CCAACGCGTAGTTTTGCGTCCTGGAGGGGGAATGGGGACGCAGACGGGAATGCCGACGGGGTTGGTCACGATGGTCTTTACCGACATCGAGGGCTCGACCCAAATGGTTCAGCGGCTAGGAGACGCTGCGTGGAGCGAGATCCTCGACGCGCACTACGTCGTTGTGCGGCGCGTGATCTCGGACTGCGACGGGTTCGAGGTCGCAACCGCGGGGGACGGGTTCTTCATCACGTTCGCCCGCGCCCCCGACGCGGTGCGCTTCGCCGCGGAATGCCAACGCGCGCTCGCCGCCGACACCGTCCTCGCCCCCGAGCGGGTGCGCGTCCGGATGGGGGTGCACGCCGGTGAGGTGCAAGTCGCCGGCGGTGACTACCTCGGCCTCGCGGTGCACCACGCGGCGCGTGTCGGCGCCGCCGCCCACGGCGGCCAGGTGATCGTCAGCGAACCGGTGCGCGTGCTTGCGGAAGGCGCGGTCGCCGAGCAGTTCGTCGACCTCGGCGAGCACGCGCTCAAAGACGTGGCGCGGCCGCTACGACTGTTCCAACTCGCCGGCGAAGGCCTCGCCGCGGATTTCCCCCCTGTGCGCAGTCTGAGCGGCAGGCCGAACAACCTGCCCCGGCCGCGGTCGTCGTTCGTCGGGTCCGCCCAGCAGCTCGCGGACGTGCGCGACGCGCTTCGCACACCGGGACTTACGACCCTCACCGGCCCGGGCGGGTGCGGCAAAACCCGTCTGGCCGTCGAGGCTGGGCTCGCGGCGCTCGACGATTTGCGGGGAGGGGCGTGGATCGTGGAGCTGCGCGACGAAACGGCGAGCGAGGACGTGTCAGCCGCCATCAGCCGCGCCCTGGGAGTGCCAGAGGACGCCGGACTCGAGGCAGTGATCGCGCGCCTTCGCGGCGATCCGACCTTGCTCATTCTCGACAACTGCGAGCACCTCGTCGACGCGTGCGCGGAGGCCGTCGAGTCGCTCGTGCGCGAGTGTCTGGACCTGCGCGTGATCGCCACCAGCCGCGAACTGCTCGGCGTGCCCGAGGAACAGGCGCGGCGCGTCGCATCACTCGACAGGGTCGACGGTCCCGCGCTCTTCGTCGATCGGGCCCGGCGCGCCGCGGGCGACCTCGCCGTCGACGACGCCACGCAAGACACCATCGTCCGAATCTGCGAACGCCTCGACGGGATCCCGCTCGCCATCGAACTCGCAGCGGCGCGCGTGCGCCACATGGGCGTGATTGAAATGGAGCCGATGCTCGACGACATGTTCCGCGTGCTCGTCGGTAGCGACCGGCGTGCGCTTCAGCGGCAACAGACGCTGGAGGCTGTCATCGACTGGAGCTATCGCCTGCTCGACGCCGACGACGCGGCGATACTCCGCGCCCTAAGCGTGTTCGGCGGTGGGTTCACCCTCGACCACGTAGCAACGCTCACTGGCCACGCCGACGCATCTGACGGCGTGTTCCGACTAGTCGACCGGTCACTGGTCGACCGGGTTGACGGAGGCCGCTACCGCTTGCTCGAGACGATCCGCGCGTTTGCGCAGAAGCGCTTGTTCGATGAGGGCGAGGCGGACTCGGCGCGCGACGCGCACTTGGCTATGTTCCGCAGCCGTGCCGAGACTCTGGGGCCGCAACTACGCGACGAGCGCTTCGACGACGTCCTTGCGGACGCGCAGGCCGACGTCGACAACTACCGCGCGGCGCTCGAATGGGCGCTGCGCTCCGGCGCACACGACGACGCGCTCGTGTTCGTACGCGAACTTGGGGTGCTGTGGGGCGTCAGCGGGCGGTCCACTGCGATCGAGCCGCTCATGCGCGAGGCCATCGCCGACGCGAAGTCGGCAGGAGTGTCGCCCGACGCGATTGGCCAGGCAGCGGCGGGCGTGGTTATCGCCGCGGTGACGTCCCCAAGCTTTTCGCAGGGTTTTACCTACGCGCCCGAGGCGCTGGCTCATTACGAGGCCGCGCCCGAAGCGGCGCGCGACTCGCTGTACGGCTGGTTGCTAATGGCAGTCGCAGCAGAAGACGAACTCATGAGTGATCCGGCGGTGGCGTTGGAGCGGGCAGGTAGAGCTCGCGCGGTAGCGCTGGAGCACGGCTGGCGCCACCCCGCGATAGGGGCGCAAGCGATGGTCGCAAACGCGACGTTGGTCAGCGGCGATCTCGCCGGCGCGCGTGCCGCGATGGCGATCGCCTTGAATGAAGCGCGGGCGGCGGGCGGCGGCGTGCTGCTAACGCTGTGCGTGTTCTGGTCCGGCATGTTCGCGTACCACGCGCGGGCGTGGAGCACCGCGCTCGCCTTCTATGAAGAGCTGGTTCCACTCGCCGCGCGCTTCACCGATCGGATGTTGCTGCAGTGGGCGCTCGACCACCTCGCCGGCATCGCGCTCTCGACCGGGGACCTCAAGGCCGCGCGGGCATACAGCGAAGAAGGATTGGCCGTGTCGCGCGCCGCCGGGCTTACAGGCCGCGGGAACTACGCCTACTTGATCAGAAACCTCGCGGACATCGAAGCGCAGCTCGGCAATTTGGACCAGGCGGTGGTGTACCAGCGCGAGGTCGTCGAGCGCACGAAG
>DATLEB010000172.1:0-6933 GCA_035525615.1 Kofleriaceae bacterium | reverse complement strand
TTTCCTGTTTCCTGTTTCCTGTTTCCTGTTTCCTGTTTCCTGTTTCCTGTCGCCTGTTTCCTGTTTCCTGTTTCCTGTCTCCTGTTTCCTGTTTCCTGTTTCCTGTTTCCTGTCTCCTGTTTCCTGTCTCCTGTTTCCTGTTTCCTGTTTCCTGTTTCCTGTTTCCTGTTTCCTGTTTCCTGTCGCCTGTTGCCTGTTGTCTCAACGCTCCCCCAGCGAAAGCGTCATGACCACGGCGTCCTCGGCGTCGTCGCCGTAGTACCCGCGGCGCGTCGCGATCTCCTGGAACCCGAAGCGCCGGTACAACCCCAGCGCCGCCTCGTTGCCGCTCCGCACCTCGAGCGTCACCAGCCGCGCCGCCCGCGCGCGCGCGCCGTCGACGAGATGGCGCATGAGCGCCTCGCCCACGCCGCCACGCCGCGCGTCGGGATGCGTGGCGATCGCGAGCAGGTGCACCTCGTCGGTCACCAGCCAGTAGTTGAGATAGCCGACGACGTCGCCGCCGCGTCGCGCCAGGTCGAGCCTCGCGTGCGCGCGCGTCAGCTCCTCGGCGAACGTCTTCCGCGGCCACGGCGTCTTGAACGAGTGCCGCGAGATCTCGTCGATCGCGTCGAGGTCGGCCTCGGTCGCCGGCGAGATCATCATGTCGGCGAATGCACGGCCTTCAGGATCGCGCGCCATAGATCGTCGAGCCCCAGGTTCTCGTGCGCCGAGAACAGGATCGGCCGCGTCAGCGCCGGCCCCTTGCCGAGCTCCTTCTGCAGCTTCGCGGCGATGGGCTGGCGCTGCGCCTTGCCGAGCTTGTCGGCCTTGGTCAGGACCGGGATGACCGTGATGTTGCGCGCGAGCAGCCACGGCGCGAAGTCGAGCTCCTCGTTCTCGACGCCGCGCCGGATGTCGACGAGCAGGACCACCGCCTTCAGCACCGAGCGCTGGTCGAGGTAGCTCTCGATGAGCGGACGCCACGACTCGCGCATCGACTTGTCGACCTGCGCGTAGCCGTAGCCGGGCAGGTCGACCAGCGCGAGCGGACCGCCCTTCGCGGGATCGACGCGGAACCAGTTCACGAGCCGCGTGCGCCCCGGCGTCCGCGACGTGCGCGCCAGATCGGAGCCGCACAGCGCGTTGATGAGCGACGACTTGCCGACGTTGGACCGCCCCGCGATCGCCACCTCGGGCATGGCCGCGTCGGGCGCCGGAAAATCCTTGGGCGCAGCCGCCGAGATGATGAACTTGGCAGAACGGGGACGCATGACGGCCGGGGACTGTGACCGCTACTGGATCATGCCGTCAACCGGCACGCTGTCGCGATCCCGCACCAGCACGACCGTCGTGGTGACCGCGCCGGCGACGAACACCCCCGCCGCGACCCCGACGTACCAGCGCTTGTACCACTTGTCCTCGCTCTGACCGGGGCGGGTCAGCTGCGCGTTCACCTTGATGTTGGCGTCGGGCGCGATGTCGACCTCGGCCCGGAACGGCACGAACCCGACCTTGCTCACCTCGATGGGATAGGTCGCCGGCGCCGGCACGCGCAGGTCGGGAATCGGCGACGTGCCGCGCGGCATGCCGCCGACCTTCACGTCGGCGCCGTCGACGTTCACGCGGATCGCGATGATGCCGAAGCGCACGAAGTCCTCCACCGGCAGCACGCGCCCGAGGTAGACGCCGAGCTCGTCGTCGCTCGGCGCCGCATCGGCCGCCATCGCCTCGGCGAGGCGCGCCCGCACGCGCCCGGTCTTCGAGTCGATGCGCTGCACCGTCAGGATCACGTCGCCGAGCTCGCTCACGCCGACGAGGAGCACCTCGTTCACCTTGAGCTTCTGCCCGATGCGGCCGATGCACCCGGCCTCGCCGTCACACGCCACCACGTCCCCGTCGAGGGACGCGCCGTAGCGCTGCCGCGCCTGATCGTCGCCCAGCACCTTGAGCGAGGTGCGTGCGCTCAACACGTCGGCGATCTTGCCGCCGATCTGCGGCAGCGCCGGCGACTCCGAGCGGAACTCGAGCACCGCGATCGAACGCTTGGGATCGTCGGCGCGCGCCACGCGCACCGTTGCCACGGACATCGCGAGCACCAGGGAAAGAACGAGGGGGACCCTGACGGCGTGCTTCACGATCACGGGGCTCCGTAGATGGCGGAGACGCCGCCCAGCTCGAGGTCGGTCATCGGCTCCAGCAGGCCGGGCGACGAGACGCACACCCAGTCGGCGTAGAGCCACGTCGCGGCCGAGCTGCAGCCGGTGCCCATCTCGCTGTTGGGCTCCATGCACACCTTGCAGCGCGTGCGCACCGTCTGCTCGACGCGCGAGGTCTGCGTCGACACCACGAGCATGCGGCTGCCGTGCAGCACGATGGGCGGGATGACGTCGAAGGTGCCCAGGAGGCCGGCGTCGATGATGAGCGGCGGGTGGTTGTAGAGCTCGGTCACGGCCAGGGTCAGCTGATCGCCGGTGGGCGTCACCGCCATGCCCTGGATCGCCGCGTTCTTGGCGTTGGTGGTCTGCGCGATCGAGGAGATGTCGTCGTCGCGCGTGTAGACCGTCTCGGTCAGCTCCGGCAGGTCGAAGCGCGCGCCCATGTCCGTCGCGAGGTCCCACGTGATGATCTCGGGAATCGCGCCGGTCGCCGTGTACGACTCACCGCCGTTGGTCCCGGGCACCGGCTGCACCACGCCCGGACGGACGCCCGCGATCCACGCGCGGTCCGAGAGCGACGTCACCGCGGTCGGCGCCGTCACCGTGGTCGCCATCTGCACGATGCGATCGGGATCGAGCCCGACCAGGAGCGAGCGATTGCCGCACACGCCGGCGGCGACCAGGCGGGGGCGCGTCGGCGAGCCGGCGATGTCGGCGACGCCGCCGCCGGGATCGATCTCGCGGCCCGCGGTCTCGGGCTCGCCGGGCCGCACCACCACGAGCTTCGACGCGCGTGGGCACTGGAGGACCGAGCGCGCCGCGTCGACGAGGGCGATCGCGACCGGCGAGCCGTCGGCGTCGATCGAGAACGTGACCGCGTCGGCCCGCCGTCCCATGAGCGCGAGCCGCGGCGTCGGCGCCATCACGTCGACGAGGAAGAGGCCGCCCGCGGTTCCAGCCGCGAGCCAGCGTCCGTCGCTCGAACCGGCGAGATCGAGGATCTGCTGGCCCACGTCTGCGAAGATCCCCGGCGCGAACGCGTCGGAGAACGTATCGAGCCGGTAGATGGCGCCGCCCACCGCCACGAACTGATCGACGCCGGCGGCCGCGGTGATGCGCGTCGCGCCCGGCGCCGGCCGCGCGATCGCCGGCATCATGCTGCCGCCCGACACGTCGAGCTGCACGGTCATCGTGCTCGCGGTCTCGAGCGGCGCCACCGGATCGTCCGGGCCCGCGGCGCGCGACGGCGCCGGCCCGACACCGAGCACACGCGGGCGCCGGATCGGGATCGTGATCGTCGCGTCGCCGCTCGACTCGACCTCGACGGCCTGCGCGCTGCGCCCGAACGCGACCAGGCCGTTCGAGGTGTCGCGCAGCTCGACGGTCGCGCGCACGTAGCTGTCGACCGGAATCTCGCCGCCGAAATCGATCTGGTCCGCGATCACCGTGCCGGTGCGCAGCACCTCGGGCGCGGCCGGGTCATCGGTCGTCAGGCGCAGCACCGCGGTGACCGCCGGTTGAGGGCGTGCGGACTCGACCGCGGGCCTCACCAGCACGACGTGAACGGTGCCGTCCTCGCAGCCCACGAGGCCAGCGAGCGTCGCGGCGGCGAGAATCGCTGCACGGCGAGGCACGATTCCAAGCTATCACCCAGGCTTACGCAATCACAACCTCAAGCCCCACGCCGCCGCCTGGTCTGGCACAATTGCGTGGTTTCGACGTGACGGCAGCTCTCCACAGCCCGGCATCGCGCCCGGTCCCAGGATCGACTTCGGGGGGCTCCTCGGGGGACCCTGTCGATTCCACGGGCCCGCGCGCGCTCGATCCGAGCCTGCCGGCGGTCTTCGGCCGCTACCTCCTCATCCAGCGCATCTCGCGCGGCGGCATGGGCGAGATCTTCCTCGCCAAGCACGGCCTCGCCGGCTTCGAGAAGCTGTGCGTGATCAAGAAGGTGCTGCCCTCGCTCGCCGAGGACGAGCAGTTCATCTCGCGCTTCATCGACGAGGCCGGCGTCGCCATCAAGCTGCAGCACGTGAACGTGGCGCAGGTCTTCGAGGTCGGCCGCGTCGGCGACGAGTACTTCCTCGCCCTCGAGTACGTCGAGGGCCGCGACCTGCGCCGCACGCTGACGATCCTCAATCGCACCCACCGCCGCATGCCGGTGGATCTCGCGCTCTTCATCGCGCGCGAGATGGCGCAGGGCCTGGCCTACGCGCATCGCCGGACCAGCACCGACGGCGCGTCGCTCAACCTGGTCCATTGCGACATCTCGCCGCCCAACGTGGTCGTGTCGTTCGAGGGCGAGACCAAGATCATCGACTTCGGCATCGCCAAGAGCGCGCTGCGCGCCACCGCCACCGACCCCAAGATGGGCTTCGGAAAGTTCGGCTACATGGCGCCCGAGCAGCTCGTGCGCGGCGGCCAGGTCGATCACCGCACCGACATCTATGCAGTCGGCGTCGTGCTCTTCGAGCTGCTCACCGGCCAGCGCCTGTACGAGGTCGGCGATAATCCCGATTATCGCGCGCTCGCGCGCCAGGTCGTGAAGGGCGAGTTCCGCCGCGTCTCCGAGCTCGATCCCGCGCTCGCGCACCTCGACGAGCTCGTGGTGAAGGCGCTCACGCCCAAGGCTGAGGACCGCTACCAGGCCGCCGCCGAGCTGCGCGACGCGATCCAGCAGGCGTTGATCTCGATCAACCCGACGATCTCGACCGACGCGCTGGGCGCGTTCATGCGCGACCTGTTCGGAAACGAGATGACGCAGCAGCGCGAGCTGCTCGATCGCGCCGCCGCCGCGCACCTCGCCGACTTCGAGGCGCAGCTGACCACGCAGTCGACCGCGACGGTGTCGTTCGCGCTGGCCAACATGCCGCTCTACCAGCCGCCGACGCAGGCCATCCCGCGGATCGGGCGTGGACGTCGTAGCGGCCAGCAGTCGGTCGTCGTCGCCGGCGTGACCGGCGACGCCGGTCCGCGGCGCAAGCGCATCGTGCCCGTCATGATCGCGATGGGCCTGGGCATGGTGACGGCGCTCGGCCTCGCGCTCGCGCTCGGCGGAAAAGGCGAGGGCAAGAAGCCGGCGTCGACGGTCGCCGCCGCCGCGGCCGCGGCCGCGCTTCCCGGCGAGACCACCGTGGTCGCCGTGGAGCACGCGGGTGGCTCTGGAAGCGCCGACGGCAGCGCGGCGGGCAGCGCGGAAGAGATCGAGATGCCGGTCGCGGTCGTCGACGAGCCCGTCGATCCGCCCCGGCCGCCGCCCGGCGATCGCGTGAAGCCCGCCGGCGCCGCGAAGCGCCCGCCACCCCGCGACAAGACCGATCGCGGCGACAAGGGCGACAAGGGCGACAAGCCCGAGGTCGTCGCTCCCGACGCCGCCGCGCTCACCGCGAAGTTCCGCGCCGCGACGCGCGAGTACAAGGCGTACAAGGAACGCAACGGCTCGCGCCTCGAGAGCGAGTGGACCGATCTCGCCAGCATGGTCGGCTACCTCTCGACTCCCGAGAAGCGCATCGCGTTCGACAAGAAGGTCGATCGCTTGCGCGCGAAGATGCGGGAGTGACGCGCGGCCGATCGGCTCGTTCGAATGACGGTCAGGCCGCTCACCCGGATCAATTCTCCGGCGCGAAACCTGTAGGAAACATTGGCCCGGTACGGTCGCCTTCATGAAGAAGGTCGAGGCGATCATCAAGCCCTTCAAGCTCGACGAGGTCAAGGAGGCGTTGGCGGAGATCGGCGTCCACGGCATGACCGTGACCGAGGTGAAGGGATTCGGGCGTACCGGCGGCAAGAAAGAGGTCTACCGAGGCTCGGCCTACGTGGTGGACTTCGTGCCGAAGGTGAAGCTGGAGATCATCGTCGCCGACGATGCCGTTCGCCAGGTGGTCGCGACGATCACCGAGGCCGCGCGCACGGGCCGCATTGGCGACGGCAAGATCTTCGTCACGCCCGTCGACGAGGTAATCCGCATCCGTACCGGCGAGACCGGCGAGGACGCGATCTAGTACAACACCGGCTCACCACCTGAGCTCACCGCACGACCGAGGAGAGAGTAAGTGACCATGGACGCCAAGGCCCTCAAGGACTACGCCCAGACACGCGGCGCGAAGATGATCGACTGCAAGTTCGTCGACTTCCTCGGCACGTGGCAGCACATCACCTATCCGATCGAACGTCTCGAGGACGGCCTCGAGAACGGTTTCGGCTTCGATGGCAGCTCCATCCGTGGCTGGAAGGCGATCAACTCCTCCGACATGCTGATGATGCCCGAGGCATCGACCGGCGTGATCGAGCCGTTCCTCCAGACGCCGACGCTGTCGCTCATCTGTGATGCGGTCGATCCCATCACGCGCGAGCCGTACAGCCGCTGTCCGCGCAGCCTCGCGAAGCGCGCCGTGAAGTTCCTCGAGTCCACGGGCGTCGCCGACAAGTGCTACTTCGGCCCCGAGGCCGAGTTCTTCGTCTTCGACGAGGTCCGCTACGAGGAGCGCATGAACGGCGCGTCGTACGTGGTCGACTCGATCGAGGGCGCCTGGAACACCAACAAGGCCGACCCGGGCGGCAACCTCGGCTACAAGCCGCGCGTGAAGGGCGGCTACTTCCCGACCGCGCCCGTCGACACGCTCACGGACATCCGCACCCTCATGGTGCTGACCATGCAGGCGGTCGGCATCGAGATCGAGACGCACCACCACGAGGTTGCAACCGCGGGGCAGTGCGAGATCGACATGAAGTACGACGAGCTCGTCAAGATGGCCGATCAGGTCATGTGGTACAAGCACATCGTCAAGAACGTCGC